>JBAXOA010000021.1:0-52103 GCA_037133495.1 Mariniphaga sp. | reverse complement strand
ATGATTTGCATTTTTTTAGAAATCTCATCATCCGCGAAATCAATCAGATTGATCATTCCCCCAATATCCTCTTTGTAATAAACGCTGGAATAAAATTCGGTAAATCCATAATTCCAGCGCATCTCCATCCAGTCGAGGATTCTTTTTCGGGCTTTGGCCTGATGCTGCTTTCCTGTCAGCCCGCTTTTGGGAAAGAGCTTGTCTGGGTATTTTTGTCCAGCCAAATATTCGGCCGAGGCAAAAAGAACCTGGTGGTTTTCGCTCCAGTAACACATCGAATTCTCGCCCGGCTCATCCCACCAGTACCTGAAATTTAAAAGGGTCTTTTCAATCTTGTTCTTTGTGGCTGCCGGTATCTGACCGTCATATTCGTAAACTATGCGAAGCAGATTTACCAGGTTAAAATCCGAGCAATCGTACTGACCATCAGTGTATTCAAGCGTTCCATCCAAACGGCTCCACTCAATGGTGCTGCTGCCATTCGATAAGTCATAATAGACCTGATTCTGATCAGTCTGAATCTTTTTTTCGGGTCGTTGAGGCAGCGCCTTATAGGTTGAGAGTCGGTACAAATCAATGACAACGGAAACCAAAGAAACGATCCCGATCAGAAGGAACAGGTATTTCCATTTTATTTTTGGAACTGAAAGCATAAAATTAGCAGCATTAAGTGATGAGAATTAAATAATTGTCAATGATCATTCGTATTTTTTTGATCCCACACGCCTGAGATCAAAGGCCAACTGTCAAAATCTCTGTCGAGGGATTTCCCGTCAACGGCCTCTATTACCCACTTATCTTTTGGAGCCTTTACATCAAAATCAATTTTAGAACCTGCTGGAAACTGAAATTGCGACTTCAGCTTTTCGGGATCAGGATTGGCCTCTATCAGTTTTTTAGCAAGGTCCTGCGGATTTTGTTTTTCAAAAATTGCCAGAATTCCGATATCATCTGAAGAATGAACTGCAATCAGCAGTGTGTCACCAACACCGAATATCTTCCATTGTTCGTTCTCCGACACGGGCTTAAACCCTTCAGGAACAGCTACCAGTCCGGCGGCGCAGGCGAAATTCGCATAGACACCTGTGTTATTCCATTTCATAAAATCGTTGCCAGGGCCTGCCACATGAAAGAGATCTGCCAGTACGGCGGCATTATCATTTAGAAACAGTGTGATCGGTCGGGCCACAATATCCGACCATTTCCCCCTGTTGACCCCTCCTGCACTGAGCAGATAGCCGGGGCCTGCTGAATATAGCTCCGGAGAACTGCCGCTACCATGACCCAGCCGTGCAAAGTATCCCGGTGCCTTATTAAAGATCAGGCTGATCACCTCATCTGCAGGGCGATAGGGCATACAGGCCGCAATCAGCGCATGACTCTCGCCGCTTTCGATGCGCTTGTTGGATTTTATAGATGGATGAAAGCTCATCCATGTTTTCATAAAAACAGTCTGGTAATCTTTTGACAAAGCCTCGCTTTTTGCCTTTTCGTACCTCCTGCGAAAGGGTGGATAATATCTAAAGTGGTAGCTACCAATAGCATAACTAAAACAAAGATAATCAAGTACATCACGCGAGGCTTTTTTAACATTCTCCGAGCCGAAAGCCTCCAGGTTGAGCAATGCTGCCAGCGTATATCCGAGGTAAGGGATCGAATTAAACTCATACAAGCCCATTTCGGAAAGCTCTTTCAGTTTGTCAAGTATTCCATTCTCCATGCCGTTCTGTTCATTGTTGAATTTAGCTTCGTGGTTTCCATGCAACATAAGGTAACGGTTCTTCAGGTATTTCGAACCTTGCGCCATCAGGACGTGGTTTTCAGAATCTTTGATGCGCCCCAGGGTGTGAGGTACGGCGTCGGAGAACCCCTCGCCCTGGTCGTTGAGCAAAACTTTCACCAGGTGATTTTTTGTTTCAGGATAAAGTATTTCGGGTTTGTCATCAAACAGGTAAAGGATGGTTGTGAGTGCAGTTGCCGAAAAGTCATAACCACCTTTGGGATTCAGGAGCCATTTGGATCCGTGCGTACCCCATGGTTTCATGCTTATCATCATTCTATTTACCTCAGCGATTTCATTACTGGCCAGAAGATGTGCAAGCAGTGTCCGGGGAAGATCCATTTTATCTTCAAAACTCCAATTGCGAAATGGTTCTTTTCCCCTCGTCCGGAATAAACTATCGGCGTAAGATGAACTGTTTTCCCACCTGACGGTTCGTTTCGTTGGAATTGGAAGGGTACTCGCAGCTAGTATCTCTTTTTTTACCCTTGCTTCTCCAAAGAGCAAGGTATCCAATTGGCTGTTGCCAAAAACCAGCATAAAGAGCGCAACCGGAATCAAAATTTTCATGATTTTTTTAATTTTCATCTGATTTTAAGTAACCGAAAAGATTTATTTTTTGCAATTATACGTCACAATAATAATAAATATCCAGAACAAAGGTTATTGAACATTGATAATTGACCATTATTTATTCACTAATCCTCCCATCAATAAGTGGCCATTTGTCGAAATCACGGTCAAGCAGCAATCCGTCCGACGAAACCAATACCCATTTGTCTTTGGGCGCGAGCACATCATAAGTGCTTTTATGTCCGTCAGGAAACTGGAAACCGTTTTTTAACCGTTCAGGATTCGGGTTTGCCTTTTTCAGTTCAGCACACAAAATACTTGCATCCTGCATTTTAAAAAGTGCGATCAGTCCAAAATCTTCTGAAGAATGAACCGCAATCAGCAGCGAATCAGGAGTAGAGAATATCCTCCAGGACGCATTTTCTGTGATCGCTTTGTATCCTTCCGGAACACTTACCGGTCCTGCGGCACAGGCGAAATTTTCGTACACACCTGTATTGTTCCATTTCATAAAATCGGTTCCCGGCCCGGCAAGATGAAATGTTTGGGAGAGCTTTGATGCATGGTCCTTCAAAAAAAGGGTGATCGGCCGGGCGACAATAATGGAGAGTTTCCCACGATTGACACCTCCTGCAGAGATCAAAAATTTCTTTCCGGCAGAAAATATTTCAGGCGAAGATTTTGGGCCATGTCCAAGTTTTACAAAATAGCCATCCCCTTTGTCAAAAATCATTTCTACCACCTTGTCTGCTGGACGATAAGGCATTATCGCTCCCATCAACGCGTGAACTTCGCCACTGCTGATATCTTTATCGTAAGCTGTCACAGGTGAAAAACTCAGCCACATTTTCATGAAAATGGATTGATAATCGGTAGTAATCTCCTGGATGGAGGCCTTTTCATACCGCCGGCGCATGGGTGGGTAATGTTTGAGCTGATAACTTCCAAGGGCATAGGTCCAGTTCATGTAATCCAATACATTACGGGCTTCCGTCTTCAGCTTTTCAGAACCAAATGCCTCAAGATTAAGCAGTGCTGTGATGGTGTAGCCAATGTATGGCAACGAATTGAATTCATACAATCCATTTGTTTTCATCCTGGCGAGAAAAACCAATAATTTGTCTTCCATGCCATTCTGAACATTGTCAAACCGCGGATCTTTTTCTCCATGATTCATCAGCCACCGGTTTTTCAGATAGCGTGAACCTTCGGTCATCAGCACGTGATTTTCTGTTTCTGCTACCAGCCCTAAAGTCCGGGGAGCGGTTGTACGGAAGTTATTCCCGGCTTCAGTCAAAAGTACATTCAGCAAATAATCCTTTGTTGCAGGATAGAGCAAGTCTGGCTGGTCGCCAAAAAGGGAGAGAATGGTCGTGAAAATGGTGATGCTGAAATCATAATCTCCCTTTTTGTTCAGGACCCATGAAGATCCGGAGATGCCCCATGCCGACATTTTCAGAATTGTTTTATTTACTTCCGCAATGTCATGGTTCATCCTGAGTTTCGCCAGTAGAATCCTGGGTACATCGCCTTTCCCATCCAGGTTTCTTTCTGAAATGGATCTTTCGGCCCACCGGGTACAAACACTGTCGGCAAAGGCTGAATGGGTTTTCCAGTCAATGCTTCTTGTTGTAGGAACTTTCACATTACCCGGACTCAGGTGTGCATTCATGTAGGCCGGCTCACCGAACATCATTGAAGCAAGCTGCCGGTTATTGAACACAAGGACCATTATCAGAACGCCACCTAAGCTTAAACTCCATTTTATGCTTTTTCTCATTTTGAGACCTGATTTTTATTCAAATTCCACACCTTCAAATTCCGGTACCTGAAATGGGTCCATTTCATTTGCCGGAACCCTATTTTACCATCCTGCAATACTGCTCCATACTTTCGGCCATCATCACTCCAGTCGATGATCTTGCGACCGTCTACGTACATTACAATCCGGGCTTCATCCTTTACAAGCTTGAGTTGATGAGTTGCTGTTGATTTTAAAGGAATACCCGGCTCTTTTTCCTGCACCATCTGAAATCCGCTGTTTTTCCGCAAATGTGCTGTTTCTCTGCCAGGGTCATCGCGGCCATTAGCATAATAGGAGATGTGGTAGCAATCAAAAAATTTGCTCTTGGTATATTGATTAAAAGTTCCATCCCTTTTCGGAAAAGATGAATCGAAAATATTTTTTCCGTTTTTCCCTTTAGCCGAAAAGAAAATAATGCATAAACCAGCATCGGTCTTAAGGTTCTGTACCTCCCATTCGGCCACAAAACTTACCGGAAAATCTTTCGGACACCAGAAAACATGGTGAAACTTTTCACCGGGCGAATACATTTCCATCCAGTTATCCTTGAATTCAAGCACGCCAGGTCCTTCCATGCTCCAATCGGCGACCTCCTGTTTTTGGGTAAACCTGTTTTCGTAGATTAAACTACCCTTTCGAAAGTTATAATCCTGAGCGTTGCCCGTGGTAAGGGCCGCCAAAAAGATCAGCACAATTAGGTGAAAGCTATTTTTAAAATTCAACATTTTGCCAATCATTTTGTTTTCAATTTTTCTGCTCTCATTAATAATCAGCTTTCAAAATACCTGCTTAATTAATTCCATGATAGCAAATTAAAGCATTTTTAAAGTAGATTCGCTCCAGAACCTCTTTGGGCAGATTCAACCCTTGAAATGGTTTATTTGATTTACTGTTCGAAAGAATGCTATCGGTTGTAAAGTATTTCCAGTCATCCAAATAATACCGGTTCTTTTCCTCGAATAGTTTCTTTTGATCTTCATTTTCTGAAACTTCCAGATCTGTTCCGTAGAGGATCCTGTCCTGGTATTTAATGATAAATTCGCGCACTTTTTTTCGGTCCTGAACCTGGAAATGACAAATTCTTGCAGCAACATCAACAAAGAAATTCGGATAACGATCAAACCTTAGTGCAAGTTCATTAACATCCCATTCGAGGCTTCCGAGATGACAACCTACCACTCGCAAATGGGGGTGTTTTTCAAGCATTTTATCGCGATGAACTATTAATTCGTCGTACGATGGATAATCGGGATGCATAAACATATGATATTCAGGATGTTTTGTATAGTAATTCTTATCATTGTTCACCGTCATTGAATCTATTGGCAACCAGCAATTTCGGGGTTCTGCAATATGTGCCACCAGCGTTTTACCATTTGCTTCAATAAAATCCAAAATTCTATCGAATTTGGGATCATCAATCATAATAAAGGTACTATCTTTATTTCTGAAAACCATCCCAATATCTTTCCATACTTTTACCGCAACAGCTCCCTTTTTAAAGTCGGCTTTCAATTTTTCAAGCACTTCTTCCTCCCATCCCGGTTCATTAAAATTTTCCATGGAAAACGTAGTTGTAAAGTTGAAATTTTCGGGGCACTTCTTTTTTAATCCGACTGCATATTCAAGCTGCCGGTCAATAAGAACCCGGCTGCCTGAGGAAGTGACAATTGAAAGAAATTTAAAATTTTCCTTTGCCCCCAATTCAATAAATATCGGGTTATTCGTGTTAAAATGGGTATGAACGTCTATTTTAGGGAAAGAATAAAAATCAGGTGGTGTCGGACTACAATTTATAATAGCCAAACCTACTAAACACAGAACTATCATCAAGTAAAATTTCTTCATGATTATATATTTTACAATTTTATTTTATTTTTACTCCCCAGGCGTTCATCTCAGCCTCGTTCATCGGTAGTGGCGAAACAGCAAACGATTTCGGAATTTCTCCGGAATAAAGAACCACCTCTTCGCCCTTTTTCAAATTGAGTGTTATCACTCCGTTAAGCAGATGCATATCAGCGGTTTTTGATCCCACAAGTTTGACCTCTCCTGATAAATCAGATTTAATCCGGCAAGGTTCTCCTGCCAGGCTTTTAATGCGGATAAATTGTGTTTTTCCTGATTTTCGAACGGCACTTACCAGGAAGGCACCCTCAGCGAGCAGGTTGTGAAAGGAGGCATCTTTCCAGGTTGAAGGGACGGCAGGAAATACGCGAATAGTTCCACCCCAGGTCTGAAGCAGCATATCGAGCATGCAGCGTGAGGCAGAAACGGGTGATTCAAACGTTGGATTTTCACGTTCGCTGTAGAAAGTATTTTGAGTAAGTGTTGGAATCCTTGCCGGAGCAGGAGGAATGCCAAACCGTGGAAGGAGTTCCAATGACCTGTTGAGCCATTTCAGTGCCTTGTCACCATCACCTAAAGCGGCCCATAAGGAAGAAGCACCTGAAAATTTATAGATGCAATTGTCGCCATCAAGATCTGTGAAGTGTTGAACTGACTTTTTCATCAAAGGAATTCTTGCAGCATCGTTATCGATATTCATATCATAGAGCGGAAAAATGGCAAACAGATGACTGTAATGACGGTGCGGTTTTGCAAAAGGGAGCTCCTTCCCTACCATTATGCCATTTTCACCGGTGTTGTAATCCTGCATTTTGGAAAGGGTTTCTTTCCATCGGGGGAGCAAAGGATCGTCAATTTTCAATCGCTCTGCAGTGGCAATCAACGTCTTGAATCCCCACCGGGCCAGAGCAATATTCAGACTGGTTTCCTTTGCATTGCCGTATTCATCCGAATAGGTGTAAGGAATATGAAACCTACCATCTTCACCGCGGTACAGGATGCGAAGGTAGACATTGAAAGCACGGCGCATCAGAGGATAGACCGACTCTCTCAGTTGCCTGTCGTCCATCACCCTCCGGTTGTGGAGGTAATACATCTGCATCAGCCAGGGAAGAACTATGATATTAAGTCCCTTGTCATTATTTTTATCATCTGACAAAAATAAGGGAGCATATAAATCGTCATACCCAACAGGATTACGAATCCCTGCACAATCAGATTGAAACGCCGGCGGAACATTCTCAATCATCTGATCTTTATGTCTTTCGAGCAGCTGGTAGAGATTTTGTTCAATATCTGAATGATTGGTTATTCCCAGGGTATAATAGGTCAGCTGCACATTAAGGTTCATCCACAGCAGAGGCCAGGCTGTTGGTTTAAACCATGGACCCAACAGATCGATAACGGGTCTGCCGGGATGGGTGGCACTTGCCAGTTTGTACAGTTGAATCCAGTAAAAACTTTCAAGCCGGGCATCCGGAAAAGTAGCAAAGCTGGCCGTATAGTAATTGTGCCACCATGTGCGGTGGGCTGTTTCCAGTGCGAATGGATGAATCTTTTCAGCAGCTTTAAGGGTTGCCACGGCATCGAGTGCTGAACCGGAGCCAGGTTTTCGTGTTTTTCCCCATCTGTTGGCAACTGTGACAAGAATAGTACGGGATCCGTTGCGATTTGTTTTGTCACTCCAGGCAGTCGCATAGTCATCACCCATCAGCAGTGGCTGCGTTACTACTTCCAGACCATCTGTTTTTTCAATCTTAAAAGGAGGGTTCTGTACATAGGCCACATTTTGTTCCAAACCCATGGCTCTCTTGGCAATGTACCTTGCACTTTGCGCCAGCTGTGGGCGCAGGGAAATTTTCACCGCTTTTTCGCGGCCTGTCGTCTTGATGTTTACTACGATCACCTCTTCGCCGGAAGGGACGTAACAACGAAACGAAATTGTGCCTGCATTGGTGGTGAGTTCACCTCTGATTTCGGCATTCCAAAGATCATTCCTTAATTGAACTTTCTCAATCGTTCCAGCCGGAGTCAACAATAGCTGACCGATTGGCAATCTGGAAGTTTCATAAGCGCTGGACTCTTTTGTCCGGTGATCGTATACATCGGTTCTGCCAATTTCAAAACGGAGCGTATTGGGTGAAGTATCATCTTTAAAAAGGATAGTACCCAGCAAACCATTTCCCACAAAAGCCCCGGCAAAATAATCTTCGGGGAGGCAATTCCACAACAAATCGTGCTGAGCCATGAATTTGGGCCAATTCACATTTAGCTGAACCAAAGGCTTTTCGTTTGCACTAATTGACAAGATTGCAACGCTCATCAACAGGATTATAGTTGCTGTTATTCGTGTCATTGTAATTTATTCGATGGTAAATTCAAATTCGCCGGGGGCATAGGTCGTGAAATAGAGACAATCGGCCTGCAATTTTGGGAGAGCGCCTCTCAACTGAGTCGTTTTATGTTTGCAAATACCGGGACCTACCGTAATGGTATTTCCATCCTTGGAGTACTGGGCTATGGCACCGTTTTTAATTAGATAAACGGCATCTGCACCCTCCTTTTTAGTGACATTACTTAGTATCCCTCCCTTACGGAATCCCAGCTCAAGACTAACGGGCAGGTTCTCAGGTCCGTTTACCGACACCTTTACCTTTACTTTCCCGTCGGTTTTTGTGATATAAATCTTTGTTTCTAGTGTTTGTATTTCTGACTGTTCCCTTTCGGTTCTGGGGACTTTACCCCACGCTTCGCCATCCGCTGGAATTTTTTCTTTTGGAAGTGGCTGGTAATAAGGCCCCTTGATTATTGATGACAAAATGTAGGTATCTCCAATCTTTTCTATCTTTTCACTTTGAAACTGCCCCCTGCCAAAGAAAGCTGCCGAAATACGCATCCCTTCAAGAGCCGCAGTTCCTTTAAAGTAGCTAAAAAAAGTTGAATTATTGGAGATGATTGACATATCACTCTCCCCGTCCCTGATTCTGACCATATCGGAGAATTTAAATTGTTTCTCATAACTGGTTGGAAGAGGTGTTGGTTTCGGCAACTCCTGAAGCATCGAGGGGTCTTCTAAAAAATAGGGAAGCATTCCCCCCAGGTTTGCCAAAGGAACTGTTTTTTCGATATAATCGACCATGCCAGAATAGCGGCTATCCTTGTCTTTCAGAGCCATGAACCGATAAAAACGGTAGTATCCCGACATGTCGCTTATAAGGTATTTGTCTTGCCTGTTGGAAGATTCCGTAGCAATCTCACCGGTAGACCGTACGAAGTAGAAAGTCATATCAAGATTTTTTCGTACATGATCATAAAGGTAATCATAATGCATTTTTTGGGCGATATCGATCAGGCTCCTGTTGGTAACAGGGGTATAAACAGCCGTGCTTCTTTCGTGGTACTGACCGTCGGGGTCAATATCAACCTTCTCTGCCAGCCATTGTTCGGCTCGGGCTTTGTATTTCGGATCGGGAAAAAACTGATACAACCAGGCAAGTGCACCGGTAATCACCCAGCGATGGTTGGGGGTATGAACACCACCCACGGAAAGTGCATCACCAGCTTTAAGCATATACCTTTTCATCAATGAATTAAGCTCACCATAGTTTAAGTTATTGTTTTGCAGCATAATTGAGTAGGCCAGGGCAAGCGGATAGATAGTGAATCCCAGATCCGGTGTGGAGTGAAAGTTTGCATTCACCAGATCTATCGTGCCATCAGAGTGCTGTAAGGTTATCAATCCGCTGGCAGCAAGTATCATGCGGTTAAGCAACTCCTTTGATTGATACCAGGTTGAAACAGGTGACACATAGCTGCACATCAGTTTCTGTATGAAATGTGCTGTTCCGTTTGGTGAAACGATACTGTCACCATCAAAGATGGCGCCGCAGAGAACGTTGTTTTTATCTGTCCATTGCCACTTCAGAGAGTTGGAAATATCGTCATCATTTAACCTGATGAGTTGATTTAAAAGCTCCCTGGATTTGTATGGGGGAGTAATACTTTTCGCATTTGAAACAGAAAGTATTAAAATCAGGAGGATGCAAACGGCACTTTTTGTCTTCATTGTATGTATTTTTTCATGATTGGTTTAGCTATTTCCACACCATCGATATTGAACAGGAAATCGGGTGGAAGTGGGGTTGGATTGTAATAATTCAACCGTCTTTTGTTGGTTATATCAGTTTCAACCCCAAGTTTTCCTGCCGGGGTTGATACAAAAATGTCAGTAATTCCGTCTTTTTCATTGACAGCCACTGGTGCGTTCAACACTTTTTTCCTGAATCTCAGAAAATCGGCATCGCTTTTTATCCCCTCTTCCACCTTCCACCACATCGCAATGACTCCCTTCCCGTTGTTTGGATGTTGAAGTGTTAATCGTAATCCCTTGCCATTTGCCATTTTAAAATTTTCCCTTGTTGGCTGGTAGTTAAATCCATCATTGCAAAGAGTCATTTTTGTTCCCTGATCTGCATTGGACCACAAAATACGGATAGCAAAACCAACATCTTCAAAGCGGCCAAAAAAAGTATTTGTCTGGTCAAATGCGAGTTTGCCACCCACCTCAGGAACACTGATTTTACTATTTCCCATCCACAATTCATCAAAAGCATTGGGCAGAATGATGGTTGAATTGAGGTAATTATTGATACAGTTATGGTCTTTGTCGCCTGCTGCCAGCATCACAAATTCGTTTTTGTTTTGTGCCACCTGCATAAAATACATCAGGTGGCGTGTTTTGCCCCAACCCCCGTTTGAAGGATAGTTGGCCGGCATCAGTTGTTTCATTTTTTCGCCCTTCCCTTCGGCGGCCCAGGTGCCGTAATGGTCATCTCTTCCCTCCATGTTGTAGGCAATATTAAGCATCTGAGGTATTTTCGGACTGCTAAGATAGACTACAAACGACTTATCATCGGGGCTGTACGACTGATTCGATGAGGCAATTGAAACTTTTTCACCAACATAATCGCAACTAAAGGCATTTGGGATGCTGTCCCAACGCTGAACAATAAACCTGTTTTTACGATTCATCAGCTCCTTCTGCTCAGGTGTAAGCCCTATTTTCTGAAGTTCCGACAAACAGATCTGGTGAAACAGATGGTTGTTGGTGTTTTCACCTCCCAGCAGCGGATTCATATATTTTTCTTCGAGCAGGTCACGCCCAAAAACTCGGTTATAATCGCGGCTGTGAGCTCCTCCAAGATATCCCCCCCGCAGGTTGTAATGCGAGCACAAATCGGTCAGAAAGAAGTTAATGGCATCGGCAGCTTTTGTTTTAATTATTCTATCCGTCGAAAATCGGTGGATTAGCAGCAGGGATTCGATATCTACACCGCAGTAGGTGGGACTGTCGTATTCGCGGTTGCCGAATCGCGCCAAGTGGTTAAGCCAAATGTCAAAGAATTTTCGTCCTTCTTCCACAATGGAATGTTGATTGTAAACTTGCCCCAGGGCTACTAAATTCCAGATTCGCATCACATAAATGTTAGTGTAGGAAATGCGTATCGGTTGGTTTCGTATTCCTATGGTAGCCAGTTCAAAAATCTGATCGAGGGTTTTCCTGGCTTCAGGCGACAACCGGTCATCAAAAAGTAATTTTATCAGGAGACCATATTGCACACAAAACTGCACGTTATTGCCGTCGCCAACATCGCCGCCTGTTTCAGACCAGCCCCAATACATATTGCCATAGCTTGGAGCAGCCGGATCAGCAATAGCTCTGGTCTGCACTAATTTCAGCGCCCATTCAACTTGATCAGGCTTCAGAAACCGGGCATCCAGAGCATCCACCAGAAACAGAAAAACATCACGGACACCTAAATTTGGCGGAGTTTTTTGCAGAGCAGCCCATTCACGTTCCAATGTAGCCTGTCGTGTTTGTGGGTCAGGCATCCGGGGTATTTGATTCGATACCCTTTCCTGCGCATGCAAAGGTATCTGTGTCACACCCAGAAAGCAGAAAATGAGGAAAATTTTCTTCATGGAAAATTAATCTTTCTGATTTAATTTTTCGTACTCAAGGCCGAACATAATGTATGCACCAACAGCATAGTTAATTCCTTCTTTTGTTTTTCGTCCGAAATAATAAGCCCTGTCGCCGATGCATGTTCCTTCACAAACCAGAGTCGGGATGGAATATTTTCCTTCATGCTTTGTTGCATATTTTTGCAAACCGGAGTACGATTTTTCGATAACCGGCCGAAAGGTTTTAGCAGGCAATACTTTGAGTTTAACGCCAACTGTTATTCCATAGGCAAACATGGCAGAACACGAACTTTCAATAAAGTTTTCAGTATTATCAGGATAAATTGGCAATTGAAACCATAACCCGGTTTTTTGATCCTGTAACTGAGGTAACTTTCCCGTAATTGAACGCAGTTCTCTTGCAAATGCCTTGAAATAGTTTGATTTTGGTGGAGCTGCTTTTAAGGCATCGGCAATTGCCATTACGACCCAGCCATTTCCACGTCCCCAAAATTCCTGGCTGGTACGACCGGGTGTAGCATTAGCCCACCCAAACTGGCAACAACGATCTTTGTAATCATCATTATCATCATCATAACCGTGAACCCAGAGTCCCCATTTTTTATCGGCAAGTTTTTCTTTATGGATATGCAGCTGATCGAGCAGTTCACGGAGATATTTTTCATCATTGGTATACCGGTACATTTCAAGGAGATACATGCTCAGCATGTAAATTGTATCATCCCACATCTCAACAGTTTCTGTCCTGTGCGACACCCCGCCATTTTTTGTCCGGGGAGTGGTCAGATAATCGGCATAAATTTTATCAGCGATCTCTTTATATTTTGGATCACCGGTAATCTTTGCCATAAAAGCCATACCATGCCCGGATGCAACCGCATTTGGATGCACTCCGTTTGCACTATTAATAGTATGATCCATCGCTGTTTTGATATAGTCAAGGTACTGCGGTTTCTCAGATTCAGGTTTTGAATTAAAGAGGTGTACCATTGCATTGAGCATCGTGGCTTGTCCCCAGTCCCATTTATACTGATCGGCTGGCATGCATATTTCCCGACCATAAAGATCGAGCGAATCGACCCAGTTTTGGGCATTTGCTTTCCCAATGCATAAAACCAGGCTCAGGATAACTATTAGTTTTTTCATCTTAAATGGTTTATGTTTCTTTCCAATTACGTAAGTCACTTATCTATCGGGTAACCTCAATATTTGCAATTTTCTCGTAGAACTTTATATTGCTTGAGTGATCATCGCCACCATAAGCCAGGGCAGCATAAACAGAATAATCAGAATCCGCCTGTACCTTGGAATTCTCAATCTCTCTTGTTTCGTAAGCCATATTTGCCAATCTGATGCACTCCTTGGTGGTAGTGGCACTTGCCCCGGCATATACCGGAACCTTTCCATTTACCTGCTCAACAGTTATTTCTTCAGCCCTTTTTTGATTTTCAAACATTTTGATCCTTCTTTATTCTTTAAAAGTAAAAAAAAATCGGGCGTGCAATTGATTTCAGAATTGATATCCATCATTATCAACTTACATTATTCGCTTGACAATGCCTGTATCAGGCCTTTTATATACCCGTAAGCAAATGAAAATGCCTGACTGCCGCTCGCAGGATCTGAATGATGAGGCACATGATCCGGCATTATCATATATGGATAGTTCACATCTCTTAATACCATAAGGATCCGGAAAAAGTCCATATCCCCATTGTCAGGGTAGACTTCCTGAAAATTATCCCAGCCCCCTTTTATGTTTCTCAGATGAATATTGAATATTTTATTTCTTTCACCCACCCATTTTATGATGGGAAGAATTTCCGTCTTTGGATCTTTTAATCCTTCGGCGACTGAACCCAGGCAAAGGTTAAATCCATGATATTTACTGGCATAAAGATTGGCAAACCGTTTTATTCCTTCAAAGACATCAGGACTGTTCCACCGTGTAATACCACGAAAACCTGCATGTGTTGGCGGATCAGCAATGTGATTGGCAAGTCTGACTTTGTATTCTTCAGCAACTGGAAGCAGCCTGTCGAGTAAATAGGTGATCCGCTCGTAGATCTGATCTGCAGACACTACTCCAGCAATGGTAAGTGGTTCATTTTTATTAAGGGATTCCTGATAATTCCAGTAAGTATAGGAGGCATTACCCCGCTTGGGATCTATGGTATTACCGGTACGCAAAATTGGCAGGATGGTCGTATTGTAACTTAAACAATGAACTCCTGTCTTTCCGGCAACGGTAATCATTTGCTGAAGCATTTCTATCTCCCTGTCACGTTCAGGACTTTTGCCAAGCATAATATTGGGGAATATAACTTTATTTATCCCATCCGAAGTTAAAGGTAGATGATAAGCATCGAGTGAAATTCCATACTTTTCACAAGCCTCTTTTTTTGCGAGTGAATCCCCGAGATCCCATCCGACTCCTTTAATGAATTTCGGAGAACCTCCGTCGATATTAAATACACCATGGCGTGCTTTAAACTCAAGATTTTCGGTGGTGGTTCCTCCCGACTGGCAACCAACTTTCATAAGTACTTTCTTTACAGCCGGAGATGGATTTTCTGAAGTGATATTTCCGGAATTGGAAGCAGATACTGAAGATCCTAGGACTAAAGCACCAACGGAACCAATCGTAATTGCTTTAACAAAATTTCTTCGTTCCATGTTACTACCATCTTTTTCGGAATTGATATTTCTTTCCATTTTTTAAATTCTAGTTCATGAATAGCGTTAAATAACTTTGAAAATAAATATTATTTCAATAGGGTCTGAAAATAAAGCCGGGAAACTCATATCTTAAGTTTTATTTTTTGATTACATCGTATAAAATTGTTCCCATCCTTTTCGCGGAGGAGGTCCAACGAGGAGACTGTTCCCAATGCTGCTGTTGATAATTTGTTTTTTATCCCTGTCAAATATAAGTTTCGTATTTAAGCGCTGAGCCAAAACGCCTAATGCCATTACCTGGCACAATGGACCCGCTACAGCAAAAGAAGAGCGGCATTTCTCCTCCCCTTTGCAGGATTTTAGGAAATTAGCATAGTGATTCGATGGACTTACCGGAACTTCAGGAAGTTTGTGAGCCATTTCTTTTGCTTTGTCTTCCGGTATTATTGTTAACGGGGCACTATGTGAACCACCTTTGAATGTGAGTTCTTTCCCATAAATAATTTTCCCCGGATACCTTTTGGTATTAATATTTCCCGAAGTTGGAGGGGGAATATCTTTGGCGCGTACCGGTTCGCCATAAAAGTCAGGAAGTTTAGGCTGGTTGTTAAATCCATCATACCATTCCAGGTCAAGTGCAGGCATCCCGTCTCTTTCAGGGAATTTAAAAATGAGTGTGGAAGCCTGAGGGAAAATAAAGGTGCTGTGTCCCTCCATAAAAACCGGATCGACCTCAGTTGGCAAGCCAAGTTTTAAAAACTGATGGGAGGTATCAATAATATGAGCGCCCCAGTCTCCTAAAGCTCCATTACCAAATTCGAACCATGATCTCCAGTCGCCATTGATATATCCCTTGTTAAATTTACGGAATTGTGACGTGGTGAGCCACTTATCCCAATCCAAATTTTCGGGAATAGGTTGCTCTGGAAGAAAATCGGAAACTTTCAGACCGTGCCAACGCCGGCCATTGTTCATAAAGGCGGTTATTTTGGTAATATCTTTGATAATACCGGCTTCGGTCCATGCCTTGAACTGAAAATAGTTCTCTTCTGAGTGTCCCTGATTACCCATCTGGCAGGCCACTTTGTGTCTTTTCTCACCCTTCATCATTAAGGCTACTTCATGGAAGGTATGAGCCATGGGTTTTTCCACATAAACATGTTTGCCTTGCGACATGGCCAGCATGGTAATAGGGAAATGGGAGAAATCGGGAACTCCTGCCGTGATGGCATCGAATTGATTCCCCATTTTATCAAACATCACCCTAAAATCCTGAAAACGCGGAATATCTGGAAATTTCCCGAGTATCTCCTGAGTATTTGCAGAACCCATCTCTGTATCACACAGCGCAACGATGTTGCACAGACCCGTTTTGTGTAAATCTTTGATAATATCCTTGCCCCGGTTGCCTATTCCACAACAGGCGAGGTTTACTTTGTCGCTTGGTGCAATATGTCCAAAGCGCTTACCTAAAACAGCAGATGGTATAATGGCAAGCCCGGCTGCTGCAGTCATTGCCGCAGTGCCTGTTTTAAGAAAATCTCTTCGTCTCATTTAGGATAAAATTAACTGTCTGTAAATGAAAATCTTGTCTATAATTCTTTTATTTTGATATTTTTGAACCACACTTCATCGCCATGATCCTGCAGCAGGATATTTCCTTCGGTTGCATTACCGAAATTAGGAATATCTGCAAATTTACTATAGTTTACCAACGCCTGCCACATTTGCGTATTCCGTTCATAATCGACTATTTTCACATCATTCAGCCAATGCTCTACATTGTTCCCTTTTACCACTATTCTGGCATGGTTAAAGGCTTTTGGACGATAAGATTTGTCCTCAGGAGCAGCAATTAAGTCGTACAATGAACCTAGTTTGCGGTTGCCTTTAACGCCCAGTCTGGCATCAGGATGAATCAGATCGTCCAAAATCTGATATTCGCAACCAATGTTATAAAAGTCACCCGTTTTTTCGTCCCTGTTCACAAAATACTTGATTCCGCTGTTGGCGCCATCGGTAATTTTAAAATCAACGAGCAGTTCAAAATTTTTATATTTCTTTTCGGTGATAATTCCACCTGAGTTCACTTCAACTTTATGAATTTTAATAATGCCATTATCAGCAACAAAAACCTTTGATGGAAAATCGCCCAATTTTGCCCCATTCCATCCATTCATAGTTTTTCCGTCAAATAGCAATTTCCATCCTTCCCTGGATTCCGGGTCAGAGATTGTATTGTCAATGCTATTAACCTGATATATGTGTGATTTAATGACAATTTGTTCTTTTTCAATATTTTGTGTGCAAATTCTGATGTTTTGCCAAGCCACAGTCAGTCCTTCATTTTTTGGGTCCTTAACCTGATGTACCTGAAGTGCAATGAATCCGGAAAGGGTAAGGTCGTCAAGCAGATCCGAGCAAAGTGTTCCGTTCAGATATGTTTTGATGTATTTCCCAACTGCTTCGACCCTTGCTTTATTCCATTCGCTGGCTTTGAAGGCGGTGCGGGCTTCCGGATTTTTGGTCAAAGGATAAAGCCAGCTCCTGCGCCCCTCATCGTATATTCCACCGCTCCATGCCCTTGCCGAAGGGTCGATCTCATATTGGTAGCCATGAACCTGACCGTCGTTATAGTCGGGTTTACTCTCACTTCTGAATTGAACTCCAGAGTTCAGCCGGTCTGATACCTTGAACTCAAATTCAAGGATAAAATCACCATAATTTTTTTCTGTCACTAAAAAACTGTTGGTTGTTCCGAACTTGCTTGTTCCGATAATAGCGCCATCCTTGACTTCGTATTTTGCTTTGCCGTTGAGCTGTTTCCAACCTTTAAGGGTTTTTCCATTAAACAAGGGTGTCCAATTGTTTTGCGCCAAGATTGAACCTGCAATGCAGAAACAGCCAATCAGACTAAAAAAGATCTTTTTTGTGTCCATTTTATTAAAAGAGTGATTCATTAAACTGCAATTTTAATATTCAGATAAAAGGGAGAAGAAGGCTTTAATCTTCTTCTCCCTTTTGGTTAATTTTTACCTGATAAATTGGTGTCAATAACCGGGATTTTGTAGTATTGTCGGAATGGTGACATCGATCATCCCCTGAGGAATAGGCCTCAAATTATGAATGGCTGAAACAACCGGTGTACCTGTTAGGCCAAATGCTGTCCATGGATTATATTTTGAAGTACGTGAGATAAAAGTACCCGTACGTTTCAGATCGTACCAGCGCTGGCTCTCACCCATAAATTCTCTGCCTGATTCATCCATAATCAAATCAATGGTAATATTACCCGCTGTGGCTCTGTAGGAAACGATATTGGTAATGGGCTCATTCCCTAATTCAGGATTTGCTGCACGAACTGGATTCACACCTGCATTCGATCCCAGAGCACGATCCAGTACTTTGTTATAGTAAACATCTGCTGTCCCTAATTTAGCTCCTGCTGCGCCCTTCACAATTGCTTCAGCTGCCATTAAGTACAATCCTGCCGAGCGGAATAATGGATCGTTAAAAGTAGAAAAACCATCATTGTAGGAAACTCCTGGCTGGAAAAATTTCCAAAACATAGGGGTTGGCCAAAACATATTATCTACTACGCCTTTGGTAGGAGATATAGGGGCATATCCAACAATTTCGCTCATATTTGACACTGAATAATTTTTAGTGCCGCCTAAAACGTTCTTCCCTCTTTGAGATGCAAGAGTAACAGGCTTATTCCATGGTAAAACAATAGCAGTAGTATCGCCGACTTTATAAGTAAGGCTGATACTTTGCGAATAGGTGTTATTGACTAAGCTGATTGTTTGAGCCACAGTTGCATAGCTAACGCTGTTAAAAGTTCCTTCGTAGCGGGCATCAAGAGTAGGGTCAAATAAGCGGTAGGCTGCCCAGGTGGGATTATTCCCATCCCCCTGTAATTTACTGTAAAACTGGGTTGTACCCCCGGCCTGAGCGACACCGCTCGGACCGCCATAAAACTGACTATGCATATTATTTCCAATTAACCCCGTCGCAGGATTCGTATTCCCATCACCCCAATAATATGCTGCATTTGAATATTGTACGGCAAAGATGACCTCCTTACTTACATTTGCAATTGCTACAGAAGCCGCCATTGATGGCTGAGTTGCGGTAACTTTTTTATCATGTACTGGCCATAAATTATTCCAGTTAGTTTCCATTGGATAGAGCCCTGAAGCAATAAGATCGTCACAAATCTGAAGAGAACTGGTGAAATCAGCATCAGTACCTCCCAAGGAATTGCTGTAATTCCAACCTCTGGTTAAATAGACCTTAGCCAATAAAAATTTTGCAGCTCCCTGGGTTGCGCGACCAATATCAGTTGCACTGGGAAGTGGTAAGGTTGCGGCACAGTCAGTAAGATCTGTAATTATTTGTTTATAGACCTCTTTCGAAGCCGTTTTTGGCCAATTCAAACTTCCGCTAAGTGATTCTGTCAGAGGCATTGGAATGTCACCCCATTGTTGAACGGCCCAGAAGTAGCAAAGTGAGCGTAAAAACTTAGCCTCAGAAACCCTGATTGATTTTTTTGCAGCATCCATACCTATCACTGCATCAGCACGCCCAACTACAGCATTACATCTGTTGATTTCACGGTACAATACATCCCAAAGGCCTTGTAAACTGCCATTTGAAGAATTGAACCTGACATCATACTGATCGAGAGGATTACCTACTTGATTCGCCAGATTATAGTATATGCCGCCCCAGCCACTTGCTGTAAAGATATCGGTCCCTTTTAGCGTTAAATTTCTTTGCTGGGTAATGTCCCTAAGTAAAGGATAACATGAGATTACAAGGCCGTCATAACCGACAGGATCTGTGTAGTAATTATCGGTTGTTCTGCTGGCAGGGTTGTATTCCTCTAGCCACGATTTTTTACAGCCAACCAGTAAAAGGCTAAACAATATGAAGAATATTGAAGCTTTTTTAAGATTATTATAAATATACATACAATTAATTTTTTAATAGTTAGAAGGCAATATTAAATCCAAAAGTGAAAGTTTCAGATGGTACATCATCCTGATAAGCACCTCCGTTATATTCAGGATCTCCCCCATGAAATTTGGTGAAATAGGCAGGATTGATCACCTGAAGATAGACACGTACCCTGTCAATAGACAGTTTTTCCAATTTAGCTTTTGGAATATTGTATCCAAAAGTAATATCGGAAATTCTAAGAAAACTCGCATCTTCAAAACATATTGCGTCCCTGTAATTATTTGCAGCAATACCCATTCCATACATTTCGTTCGAAGGATTATTTTTAGTCCAGTAATTTAATGCCAGACGGCCGCCACCACCAGCATCCGAGACATAACCAGATAAAAAGGCATTTTTATACATCGTTCCATTGCGATAATACATCATAACGGAGAGGTCGAAATTTTTGAAGCTGACACGATTTGTCATTCCGACTGTAAATTTTGGTAATTGTGATCCCAGAATCACACGGTCATCTTTTCCTACGACTCCCAATGTAATTTTACCATCATTATTCTGGTCAACAATACGAACTTGTCCCGGAAGAGCACCAAAACTTTTCGCTAAAACACTATCGTTCAATTGCCATATACCTTTAGATTGAAAATACAGGAAGCTTTTTAATGGCTGTCCAACTGCCAGAACATTCTCCGGATTGGTGGATCCACTCCAACCAAACTGAGCACCATTTGGTAATGCTTCAAGCTTGTTTACGTTCTTGGCAAAATTTATAGCGGTAGTCCAGTTCACACTTTTAGAAGCGACATTCACTGTATTCAAAAGAATTTCAACCCCTTTATTAGAGACTCGGCCTACATTGGCTGTAATGGTATTAAACCCGGAAGTTGTTGGCAGTGCCTCTTTCATGATCAAATCCTTGGTAGTTCTGTCATAAACTTCAATGGCAGCCGTAATCCTGTTTTTAAAAAATCCGAGATTTAAACCAAGATTTAGCTCCTGACTTCTCTCCCAGCCTAGCCCTTGGTTGGCAAGGTTATTTGGAGCAAATCCAATTCCGGCAACTGGTCCAAATCCGTAATTGGTAGTTAACAGATTTGCTGTTGTTGAGTAGGGTGCAACAACAGAATTACCAACCTGACCATAACTGACACGCAACTTTAAATCTGAGATTGCAGCTATCTTCTTAATAAAAGGTTCATCGACCATACGCCATGCAAAAGCTCCGGAGGGGAAAAAAGCCCATTTATGTCCTTCTGCTAATTGTGATGCACCGTCACCACGTCCTGTAAGAGTGAAGACGTATTTGTCATTGTATGTGTAATTTACTCTGCCCATATAGGATTCCAGCGTCCTTTGAAAAAATTGGCTGTTAATGGAAGGAGTTGACGTTGCTGAGGCTAAATTATACCAATAAGAAACATATGGCAAACCAGTGACTGCAATAACGTTCATTTCAGTGGTTGTTTTATAAACACTTTGTAAAGCAGTAGCACTCAGATTACTCTTTCCTTTTTTGTAATTGTAGCTTAATTGATTGTCAAAAGTGTAAGAAGAAAAATAATCATTCTCAACTGATGCCCTTGTATTGACACCAAGATTTACTGATTTTGAATATTTACCTCGGTATTCGTCCTGTTTAGCTAGCTGATATGATGCAGAAATAGATGATTTAAAGACTAATCCCTTAAGCAAATTAATCTCTGCATACGCATTTCCCATTTGACTTGACACATTTCGTGTCCATACATAATTCGATTTGCTCGAAGATTCCAACAGTGGATTCATCGTATCATTCCTGCCCATTTTTACAGCAAATCCATTAAACGGTCCTATAGCTGCATCACCGCCAATTGCCGCAGCAACAAGATCACTGTAAAAAAGCGTAACTGTTGGTCTGGTTCTATAGGCGGTTCTAAGTACTTCAAGTGAACCCATCGGGTTGGTCGAGAAATTTTCATAGATTGTTACTCCAACCTTTAAAAATTTAGTAATTTTAGAATCAATTGTGGCATTTACATTGTATTTCTTATAGTTGGTAAGATTAATCATACCATCTTCGTTTATATAACCACCCGATATACGATAAGTCGTTGCATCGTTTCCTCCGGATATTGCCACCGTGTTGCCTGTGTTCATGCCTGGCTTTGTTAACTCCCGGACAATATCAGTTGATCTTCCGTTATTGATAATGTTCATCTCATTTACGTTGAATGTATTCGCTTCGGTTATGCTTGAACCATTCAATTGAGCATCAGTAATTGTGGACTTGTAAAACTCCTGCGCATTTTGCATTCTTGGCAGATGGGCGGGTGTTTTTATCCCAACATAACTGTCGAAGGTAACCCTGGGCTTTCCCGAAATCCCTCTCTTGGAAGTAATAATAATTACACCATTTGCACCTCTGGATCCAAAGATGGCAGTTGAAGAAGCATCTTTCAAAATGTCGATAGATTCAATATCAGCAGGATTAATATCCATCAATTTTCCGCCAATAACTCCATCTATTACGACCAATGGTTCAGTCCCTTGAGATTGAGGAGTACTGCTGGTCAGCGTAAGATTTTTTGTGCCATCGGCATTTGGATCAGCAGTAATGGTATTTTCTCCACGTATATCGATCGACCAAAGGGCTCCAGGCTTGTTACTTAATTTAGTAATCACTACCCCTGGTACGGTTCCTTGCAGGGCCTGTACGGGGCTGGAAGGATTTCCCCTCACAATATCAATTGATTTCATTGAACTAACAGCTCCGGTGACGTCTTTCCTTTTTATTGTACCGTACCCGATTACTGCAACTTCTTCAAGGCCTATGGATTCATCCGAAAGGGTAAATGAAATAGTTGCCTTATTCCCAACCACTACTTCCTGCGATTTCATCCCGATAAATGAACAAACCAAGACAGTTTTTTCGGAAACATTCGATAAACTAAAATTACCGTTATTGTCAGTTACCGTGCCGGTTGTTGTCCCTTTGATAACTATAGTAGCCCCCGGGACCACCGTTCCCGATTGATCGGCCACCTTCCCTGTGACCTTGCGGCCGGATTGGGGAGCAATTGTATTGCCAGCAACATAATCATTTGGAACAATCATAATCAACTTATCCTTAATCGTATATGTGAGATCTTCGGATTTTAGAACCTGGTCAAGAATTTCGGAGATCATAACATCTTTGAATTCACCACTAATCTTCTGTGAATTTTTAATCAATTCATTTTTATAAAAAATTGAGAACTCAGAATTAGCCTCAATCTTACTAAAAACGTTTTCAAGTGATTCTTTATCAAACTTTAAGCTAAGCTTCGTCTCCTGTGAGTACGATTTAGCCGAAACCTGAAAAAGAACAATAAAAAGCAATACTGTTGTTAGTTTCATAATAATCAACATTTTTTTGAGCATAGGCCATGAGCGATACCTTTGCTTCGGATCGATTTTTTTCATACTTTTACTTTGATTTTAATGAATATTAATTTCTAATTAGTGACGTCAGGTGAGTTGCCGCTCGCCTGGCGTTTTTTTTTCAAAATGCTTAATTTAAAATTAGCTGGAATCTTGATTTTCCATGAAGCAAATGACAGGCTTCATGCTGCACTTATTGAAGAACCCCATATTTAATTATGGAGAATCTCCGTTCCCATTCACTTTCATAGTTATTTTCAAAAAATCCTCCTTTCGTTGTTTAGCAATAGTTTGATGGGCTGGTCTTTAGTTTGATTTTTTTGATTGTACGGCTACCCGGATCTTCCTTAAGTCAGTTTTCAGATAGGTTATAGGAGTGTAAACCTTAATTGCGTCCAAAACCTGCCAGATAGTCTCTTCATTTTTAAAAGTCCCGGTAAAACTAACTTCCTTACCGGTGTTATTTTCAAGTATAATATCCACATCATACCAGTTAGAAAGTCTTTTTATCAATTCTGATAAAGGAATATTTTTGAAATTAAACTTGTTTTGTACCCACTCGGATGCATCCGAAGCATCTACTTCGCTAACATAGAAATAATTATCCTTCAAAATTAAAGCTTGCCCCGGTTTTAAAATCTTCTCAACACCTTTCAGATGAACAGTTACTTTTCCACTTTGAAGCGTAATCTCATTGCGGCCAAATTCATCATATGCCATGATATTAAAGGTCGTTCCTAAAACTTCAACCTCACATTTATTAGTTTTTACCACAAAAGGCGCTTTTTCATTCCTTGCTATCTTGAAAAATGCTTCCCCTTTTAATTCAACCTGTCTGCGGTTCGCTGAAAAGGTATTATAAACCAATCTGGAACTGGCATTTAACCAAACTTCTGAGCCATCCGGCAATTTTACAAGTGATTTTTCGCCGCGGGGGGTTTCGAAAACAAGTTGTTCTGAATTTGTTTTGTTTTTAGAGATCAGGAAAGTAAGCATGCTTCCGGCAAAAAGTCCGCAGACGAGTATAGCAGCCACGGCGGCTATCTTAACCCAAAGTCGGCGTGAAACGGGTATCCGATGAGCGCGTGTATGCTTGTCGATTTGATAATTAAGACGATTTAAGTTTCGGTATGCCAATTCATCAAGTTCAGGATGTAGCTCCCACTCTTGTTTTGCCGTCTCAAAATAATCACGGTTTTTTTTGTCCTGCAGAAAATCCGTTAACAATTCAAATTCATTGTCAGCAAGTTGTCCCCGAAAATAGCGATTGATAATTTTTACCAATTCCTGATTGTTCATTGAAGTTATTTAGCCTTTGTCAGTTTAACTGATTCTGGTAGGGATAACCCATCATTGGAAAGTGATTATTTTCAAAAAAAAAAATAATTTACTCCTTCACTACAATAAAAACTCCCTAATTATCAATAAAATCAGCCCAACTGGCAATTCTTCGGAAAAATTTTTACGGAACGATTGGAGAGCGCGGCTGAGGTGTCGTTCCACATTTTTAACATTAATCTCAAGTTTGTCTGCTATTTCCCTATTCTTTAGACCATCCATTCTGCTCAGGATAAACACCTCACGACAACGCTCCGGCAAACTATGAATAGTTTTTTCGATTTTGATTTTCAACTCCTCCTCAATCAGAACATACGGTTCATTACCAATGAAATCGATGCGGTACAATTCTTCGTATTTCGACAGTATCTGGATATTCTGCATCCGGTTATTCACGACTTTCAGGTGTTTAATATAATCTATGCACCGGTTTCGCACCAGAAGAAAAAGAAAGGCTTCAAGGTTAATGCTTTCAATTTCAAGCCTGGTCTCCCAAACCTTTATAAACACCTCCTGAACAATGTCCTGAGAAATCATACCATCTCTGACTACATTCTTTGCAAAGTCGTTCAGACGCGCAAAATATATCGAAAACAAGAGCTCAAAAGCCGATTGATCACCAGTTCTCACCTGATCAAAAAGTTTATCTGCTTTTCGTTGACATTTATCTTGCTCCGGAGTGGGCATGTTTAAGGTTTAATTCGACGGCAAATATATCATTTATTCTGTTTGACAGGGAAACATCCTCAACATTACTACTCCATGATGCCTGACTACCGTTTTAAATGAGCCATTGAAAACTCCCAAGTCCTTTTGCCTCCACAAATCACGAAGTTTCCATGCTCCTTTCAACCCAATTTTGGAAAAATCAAACGTAAACTGCTTTACCGGTTCATCGCCCCAATTAAAGTAGGATTGTGGAGTTTTACCAAAATCAGCAGTATTAAACAGTCCGACAGCATACGAGCCGTCCTCCATCGGTTTAAGCCAGATTTGAACACCTTTCTCTTCATCCATTAGCCTCGCTGCTTTACCCAGCGGATCCTGATTTACTTCGATCACTTCGTCATTTGTCAGTAGGTTGAGGGTAAAAGGATCGAGTTGCTCAATAGGACAACCAATCAGCAAAGGTGCTGCCAAGAGGCTGAAAAGAGCCACATGACTGTATTGCTCATCCGGTGTCAGCCGCGTTGGATGAAGATCTGTACCGGTAGTTACATTGCCTAGTATCAGCATGTCCGGATCGTTCCAATGCCCCGGACCGCCGTTGGAAGCCCACTTGTCGATGGTAAATGCACAATGATAGAGGCTGAGCCAGCTATCCCGGATGTCGGGTCCGGTACGCCAGACATTGGCTATCCGTGCCCACTCTTTTCCGAGTGCAAAAGGTGCCGAATTCGATATACTGTAAAGAATATCCCTGCCTGAATTTTTCAAGGCAACCGACATCCGTTCGGCTGAATTCAATTCGATCCGCCAGTCATATTTGAGATAATCAACTCCCCATTCGGCCATTTGCAAGGCATCCTCCTTTTCGAACCGGTATTTTCCAACATAGCGATACGCCCTTTTATTGTTTTTAATAGCATCAGGATATTCACCTTTTTCAAAATCAGAGGAGGCACCTGCATAGCCGGCATAAGTTGAAATCCAAGGGGTAGAATAAACACCCAGTTTTAATCCCATGGCATGAATGTTGTCAATCATCTCCTTAAACTTCGGAAATTTTTCGTTGGCCTGAAGTCCGTTGAATTTTCCTCCCCGTTGCCCCTCCCAGGTATCATCGATGTTAATATAGGTCCATCCGTGGTTGCTCAGCCCCATCTTCACCATTGCATTGGCAGAAGCGGTTACTTTTTCACCATCAATATTTTTTGCCCATGAATTCCAGCCATTCCAACCGATGGGTGGAGTGAGGGCGATAGTGTCACCGGCAACAATTTTCAGTGATTTTGTGACTTTTCCAAAAACATTTTTTGCATGAAGGGTGGCAGTATAAGTGCCTCTTTGGCTGATCTTTCCTGTTATGATTCCTTTCTTTGGATCAAGTTTGAGTCCTTTAGGGAGATTTTCAGCCGAAAATTGCATCGGGCGTTCGCCGGTAGAAGCAATGGTGTAGAGAAAAGGATTGCCCGGAGTCACCCCAAATATTTTGGCGGAGTTGATTTTCGGTGTTTTCGCAGGAACAGGTGTCAGAATATACTTTTCATCGCTGTTTGGTGTCGTCTTGGGTAAATATTCACCTGACATCACCAGTTTTGCATCTGCCCAATCGGAATATGTTTTGCCGTAACCCTCATCTTTCAGGTTTAAAGTTACCAGAAGTCCCATTCGTTGTATCCCCGAAAGGTTCACGTTCACTTTTTTGGGTGCATCACCAACTTTCATCGGACCGCTTTCAAAAAGGATTTTTTGATCACCAATTACAAAAAACTGAACGTGCATATTTTTATTCGCCTTGTCATCTGCTCCCACTATAGCAGAGAACTGCTCTGCCTTCCCGTTCAGCAAAAAGGATAGTGCACTTAACGAATGTACCCCAACTCCTCTTTCAAAATATTGTCCGGCAAGACAAATCGAATCGCCTCCTCCACTTTTTTTGGCATTAACGCTTGGAATTCCGTCCGAAAAAGTCTGAATTTTAAGATCATCCAGCCAGAGGCTGTTTTTCTCTTGAGCTTTTTCTGCAACCATCATTAACACCGCCGTATCGCTCCACTCCTGACAATGGCCGGCCATAGGAGTAAAGGAAATTTTGGCATCCGATTTTGGATTTTCTGTTTTATCGAGATACATTTTCAGGAATCGGGTGGCAACATTCGAGTAAAGGCCATCCATATCGCCTGTCCAAATCCATATTTTACCCTGGAGTTTTGGGCCGAGTACAGACCAGTTTTTTTCCATGACTTTCTTTAAATCATACTTCTCCCATTGTTTGGCAATGGTGTGATCTATCTTTCCTGTTACCGGATCAAACATAAGCGATGGAAGACCATCTTTGCCTATTGGTCCAAACACGGCGTTGTAGGCGCCAAACTGTCCACCGGAAACGCGGTAATCATTGGTCCGGCTATTCACATTCTCACCTTTGATCCAGTCCTGCATAGAAAAAGTTGGCTCATCATAAATGGTCCTTCTTCCGGGTTGTAAGTAACCGTAGCGGTTATAAAAAATGGTCGAATCCTGATAGATATCGATTAGTCCGTAATGTCCGAAATCGACCGGATCGGGGCTGTATGACCAGGTGCCATCAAAAAAATCGGGATAAAGTACCTGTAATCCAAATGCAACCCAACCACCGGTCGACATTCCGGTGAGGTAACGTTTTTTGGTTTCAGGTTTATACTTTACCAGCTTTTCAATTTCAGGGATCAGCTCCTCAGTCAAAGCCTTTCCGCAAGGGCCGTTATTTTCTGAGTCAACCTGATAAGTATCGCCATAAGGTCCCTGTGAATCAAGATAAACGTAGATAACCTGTGGAGCAGTTTTTGAAAACCACCAATCTGTAAATACTTTGTCTTTGATATGTCCGTTTATAGCGGTATATCTGCCGTTTAATCCCGGTGCGCGGTAACATATCGGATAGGCTTTCCCGGGATTTTCAAAATAGCCTGATGGCAGCAGCACCGCGGCCTTCAAAAAACGTGGCCGGCCCGAGAAGTCAGACAGGCATTTGCTTTGAATAACTACTGATTTCACAAATTTATGATCAACAATTGTTGCAGCAGGGATGATTGTTTGCAAGGTAAGGTTAAGTTTTACCTCTTTGGATACATTGAACGAATCAACCTGACTATACAGATTTCCTTCAACGTTTTCGTTACTATCATCGATATTCTGTTTGTAGACTACCTGACAATAGTATTTTTCTGAATTATGCCCTGCTATCTTTTCCAACCCATTGTTCAACACATTTTTACTTTTCGTGTCGATGACAAAAGTCTGGGATGGATTCCAATTCATGGGAGTTACGCCAAAAGTAATTTCCGACTTGCTCCGGGGTTCTTTTTCCCGCTGATTGGTCACATGAAGCAACAACCGGCCGCCCTTTTGAAATGATCGCTGTATTTCAGGAGAAACTACGATTTTTGCTTTCAGAGATGGAGCCTCCTGTGCCCTAACTATATTTATGGAAAAGCAAAGACAGAAAATCAGAAATAAAGGTATTCGTTTATTCATATTTTAAATTTGTCTATTTTCTATTTTGAATTATTTTGAAATGATGCAGGCTGTTTGCTGAATATTTTTTTCACCCTGCTCATGTCGAACTTACTGGTTCTGTTGTAGTTGTAAACACCGTTCTGCTCCTGTTCCACATCGGTTAGCTGGGTATAGCAGTACCCTGACATGTAATCAAAACTTAGAATAACGTCAGTTAACTTTTCCAGCCGGTCGTAATACTCCTCCAATGTTTTTGGTCCGTCGCCATAGCCCCATGTGTTCTCAGCAAAAGCACTTCCGGCAACCCATTTAATACCTCCATACTCATCCAGAAAATAGGGCTGACCTTCATACGGCGCTTGCTTGAGATTATTATTAAAAACGGGTGAATTTTTACCGGGAGTCAGTTGTTTTCTCAACGCCTCCGGATTTTGCTCATAGTTGTGGGCTGTGTACAGGTCTGTTATAACGTGAAAATAGCCGCTGGCATCATTGACTGGTCTGGTGGGGTCGATCATTTTGGTCGCAGTGTAGGCATCAGTAATCATCCGGTTATGCTGAACACTTCCACTCGTTTCATTAAATGGTGACCAACCGATGATGGAGGGAAAACTTCTGTCTCTGAGCACAATTTCATTCCATTCGCTTAAAAAATTTCTGGCAGATTCAATGCTGTTGTTGGTAATTCCCCAGCTCGAAGATTCGCCCCAAGTCAGGTAACCCAATTTATCAGCCCAATAGTGAAACCTTTGTTCAAATACTTTTTGATGCAGCCGGGCCCCGTTGAATCCGGCATCCATCGAGAGCTGAATATCTTGTTTCAAGGCAGCATCGGTGGGAGCTGTCCAGATTCCTTCGGGATAAAAACCCTGATCGAGCACGAATCGCAAGAAGACGGGTTTATTATTCAGATAAAGTTTGTCACCTTCAATATGCACTTTACGCATACCTGCATACCCTTTTACTTCATCTATCACTACGCTTTGCTTATCAATAACCTGATAAATAACATCATATAAAAAAGGAGATTCGGGCGACCATGTTTTTGGGTTCTTTAAAGCAATCTCGCAGGGGATATTTTGGGCTGCAGCCATTTCTTGTTGCGCTACCATTTTTATTCCATCGAGTAATTTTATCTTCAACTTCATTCCTCTTTCCAATCCATAAAACCGGGGCTGAAAGACAAATTTTGAATTATCCAGATCGGGAAGAACAAAACAATCCTGGATTCCATTTTTTGCTACAGCTTCGAGCCAGACCGTTTGCCAAATGCCCGTTGTCCGGGTGTAATTGCATCCTCCTGATTTCAAGTTAACACATTGTTTTCCAGACGGTTGTTGTCCTGACCGAACTTCATCATTCACTAATAACACTAAATTATGACTCTTCCCTGCGGTTACAAATTTTGTGATATCATAATTGAATGAGGAGGTTCCGCCAAAATGGGTTCCAACCGGTTTTCCATCGATATAAAGATTACTCTGGTAATCGACGCCCCCAAAATGGAGAATCACCCTTTTCCCGTTCCATGAATCAGGAATCTCGATTTTTCGCTGGTACCACATCGCCTCGATGAAATCGGTGAAACCTACTCCCGACAATTTACTCTCAGGGCAGAACGGGACGATAATCTTATCTTTAAAACCTTGAGAATTGGGAAGATCTCTTTCGATGCCCGACTTGCTGAAATCAAAAGTATAACTCCATGTTCCGTTGAGGTTGATCCAATCGGTTCTCTCGAACTGCGGTCGGGGATATTCGGGACGAGGCTGGGTCTGACCATAGCCATTGAAGGCTATACATCCTGTCGTCATCACGACAAGTAATAATGTGGTTTTTAATGCAGTATTTATTTTCATCGGTTTGTGTATTATAAACATTTTAAGTTATTGTCAATTATTTTGTACTGCCCCATTTTTGATTGGGCGATGCTCCCATTTCGAGTACCAATTTGCCCCCTTTCGTCAGCTCATCATGGAAGATCCATTGCTCTAACAATGGTTTTCCGTTCAGATTTGCCGATTGGATATAATAATTTTCAGGTTTATTGTTCTTGACCTCAATGACCAGGCTTTTCCCTTTGTAGTAAGCCGGATCGAGATGAATAGTTATTTTATCGAAGATGGGACTGCCCAATTCAACAACAGGTCGTTGTTCCGCCCCGGAATTCATCTCAAACAATCCGATTTTCATTAAAACAGAAAGCGAACCCATTAAGCCCTGATCTTCGTCTCCATTATAACCCTTGTCGGTGGAAAGATCACTAAATGCCTGTTTGATAACCCTCCGTGACCAATACTGTGTGAGCCATGGATAGCCTATATGGTTAAAAACAAACGCCGTTTCAATAGAAGGCTGATTACCATAATTGATTGGAATGCGACGATATTCCTCCTGTAGCTCTTTTGAATGTGCCTTTCCTGAGGTGAAATCAAGTTTAGCGGCAGCTTTAAAACTGGTCTCCAGTTTAGCGGCCATTTGATCCCTCCCTCCCATCATCGTTGCCAAACCGGGCAGGTCGTGCGGAACAAACCAGGTTCCCTGGGCGGCATTCCCTTCCACAAAACCACTTTCATACTGGTACGGATCAAAAGGCTCTTTCCATTTGCCTTCCAGATTTTTTGGGCGTATCCATCCCGATTCAGGATCGTAGAGGTTCTTCCAGTTCGTGGATCGTTTCATAAAATAGGCGTAATCAACCTGTTTACCAAGCGATTGTGCCATTTGTGCAAGACACCAGTCCTGCGATGCATATTCAAGCGTCTGTGCAGCACCGTCCTGGTGAATACCCCATTTTTTACTGAGTGGATAAGGCACATAACCTCTTTCGATGTAAAATTCAATTCCTCCGCCATTGGCAGTATTATGCTCGTAACCAGCCTTTCCCATCATCCCGCCGGGCATATGATTTTTCTTCATCCCTTCATAAGCCTTGGCGCTGTCGAAGGTGCGAATCCCTTTCATATAAGCACCCACAATAAAGGGAGTAGATGAGGCACCTGTCATTACCGCTGTATAATTGCCCCCGGCAGGACCTCTTGGGATCAGTCCGCCGTCGTCGTACATCAACAACATCGAGTTGACAAAGTCGCTGGCAATTTTGGGATACACCAGATCCCAAAGGGTGGTAATGGTCCATTGTGCCCCCCAGAAAGAGACTGAGTTGTGATGTTCAAACATCGGTCTGCCGTTCTTATCCAAAGGAATCTGCCTGATTCGTCTTTCCGGACCGGTCATGTCGCAATATTTCACGTTGGCATCGCTGATCGTTCTCCGTCCAAGCAACGAATGCCAAAGGTCGGTGTAAAACCGCCGTTGCTGTATCAGCGTACCCCCTTCAATCTCAATTTTACTGAGCGCGTGGTTCCATTCTTCGGAGGATTCCTTCGCTACCTGATCAAAATTCCAGTGGGGTAATTCTGCCTGAATGTTTAAGCGGGCCTGATCGGCATCCACATAGGAAATTCCGACTTTCATCTGAATAACTTTCCCGTTGGAGGTGTCGAATTTCAGGTAAACGCCACCGTTGCTCCCTTCAAATTCATTGGTAACTCCTGTTAACTGACCATCTTTCCATGAAGACATGTTTTCGAATGGTGTATCCAGTTGTATATCAAAAAAAACATACATCTGCTTGGGGCGACGTGTAGTCTTGTCCATCAGGGCATACCCCTGAATCTCATTGTTGTTCACCTTTTTACCATACCCCTTCACGGTTCCGGCAGGACCTAAAAATGTTCCGAGATCAAGTAAAACATAACTCTCTTTTGAGGCAGGAAAATGGTACCGGTGGAAGCCTACCCTTGTGGTGGAGGTTAGCTCAGCCTGAATCCCGTAACTTTCGAGCAAAACGGAGTGATAGCCCGGCTTCACCACCTCCATGTCGTGCGAATATTTAGAACCATAAATTTTCGATCCCAAATGACCATTGAATGAGCCATTAACCGGCATCACTGGAACACCCGACAGCTGCCATCCATGGATATGACTAAAAAATTTGACTGAATCTCTTTCATACCGATAACCTGAGCCCCAGTCGCCATCGGCATTGTTATCAGGACTTAGGTTCACCATTCCAAACGGACGGCAAGCCGACGAGAAGAAGATCCACCGCGAATTTTCGCTGTCAAGCTGCGGATAGACCAAATCGACCGGCTGAACGGTTTTTTGAGCCTTAAGTCCGGACACCGGAATCAATAAAAACAGAACAACGGAAAGCCAGTTTAAATATTTCATCAGAAGATAATTTGTTTTTAAATTGCCTGATGGAACACCTGTGTTATCTTCATTCGTGTTTGCGAAGCGCAGATTCATGGGTGTTTCATTTTATTTTTTGATCCCTGATTGTTTCAAGTAATACTGACAGCTCCTTCACCTTTTCGGGATACTGTTGGTAGAGATTGTTGTCCTCATGAATATCCGTTTCCAGGTTATAAAGCTGTCCGATCGCTTCACCCGGTTGAGGTTTTATTTCAACAGGAACAGTAAATCCTCCTGATCCCAGTCCCATAATGAGTTTCCATGAACCCTTACGGATCGCCATAAGACCTTTGGATGAAATATGTACAATAGCCTGCTGTCCAGCTATATCCATAGTGCTCCCTTCGAGCTGTGGAAGGATAGAAAAACTATCTCCTGTTTTAAACTTAGCGGAATGTTCCCCTACCAGGTCCGTGCAGGTCGCCATCAGGTTTGAAAGTGTGGTGGTAGCGGTACTTATGGCGCCGGGTTTCACTTTTCCGGGATATCGCACGATCAATGGGACGCGGTGCCCCCCTTCAAAGGCATCCCCTTTCATTCCCCTGAATTCACCTGCGGCATGATGGTTGTACTTTTGCACAAAATTTTCACGCCAGTAGGGACCGTTGTCACTTGTAAAAACAACCATGGTATTTTCAGAAAGTCCGAGGCTGTCAAGGGAATGGAGCACTTTTCCAACGGCATCGTCCACCATCTGAACATAATCACCATAGTCTCCGACTTTCGAATGACCTGCAAAACCAGGGGTGGGCAACCAGGGAGTGTGGGGAGCAGGCATCGCAAAGTAGAGGAAAAAAGGATGCGGAGCTTTAGATTGATTTTTGATAAAGTCAATCGCTTTATTTGTAAAATTAGGAAGCACATTATTGAAATCAAAGGAAGGAGCCAATAATCCGGCTCTCCAGAAAGGACCGGTATAGCCCGAATCCAGTTTATTTCCAGGAGTGTAGCCAGTAGGTTGTTCCGTCAACACATCATTTTCAAGGTAACAGTAAGGTGGCATATCCAACGAAGCAGGCAGAATATAGGAATAGTCAAACCCTTGCGTTCGGGGTCCGTGAATAGGAGGTCTGGAAAAATCGATCTGATCAGGATTCATATCCGAAGATCTTTTATAATCCTTATCCTGTTTAATCTCCTGTTGCACAGAGTCTTTAAATTGATCCTTCGGTACCCAGTCCAATCCAAGGTGCCACTTCCCCACTACTCCCGTATGGTAAGTATGAGACTTAAGCAGAGCAGCGACCGTGGGCTGACCCTCTTCAATCAGGGCACGGCTGTAGCCATGCAGCACTCCAACGGGCAACCGGCTGCGCCATGGATAGACTCCGGTTAAAATTGAATACCTCGATGGAGTACAAACCGCGGAAGTGGTATGCGCATCCGTAAAACGCATTCCTTGTTTTGCCAACCCATCAATATTTGGAGTATTTATCTTTCCCTGAGGGTTATAAATTGAAACATCGCCATATCCGAGGTCATCGGTCAGGATATAGACAATATTCGGAAGCTTATTTTCTCCCTTGTGATGTTTAACTCTGTCGGCTTTGCCAAATCCCAGCAAGGGAGCAGACATCAGCAGCAAGAGATACTTATTTGGCATATTCATTTAGTGACTATTAAAATTTCATTTTGTTTGTCAATTTTAATGTACAACCCCTTCTGGGTTGTGGTTTTTTTTCTCACTTCCTGTAGGTTTGAATTATATCCTTAAAATGATGCGAAGTAAAAGTCATAAAAATAGAAAATATTCTTTCATATCTTATATTTTCATTATCTTCACCAATAATAAATATCATTTTCGTGATTTAAATCACAACATCGGCACTTAAACTGTGACACATGCAAATAAATCGAAATATTTTAACCCAATTGACTGCATGGAAACAGAATCCAAACAGCAAACCACTTATCCTGCAAGGTGCGAGGCAGGTAGGAAAAACATGGGTACTGAAAAAATTTGGTCAAACATCCTTTGAAAATGTAGCTTATTTCAATTTTGAAAAGCAGTCTTCGTTAAAGCAGTTTTTTACCAACTCCAAAATTCCTCGTGAAATCATCAATAACCTCACATTGGTAAATGCCAAGCCCATTAATCCTCAAAAAACACTGATTATTTTTGATGAGATACAAGAGTGTACTGAAGCGCTGAATTCCCTGAAGTATTTTGCGGAAGAAGCACCCGAATACAAAATTGCCTGCGCAGGTTCTTTGCTTGGAGTGACCATGGCCAGAGGTGCATCATTTCCGGTGGGCAAAGTTGACTTTCTGAATATGTATTCCCTCTCCTTCTCAGAATTCCTTGCAATTGCCGATCCTGCATTGCTTAATTATTTAGATCAACTTGAGAAATTTGAGGCGATACCAGACATTTTTTTTGTCCCTTTAAAAGAAAAACTAAAAATGTATTTTATATCAGGTGGAATGCCGGAAGCAGTCATTGCACTTCTTGAACAACGTGATATTGGCATGACACAAGAGGTGTTACAAAATATTCTGGACGCTTATCGTCTTGATTTTTCAAAACATGTTGAAAACAGGAGCATACAAAAAATATTTAATATATGGTCGTCGCTGCCATCGCAATTGGCAAAGGAGAACAAAAAATTTCTTTACCAGACCATAAAAATTGGCGCTCGTGCCAGAGAGTATGAGGACGCACTAAACTGGCTGGTAAATGCGGGCCTTGTTTGTAAAATTCATGCTTCGACCAAGCCTGCCCTGCCACTTACAGCTTATGACGATTTATCCTCTTTTAAAGTTTATATGCAGGATATAGGTTTGCTAAGAAGATTATCACAACTCGATCCAACAGTCTATGGTGAAAGTAACCGCCTTCTGACTGAGTTCAAAGGCGCTCTGGCTGAAAATTTTATTTTGACCGGTCTACTCAGGCAATTTGAGGGTTTACCTCGCTACTGGAGTTCAGGGAACATGGCAGAAGTTGATTTTCTTGTTCAATACAAAAACCGAATCATTCCTATTGAAGTGAAATCTGACGAAAATATTAAGAGCAGAAGCCTCTCCGTTTATCGAAATCATTTTGCACCTGATCTTAGCCTGCGATTTTCATTACGCAACATTCAAAGAGAGCAGGGTTTTATAAATCTGCCACTCTTTATGGTGGACTACACTAATAAATTTATTGATCTTTATCAAAAGCATTAGTGCTCAATAACGTACAATTTACCTCATTTTGCAACAAACAGAAAATAGTTTGTCGTTTGTTACGATACTTAAAAAAACCAGAGCCCACAACGTTTTTTTACAAGATAGCTATGGAATGAAAACGCACCTATGCGGCATAATATATGCGCGAACAGGTGCGTAAATCAATATCTCCTTGACAATCAATGCTATTTGTGGAGCTGGCGGGAGTCGAACCCGCGTCCAAACGAGGAAGCAATACGCCTTCTACATGCTTATCCAAGATTTGATTTTCGAATGAAAACTGGATCAAGGCCACCGATCTTCATCTTATCTCCTTTATTTCGCCGGCTATTCGGAGCCTTTAGCCGACTATTTCCGATATTACTGCACCTCCGTTTCAGGCCGCTTCGGATCTACAGCACCCGGGAGATGTCCCACTCCAGCATCTAATGCCGGATTAGCTCAATCTACTTGATTCGATTAAGCGGCAAGAGCAAAATTATTTTCGCCAATTAATTGTTTGGGTATTAAGATTTACGGGCCAACAACCCAAAGCCCGGCATGCTTACGTACCTCTCCTGCCCGCTGTCAATACCGGTCAGCCCCATGTATGTAAGGGATACAAAATTACACCTTTTCACGATCAATTGTAACGAAGAGGTGAAATATATTTGGGGGAGTTGGAAAACAGATTTTGAAAATTGCCTCATTTTCTCCATCAGCTGATGGAGAGAATGAGGCAATTTGTATATGATCTGACAGATTATGAAGTGATTTTTCAATCTTTAATCCAAGTGTCTGGCGAAGCTAATAAAATTATATTCAATGACTTACAAGTAAACAATGATGAAAAATTAAGAATAGCGTTAAATTCCCTAAAACGGTGCTTTCCCTTCGAAAATCTTTATATTTGCAGAAAGAATTAAAGACATGAATATTCAAGCAAGAAAACTGGTTTTAATTGAAGAATTCCTTCGTATTAATGATGAAAGCCTTATCACTAAACTTGAATCATTTCTTAAACAAGAGAAGAAAATTTCTCGCGAGAGAAATTTGAAGCCCATGACAATAACTGAATTCAATGAAATGATTGACTTTGCGAAACGAGATAGTGAAGCCGGACAGGTGATCTCTCACGAAGAGCTTAAAAGGAAGATCAAAACATGGAAGTAAGGATTGAGTGGTCTGACTTATCAGAAAGACAGCTAAAAGATGTATTTGATTACTACTCATTAAAGGCAAGTCCAGAAATTGCCAGAAAGCTGATCCGCAGAATAATTGACAAAGTGTCTATCTTGGAGAGTAATTTGTTAGCAGGCCAAAAGGAAGAACTTCTGAACGAATATCCAGAAGATTTCAGATACCTAATTGAAAGCAACTTCAAAATTATTTATTGGAAGAAAGAAGACATAATAACAATAGCAGCCGTATTTGATTGCAGGCAGAACCCCGAGAAAATGATGAAAATATAATTTACCAATCCCGGATCAGACGTTTTTTAGCTGATGAATGGTCTTGATCGGGTCTTCAGCACTGAAAACAAAATTTCCGGCTACCAGCACATCAGCTCCGGCATCAAAGAGTAATTTGCCGGTTTCAAAATTTACTCCTCCATCGATTTCAATCAATGCATTTGCCCCTTTTTCATTGATCATGTGCCGCAAATCAATTACTTTTTGAAGGGTATTCCTGATAAATTTCTGTCCGCCAAACCCCGGGTTAACCGACATTAGCAAAACCAGGTCGAGCTCTTCAATAATCGCTTCCAAAACATTGATGGGAGTATGAGGGTTAAGGCAAACACCGGCCTTCATCCCTTCCTCATGTATTGCTCCGATAGTCCGGTGAAGATGTTTACAAACTTCATAATGAACTGTAAGGATATCGGCGCCAGAATCCTTGAACGGTTTAATAAAGGGATCCGGATTAATAACCATTAAATGAACGTCGAGCGGTTTCGTTGCTAATTTTTTAACATGCTGAATAACAGGTAATCCAAATGATATATTCGGGACAAATACCCCATCCATCACATCAAAATGAATCCAGTCGGCTTCGCTCTGATTGAGCATAAGAATTTCTTTACCCAGATTATTAAAATCGGCAGCTAGTATTGAAGGTGAAATTAATCGGCTCACTGTTTTAGATTTTAGACTATAAAATGATGTTGATAGCTCAAAAGTAATTCAAAACCACGAATATTCAATGCTTCATTTCAGAAGGAAACTTACTTATTTCACCTTTCAGGCGAGGATAAGATTCCCAAATTTCGGGATTGATGCCTGTTTCCCGGGTGTCGCCAGTGACTTGCAACTCATGAATCAGTCTGGCTGAAAGTTCCAGCTTAATGTTTTTAAATTGAGGATCTGCCACCAGATTGACCAGGCAATCCTTGTCATTTTTGATATCATAAAGCTCTTCTGACGGTCGTTTAGCAGTAGCAGCCAGAAAAAAAGAGGAGATAGAAGGATTTTGAATATTTTCCTTGTTATACAATTGGTGGGTCGGGCCTGGATCAATATCGAGGTAAGCATGATGCATCAGCCCCAAAGCGCCATCCTGTAAATAGACCTGAGGATCGCCGGCCGGCCAATATTCAGGATGGTAGTTCCTGATGTATAAATAGCGCTCTGTTCTTATAATCCGCTGCGGATAACCTTTGTTTTCATATCTTGCGGAAGAGTGCCGCTCTCGTCCTGCAAATATCTCTTTAGTATTTTGCGGGTCCGAAAATTTTGGAGCATGCAATTGTTTCATTCTGCTCTTTCCTGTCATCGGATAAGCTCCGTCAAATTTCAGACCTGCCACTTCAAGAATCGTTGGTGCCAGATCGACCGTACTGATCAGATCATCAGCAATCTGACCGGGAGGAATCTGTTTTCCCCAGCTAATGGCCAGAGGAACATGTATTCCAGTTTCGTAGCAATTTGCCTTAGCACGCGGAAAAGACATCCCATTATCCGCAGTAACGATGACAAGGGTATTTTCAAGTTCACCACGCCTTTCGAGTGTATCCAGCATTTTCCCTAACTGTTTGTCGTACCATTCAATTTCAACGGCATAATCAAGCAGATCACCTTTTACCACCGGATGGACAGGCAAAAAACCAGGGACTTTCGCGCTCTCTCCATTTTTCCCATCTTTCTGCCACGACCCTTCCTCATAAGGCCGATGAGGCTCGTTTGCTCCAAACCAGAAGAAGAATGGCTGGCCAGCTCGTCTTTGATCCAAAAAAAGGTTGAAATTGGCACTATAATCATTTCTTGAAATCCCGGTGTAGGTTGGCATCATTAATTTCCGATTAAACTCCTGTCCTACCGGGTTTTGCTTCCAGCCAGAAATCTTCCAGTCACCAGGCGCCCAAGGCTTTCCGGTAAATCCTACGGCATACCCATTCTCCTCAAGCACCTCCGTAAAAACCTTGTATTTTCTTGGGAAAGAACTGCCGTGTGTACCCGCTTCCTCATTTTGCCAGGGATATCTTCCTGTTAAAATGCTGGCACGCGACGGACTGCAACCCGGAGAGGTAACAAAAGCGTTTGTGAACAGAATGCCCTGTTTGGCAACCTTATCAAAATTGGGTGTCTTTATCCAATCGCACCCGTAAGCCGAAGCGTGGGGAAACGACTGATCATCGCTAATCACAAAAAGGATGTTTGGTTGCTTTGCAGTTTCGTTGGCAATTTTTGCATAAAGTCCTGAATTACAGGTCACCATTGTCAGCGCGAAAAGTTGTCGGAGCATATTTTTTGATTTAACGGATTTCAATCAGGGTATAAAAATAACATAATAGATCAGTCATTGTAATGAAAAGATTCTCAATGAACAATTTACTTATTGTTATTTAGACAAAATAAAAATAGGCAATCTGCGTAAAAAGTAATAATATTGCCACTTTGTTAAAAAAGATGATACATGGGATGCAATGCATGCAAAACAGAGATAGATTTAGACAGGCCGTCAATGTTGGGGACTTACGACTGGCTAAACGATATACCCGCTACAGCGAACGAATCAAACATTGTAGAGATACGGTTTAAAGGAACGCGTAAGGAATTTTTTAAAAATGAAGACGGCATACCTTTGAAGCGTGATGAACTGGTGGTGGTTTCAAGTTCTCCGGGTCACGATGTTGGAGCTGTTTCGTTAACCGGCAGATTGGCTGAACTGCAGTTTAAACGCAAGGTTAAGAAAGCGGGACAATACGAATGGAATAAAATTTACCGTAAAGCAACCCCAGCTGATGTGATTAAATGGGAAGAAGCTAAGTCACGTGAGAAAAAAGTCATGATTCGGTCGCGCCAGATCGCCAACGAACTGAATCTGAACATGAAAATCAGCGACGTTGAGTTCCGTGGTGATAACAATAAGGCTATTTTCTATTACATTGCTGATGTCAGGGTTGATTTCAGAGAACTCATCCGATTGTATGCCAGGGAGTTCTCCATTAAAATTGAAATGATGCAGATTGGCGTTCGTCAGGAAGCCGGTCGCATTGGGGGAATCGGGTCATGTGGACGATCATTATGTTGCTCAACCTGGAGAACCGATTTTTCAAGCATAACTTCGGATGCAGCTGTCAAACAGGGCTTATCCCCTAATGCTGAGAAGATGGCCGGAAGGTGTGGTAAATTGAAATGCTGTCTCACCTACGAGCTTGATCAATACCTCGAAGCACTAAAGGATTTTCCGAATGAGCTACTTTCTATTGAGACAGACAGAGGATTGGCCCGTCAGTTTAAGACCGATATTCTCCAGAAAAAAATATCTTATAAATACGATCACACGGTGGGACAAACCTTCGTGCTTGACCTGGAGGATGTCAAAAAGTTTCTGAATATGAATAAGCGGGGTGAAAAACCTTCGATCGAAAGCTTTTCGGAACAGGAACCGAAGGAGGAAAACATGATGAATGTAGGTAATCTGGATCAAAAATTGTTTACAAAACCAATTCTTGAAAAAAATCGGCACAAACGCTTTTCAAAACCACTTGCCAAACGTAGCGCTGGAGACTCCGGTCAAAAAGGATAACATAAATATTACATCTTAAGTCAGAAAAAAGAATGGCTCTTCACAATGCGCTGGACAGTAAAGTACTGAAAGCAAACCTAATGACAGAATCGTTTGCGAGAAAAACTATTTCGCTGTACCGATATTATATTCTCGATAATCCACAGGAATTCAGGGATCAATTATACCGTGAGTGGGCTGATTTAAATTGTTTTGGTCGGATTTACATTGCCAGGGAAGGAATAAATGCACAAATGAGTGTTCCGGAAGATCAATTTGAAGCCTTTTTGCAATCGCTAAGCAAGCATACAATATTTGATCAGATCCCTATAAAATATGCAATTGAAGATGATGGCAAATCATTTTACAAGCTTTCGATGAAAGTTAAACCAAAGCTGGTTGCGGATGGTTTGGATGACGACGCTTTTGATGTCACTAATGTTGGGCAGCACCTGAGCGCATTGGAATTTCATGAGCTGGCAGAGTCCGGAGAGCACGTGAGTGTAGATATGCGCAATCATTATGAATCGGAGATCGGGCATTTTAAAGGAGCAGTTTGCCCTGAGGTGGATACTTTCAGGGAGGAGCTTGCAGTAATAACAGAAATGCTGAAAGATCAAAAAGATCAAAAATTATTACTCTATTGTACCGGTGGAATTCGTTGCGAAAAAGCCAGTGCCTACCTGAAACACCATGGGTTTAAAGATGTTAACCAGCTTCATGGCGGGATATTGGAATATGCCAGAAATATCAAAAAACTCAATCTTGAGTCGAATTTTATCGGCAAAAATTTCGTTTTTGATGAACGGATGGGTGAATCAGTGAACGGGCAGGTTATCTCGCATTGTCACCAGTGCGGAAAATCATGCGATGTGCATCTGAATTGCGCCAATGAATTATGCCATCTTCTGTTTATCCAATGCGATGAATGTGCAGAAAAATTCGAAAAATGCTGCTCTTCAGAATGTCGCGAAATAAAGAATGGTTCTGTTGCTGACAAACAACGCTATCAGCGTCAGGGTGATTTTAAATTTGGAAACAGCAGTGTTTACCGCAAAAGCTTTCGTCTGGCAAAAAATCCTAATTTTGCAGATTCTGATTCAGTATCAGGATAAATACTTGCAGTTGACGATGCCAAATTTCTGGAGAACACTTTCGAAACCAATTTTCACCTTAGCACCGATGGAAGATGTGACTGACACATCTTTTCGGGAGATCGTTGCCCGACTATCTGATCCCAGGATTCTCCGGATTTTATTTACGGAATTCACTTCGGTAGATGGTATGAATCACCCCAAAGGCAAAATAAGGGTTAGTGAGCGATTAGTTGTGAGTGAGACGGAAAAAATTGTACTTAAACAAAAAAATATCAAGCTGGTCGCCCAGATCTGGGGTAACAAACCTGAACTCTTTCATAAAATTGCAAGAGAGATAACCGACGAATATGACTTTGACGGGCTGGACATCAATATGGGCTGCCCGGTAAAAAACGTTGTTAAAAACGGTTGTTGTTCTGCCCTGATCAGCCAGCCTGAACTGGCCAAGGAGATCATTCTGGCAACCAAAGAGGCCACCCATTTACCGGTTTCCGTGAAAACCAGAACCGGCATAAAATCGCATGATACCGAGGTTTGGATTTCCAGTCTGCTGGAAACAAAACCCGCAGCCATCATATTGCACGGACGTACTCAGAAAATGCAATCTGACGGATTAGCCGATTGGGAAGAGATTGGCAAAGGGGCTCGAATGCGTGATCAGCTCAATCCTGAAACCCTCTTTTTAGGCAACGGCGATGTCGTTTCAGTAGCTCATGGAGAGGCGTTATGCACCCAATACGGTCTCGATGGTGTAATGGTGGGGCGAGGAATTTTTCACAATCCATGGTTCTTCGACCCTCAGGTTCAGTCACCTGTGAAATCGGAAAAATTAGCCCAATTGCTGATTCATACCCGGTTGTTTGAGAAAAGCTGGGAAGGAAAAAAGAATTTCAATATCCTGAAGCGTTTCTACAAGATCTACACGAGCGGCTTTCCGGAGGCCGCCAAGTTACGCGCCGAACTGATGGAAGCCAGATCATTCGAGGAGGTTTACTTTATCGTTGACAGAAATCAAAAAGAAAAAGAATTGATCATTGAATGAGACCTTCACCGGAAGTGAAGGCCTCACTTAAATGATTTTTAGACAGTTACAATCTTCGTAGAAAAATTAACCGATCACCGGTAATTTCCAGGGAGCGCGGTAACCAGGTGTGAGGTATTTGTTTACCTCTTCATCGTTTGTAAATTTTGTACCATCCCATACGAGTTTTTTGCCCGAACGGTAAGCGATATTACCCAAATGAGAAAATTTAGCGATATGGGCACCGATTTCGACACTGGCATTCGTATTTGGATTACGATTTACCCTGCAATCGAGAAAATTCTTCACATGGTTTTTCAAACCTTCGCCGGTTCCTTTTACGAGTGCTACTGCTTCCATTCTCTTTTTGCCATCCACTATTTCAGGAATTACTTCCCAGCCACCTCTGTCAACAACCAAGGTTCCGTTTTCGCCCACAAAACCCAATCCATGGGTCCGGCCATAGCCTCCATCATTAATACCTATCGCATGATCCCACATAATATTAAAACCATCGAATTCATAAATAGTCTGTAAGCTATCCGGAGTTTCGCAGGCATCATTCGGATAGCCATATTTCCCGCCCATCGCCATAATTGACTTAGGGGTGGTGACATCCATTCCATACAACGCAAAATCCAGTAAATGCACGCCCCAGTCGGTCATCAGGCCACCTGCATAGTCCCAGAACCAGCGAAATGTAAAATGGAACCGGTTTCTGTTAAACGGACGATTGGTCGCAGGTCCAAGCCACATATCGTAATCGACTCCGGCAGGTACCGGCTCGTCGGCTAAAACAGGGATAGACGGGCACCACCCCTGATAGGAAGAAACACGTACGAGCCGGATCTTCCCAAGCTTTCCGGAACGGATAAAATCGACAGCACTTAGCCAGTGCGGATCAGACCTTTGCCACATTCCTACCTGAACAACACTTTTATTCTTTTTAGCAGCCTGAACCATCAGATTGCACTCCAAAATACTATTCCCAAGAGGTTTTTCGCAATAGACATCCTTTCCTGCCTCGCATGCTGCAACCATCTGCAGACAATGCCAATGGTCAGGTGTCCCAATAATCACCACATCAATCTCTTTATTTTCAATTAATTTACGCCAATCCTTGTACAAATTGGCAGGTTTTTTTCCGCGGATTTTTTCAACATCGGCAGCTCGTCCGTTCAAAACCTCGTCATCGATATCACATAATGCAATACATTCAACCTGAGGATTTCCAAGAAAGGTCTTTAAGTCGGCAAATCCCTGACCTTTGCAGCCGATAAGGCCGACATTCACCTTATCAGTCGCGGCACAAGAGGCCATGGTCCCCGATAATGCAGAAACAAGGCCAATTCCGGCTGCTGTCGTTCCGCTACTTTTCAAGAATTTCCGTCGTGTTGTCATAAATTTCGTTATTAAAGTCGGCTAAAAATAGTAAATTATTTGAGTTACAACACCTCCAAAATTGAATACAGCGGTAATTCCGGAACAACTACGCTTGAAACTCCATTGCTAAAATCAAATTTTAAGGATCTGCCTTCAGGTTGTAAAACAATCTTAGCCGGTTTTTTGACTGAACGGAGATGAATTGTCAGATCTTTCAGCGATGGAATTTCATCAAAACCAATTGCTTTTGGATTGGCATGTTCACCGGCAATATTTATCAGATTAATCATTATTTTATTGTTGATCTGATTTACGGCAGCATGAACCAGATGAGATCCGTTGATCCTTAACATTGGATCTGGAAAAAGTTCGTTAATTCGATTACTGATAAAATCACGGAGCACCGGAGATTTATAATCAAGATACGTAGAACCGGCGTTGAAATAGATGCCGGAAACACTCCCCTTCCCTACTTTATTGGTAGAGGCAGCAATCATCTTTCCCTTATCCTTAAAATCGCTGCCGTTGTAAAATGCAGCAATCGTCTTAGCCTCAGGCAACAACTCAACAGTTACCGAAACAGTCCCAATACCGCCCAGCCTGGAATTCGCATTAATAAACACGGTTTGGTCATCGCTTTTCAATATCGATTTTACACCAAGCTCTTTCTGAAATAATTTTGCCGTTTCTGTTCCTATAATCAACAAGTTACCTCCCTGATTGACATAAGAGTCCAACTCATTTTTAAAGGCTGACTCCATAAAATCACATTCAGGAACGATGATCAGCGGATACTGTTTCATCTTGCCCTGAAGGTGATGCTCCATAAGAATCTCAACCGAATGCTGACCATCAAGAACCATATTCAGCGCTCCTTGTAACATTGCCGTAGAACCAGAAAATGGTCGGGTGGTATTTTTTTGATACGAGGCGGTAGGATAAAGAAGTGCAATCTGAGGAACAGCCTTTGCTTTATGGACATAAGGTTGTCTTGCACGACAGAATACAGCTATCTCTGACAACATAGACGCAAGCCATGGTTTCAGCGACAGATCACGGTTTTGCTGAAAATAAAATTGAACACCGCCACCCATTGCCATAATTTCAGCCGCTTCCTGCTCCAGTTGAACGGAGGACTTTACACTCATCGGCATTTTCCCGCCGTTCCACGAAAATCCCCATGCCATCAGATCCCAGGGTTTTCCCTGAGGTGCCAGGCAGCGTGCCTCGAAAGCAGAGCGATACACTCCGTTCTGAGGGGTAACATCACCCGACAGATAGTCCACATTTGCCGTCACTTTTTCGGGCATCATTGAGGAATACGACCAGTTGCTTGTGATCTGAAATGCAGGATTATATTGGTGAATGGCATTGATGTATTTATTCATATGTTCACGGAACAGCTGACGGTTGTACTCCATCCATTCGGGGTAGTTTTTGTCGGAAGGCTTTTTAGGTATTTCAGTGATTCCGGTTTCCCTGGTAAACCGGGCCAGCGATGCTACTCCAAAATCAGGTTCTACCGCCCAGCAGTCACCGTCGATCCATGCACCATCAACACCGTAGTCACTTAATTCCTTTAATTCCGGGATCATGAGCTTGTCGAGGTATGGACTGAAGAAGGAGGTTTTCTCGGTACTCACTTCTCCATTGGCTTTAACAACAGCCCATTCGGGATGCTCTTTTACCGCTTTCCCGTCCCAAACGCCGGAATAATGCATAAACAAGGCTACGTTATTTTTCGCGGTTATCTCTCTGAATAATTTAAGCGGATCTTTTTCAAAACCTCCAACATGGTATCCGGCTTTTGTAGGATAGCTGGTGATTCCGGGATGTCCTTTGCAATCGATCTGGATAAAATCTGGCCGTACTTTGGTCAGAAAAGTGTCGATCATTTCAGGCGTCAGGGTTCTGCCGGCATCCATAATGTCTTCACTGGCATGTAAATCGAAATGTATTCCAAAAAAGCAGTCAGCCCGTTTTAATTTGACCGGTGAGGAGGGAGTCTGGGCGAACAATACAGAACCCATGAATCCCAGAGAGAAAATCAGGAAAAGCTTTAATTTGTTCATAATGGTTGTTTTAAAAGTGTTAAAAATTGATACTCGCAGCTTGCCGGAAAGTAACTTCTTCATTTAAACAGAGCTGAAATTGACCGATATTCTTAGATTATAAATTCCAAAAAATTCAACTTTGAGATCACCTCAAAATTGGAATCCGGATAGGTGTCTTTCCAGATTTTAGGAGCACTTAATTTACGTGGTTTCCATTTAAACTCAAAGCCAAATAATCGGCCGTCTCTCTCTTCAACCAGATCAATTTCTTGTCGGTTGTAGGTTCTCCAAAAGTAATTATTGGAAAACAAACGTTGATATTCTTGTTTTTTTAGTCGTTCGATAAAAAGAAAGTTTTCCCACAGCATTCCAATATCGTCTCTTTGATCAATAAAATTGAAATTATTAATGAGGGAATTCCGTATACCATTATCATAAAAATAGTAACGGGCAGTTTTTGTGATCTCGCTTCTAAGGTTTCGGGAAAAGCCTCTGACTCTTTTAATGATAAATGTTTTCTCCAATAAATCAAGGTAACGCTCAACACTCTGTTTTGCGATTCCCAGATTATTACTGAGTTCATTAATCGAAACCTCATGGCCAATTTGAAACGACAGTAATTTCAACAAATCTGAAAGCTTAGATCTATTTCGGACATTTTCCATTTCCAAAATATCCTTTAGCAGATAAGAATCCCTGATTGAGAGAAGATATTCAACTTTATCCTGCTTTGATTTTGCCTTTAGAACTTCAGGATAGGAGCCAAAAATTAACAATTGCTCCAGCATTTGTGTTACTTCAATCCCTCCAAATTGCTGAAAGAGCTCAATCGCGGATAAAGGAAACAGTGTCCTGATTTTGTTTCTGCCGGTAAGCGGCTCTCCAATTTGACTGGAAAGATCCAAGGAAGAAGAACCCGTGATGACAATTGATACATTTGGGTGATTATCAACAAGCAATTTTAAACCATAACCAATTTGCGGAATTCTTTGAGCCTCATCAATAAAAATAAGGTCATAGCTTCCAAGTAACGACGATATTTTAGTCAGTTGCTGCGACTCAAGCAAGGCTCTTAATTCCTGATTATCACCTGTACCCCTATAAATCCTGCCTTTATAAGAGCTAAGCATAGCCCGCACCAATTCCGTTTTTCCAACTCTTCTTGGACCATAAAAAACCAAAACTTTTCCCGGCTCCAAGAGTGAATCTGACATCTTCTCGTAAAAACGTGTATACCATTGACCTGTCATCTCGAATTGGCTTAAAATCGATCTAAAGATAGGAGTATTTTTTTTTGTTTATGGTGAATTTCTCACTTTAAAAATCTAAATTAATATGAATTTAGCAAAATTAACATCCACATTAATGCAATTTAAGTAAACTAATTATCTAAATTAATACTAATTTGGATAATTAACTGTCTATATTCATATTAATTTAGACAGTTAATGGATTATCGGGTGCGAATTTAATGCATCAGCCATTCTTCTGAAAAGCTGGCATGAACGATATTTTTAAGATCCGGCTTACCTGTCGGTCCGGCGATCTGGTTGGTATAGCAGATATGAATTTGTCCGTCTTTCCCCTGGATAATTGCAGGATAGTGTCCTCTGACAGCACTTCCGGGCTGACCATTGACGATTATTTTCCGGTAAGGCCAGGTTTTTCCTTCATCAACAGAGAGGATAACAGAAAGGCGATGCCTTCCATCTTCGATATCGTTAAGGACCAGCGCCCAATTGCCACTTGCCAGCACGACCACGTCGGCAGCCGTACCGGGATTGGGAATATCCGTATCTTCAACTGAGCTCCAGGTAGTGCCCTGATCTTTGGAGATACTCTTCATCAGCCTTTTAGGGGCTGGGCCATTGTCGCGCATAAGGATCGTGAGTGATCCGTCTTTGTTCAAAGCCAATGAAGGCTGAATGGCTCCGCCACCCAGAATTGGTTCGCTGAAAGTCCAATGTGCACCCCGGTCTTCAGTAATAGCCATTAAAGAGAGATTTAATCCATCAGAATAGAGTGGCAGCAGCATCCGTTTACCGATCTGTAATGGTTTGTTTCTGGTTTGCCATCCGATTCTGCGCATCAGGGGATAGCCCATTTTAGCACTCACTTTTTCCCCTTTTTCATTGATCGTTTTCCCTTCGCTCACCAGATTTTTCCCCTTGGCGATGTCGAGGTGAAACTCCTTGATTTTGTCCCATCTCTGATTGGTAATCTTCCCATCGCCGTCGGCTTTAACCTGACCGTTTTTTTTGAGATAATCGTAATACTGATCGTATTTTCTGCTCAGTTTAACCACAAACGAATCGTTTTGATCAATCCCTTCAGTTGCGGTGCCTCCATCAGGTTTCATGTGGATAACATCCTGCCAGCTCCATTGAGGAGCACCTTCAGTTTGCATATAGTTGTCGCTGATCCGGTATTTTAGAATCGAAGTACTCCACTGATAGGCCATTACCGTGTACCAAAATAGCCAGAGTCTTGATTGATTATCAACATAAAGCACAGGATTGATATCCGGAAAATCAGGAACGTCAGCCATTATAAACGGTTCGCCCCATTTTTTGGTCTTATGATTATACCGTGCGCCTTTAATGGCAACATCATCGGCAGTGCGTTCGCCGCTGCCTTGAAACCAGGCAACCAGCAAATCTTTATTGGGCAATTCTACTATAGTCGAACCATGACAGTGCGTTTGCTGAAACGGAAATACAGCCTGAACGGTTAGAGTATCGGCTGAAAGACTTTTCCCTTTTCCTAAAACGAGAACGGGTACTGCTAAGCAACTGAAAATCAGAGCCCATAAGATTACCGAGCTAATTTTTTTCATATTAATTTTGGATTTGATATTTTAATTATTCGGATCATTTTAAATTGGCTGGCGGACGTACCGATGCCTCGGCGTTATTAGCATGATACATCGAGGACAACTCCCTGAAACCAGCATCAATTTTTTCATTTGACACACCTCCGTTTATCCTCAATTCATAGTCAAACATTGCACGCAGGAGCAATATCCTCCACCGCCATCCTTTTTTTGTTCTTTCGTGAAGTTTACTTTCTGCATTTTTGAGGAGCTTATATGCCTTTTCTGCTCCGTGATCCTGCGAAGGTACGATAAACTTCGCTGAGGATCCTGAGCCTCCGGCAAATCTCAACCCATGATTTTTCTCGATGATCCCGACCGCCTCAACGATATCATCGGCATGTTCATTAGAGAATTCAAAGCTGACATACTCCCTGATCGTTTCGGTTGCCGGTTTGCGCGAATCCCAGTAGAACTGACTGTAGATAATTTTGTTCATATCTTCAAAGATACCTTCGGAATAAGGATAACCACCTGCCACTTTATCCTCCACTGTATCCCATAATTTCTGAAATCTTTGCGGAAGGGGATTAGCGCCAAATCCACCCCAGGGCCACGAACCCCACATGCTGATTTCCGGAAAGTTCAATAAAGGAAGGTTGCCAGGCACAGGGTTATTCATAAGATATTTGGGATAAGTCTCATGAGAGTCTGCCATGATATAATCCACATAAGGTTTCTCCCGGTCGAAAGCTTTGGCGAGACCGATCCATTCACCCTCATCCTCAACACAGTCAAAAAGCCATGTAGACAGAATGACTTTGATATTTGGCACTTTATTACGTGCCAGCGCTGCTATTTTCTTCGACAATCTCAGAAAACCGTTGCTTCCCCAAGGTGTGCACCTGTCGCATCCGCAACCACCCTGGTCATAAGGCCATATGCTCAGATAATCTACAGTAATTCCCCGTCCGGCAAAAGCATCCAACTCCTCCTCAACTTGTTTCATAATCAATTCAGTACCTCCCGGCTGAGAAGGACAGATCTCAACACCATATTTCCCTCTGAGCCGGATTTGTTTAGGAGTGGTCGCACGCAACCCGGCAGGACTGGAGTTGTAGCCTTCATTAGCCAAAATCCCTATCATAGGTTTCATTCCCGCCTTTTGGCCTGCCTTTAAAATAAGCGCCAGTCGGTCAAGCATTGCAACTGCTGCCGGATCGTTGATGCCTTCGAATCCATGCATATCAAACCAGACTGCAATAGCATTATAACCCCATAAAGCTAATTCTTCAATATAGTTAATCACCTTTTCAACCGGGGCATCATGGTAGAAATTATGGAAATGAGTGGCAAAATAGATATTCCGAACGGGTTTTTCCGGAGCCGACATTCCCCGCCATGTTCCGGGAGAAAAGCCGTATTCAGACAAAAAAGAAGTATGCAGCAATTTCCCAATGCCATAAAAAATACCATTTTCATCGCTCGCCGTTATTGAAATCAGATGTTCTCCGGTATTTTCGATTCTGAATGCTTCAGAAGGCATCGCTTGTGGTACAATCTTTATAATGATCGTAAGCGGATTATTACCGTTTTTTGTGAAATCAACAGCAGTTCGCTCTTTGAGAATACGGTTAAAGATACTGATCGCTTTTACAGTCAGATCTCCAGGTTTTGCCGAATATTTAAAACTGACCTGCTTGTAAATAATAGATTTAGAGCGATCATCAGAATCGTTTTTTGGCTTGGATATTTTATCATCCCGGGCCAAAAGAGAGTTGTTAGCACCAGCAATTCCGGATAACGCTATCCCGGCTAAGGCACCTTTTTTAATAAATTCCCTTCTATTATTCATTGTATTCAGCTCCAGGTATTTGTAGTTTTAATATTCAATATATGGCTATTCACTTAAACTTAATTATTTTAAATACAATTTGCGAATAGTTGTCTTTTTCATACAACACGCCGATTTTGGAATTACTAATTTTCACAATATCGGAGTAAGCGGTGTTGTCTGATTTATTATCGGCAGGATTATGATCCACAGGAATACACTTTGGCCAAGATAATCCTTCGTCATAGCTAATGCGAAGGGTTAGATTATCGCGTTTTTTCGGATCAGCCGCATTGCAGAATGCCAGCCAATTTTTTCCGTTAATCTTCCCAAGGTTCAAAATAGATCCTTCGCAAACAGGATCAGGCAGCAGGTGGTCAAAATAAATAGATTCCCAGGATTCTCCCCCGTTTTTACTAACAGCCACAATTCGTGCCCGCACATCGCCCTTTTGATTTCGGATATTGAGCATTAATCCGCCATTGGAAAGTTCGGCAGCAGTACTTTCATTGCTTCCGGCTAACGGGATATTTGCACTTATTTTAAATGATGTACCATGATCATCACTATAGAAGCCATGCGCGAAATAACCTTCATTGGGCTGCAGGGAATTTCCTTCGGAGTGATTTGCCGCCACATAAATCCGGCCTTTGTAGGGCAATGAAGACAGCTGCAGAGCATGACCGGGGGTGTTGGCATAAGACCTCCAATCATTCGCAAAATGGTAAGCCGGATTAATCGTAATCTGGTTAGGCTTGTGAACCTGAAGCGTGATATTTTCAGCTTCCGACCACGACCGGCCCTCATCAACGGAAGTTTTGCACCAAACCTCGCGGCATCCGTTTCCCTTTAAAACCTGACTCTCGCTGCTATTTCCGGAATTGTAAAAAAGAAATATCACTAGTGTCTCTTAATTTATGTTAACGCGCATCGAACTCCAATTGCAA
>JBAXOA010000020.1:0-54277 GCA_037133495.1 Mariniphaga sp. | reverse complement strand
AAAATTTCAAAGAACTTTTAATAGTATAATAGATGTTTTGAACACTCTTAATTCACAATTCCTAATTCTCTTCCATCTGTTCAAAATAGCCGATAGGGTGCTGGCATGCCGGGCAAATTTGCGGAGGCTGTTCTCCTTCGTGAACGTAGCCGCATTTGCGGCATTCCCATCTTACCGGTTGTTGGCGTCGCAAGAGAGTGCCTTCTTCAAGTCTTTTAAGTAACTTCCGGAACCTTTTTTCGTGTTCAGCTTCTACTTTTGCGATCAGCTTAAAAATGGCTGCAATTGCCGGAAATCCTTCAGCTTTGGCAATTTCCGAAAATCCAGGATAAAGTTCAGACCACTCATTGCTTTCTTCATTAATTGCAATGTTCAGATTATCAATTGTTTGGTCTGACATTCCGGAGGTAGCAAGTGTTTTAATCTCAACATCACCCCCTTCCATAAATTTGAAAAATTGCTTGGCATGCGACTGTTCCTGCAAAGCGGTTTTCTCGAAAATTGCGGCAATCTGTTCGTAGCCTTCTGTTTTGGCTTTTTCGGCAAAGAACTCATACCGGTTTTTTGCCTGGCATTCACCGGCAAATGCCCGGAGCAAATTTTGCTCAGTAACGGTTCCTTTTATACTTTTTCCCATTTTTATGATTTACCCGATTAATTCTTTCTTATGTTTCTAATTAATTGCAACCGATCAAATATACAATGATTCCATAGAAAATGATTCATACTGAAGTTGGATTTAATGCCAATTTTCACTAAATATATCTGCTGATTTACATTTAATTCATTTTTATTGGATAATTTTGAAGAACATGAAATCAACGACAGTCATGCGTACATTTCCTTTTCTACTCCTGTTTTGCATATTATTTGTATTTAACTGCACAAAATCTAATAGTCAAATGATTGATCAAACAACAGTTAAAGAACTTGATCTTAACCGCTATCTTGGGAAATGGTATGAAATTGCGCGCTTCCCCCATTCGTTTGAGAAAAATCTGGTGGGAGTGACCGCGACCTATTCACTGAAAGAAAATGGTAAGATTGAAGTGCTGAACGAGGGGTTGAAAAATACCCTTGACGGGGAGCGGTCGAAAGCAGTTGGAAAGGCCAAAATTCCCAATATATCAGAGCCGGGAAGATTGAAAGTGGCATTTTTCTGGATTTTTTATGCCGATTACTTTGTTTTGGAGCTGGATTCTGTGAATTACCAATATGCAATGATCGGCAGTTCGTCAGACAAATACTTTTGGATTTTAAGCCGTACTCCTCAAATGGATGCTGATGTTTACAATATGTTGCTAGAAAAAGCCCGAAAACGCGGATACAACCTTGATAAGCTTTACAAGGTTCCGCAGCCCCAAAAATAGATCAAAATGATCGGATTGATCTGTTGCTGATTTGTTTGCTAAGCTGCTCTCTCATAGCGAATAATGCCTGTGAAATTCCTACCTTATAGATATGTGGCATTATAAATCGGGTATGTTCAGTTGGCAACAGTGCCGAACGTGTCATTAAATATTCGTTACACTGTTGTGGTGAAGGAAGTGGATCGGTGATTACCTTGTTTTCGAACACCTTACTGTGAAGCAATTCTTTTGTCAGTCCGGTCAATGATGTAAATTTATCCGGATGTACAGGATTTAAAATACAGTCGCATTCATCCGGATCTTCATCCCCGAGCAGAATTCCATCACGAAAGAAATTTCCTTCGCTGTCGTAATACCGGTAAAGTGATTTTCTTCCCGGTAAAGTCATTTTTTCGATATTTTCAGAGATTTTAATCCGGGGAAGGCCGTTGCAGTGTGCGAGCTTATAAACACCGTCGAGTGCAGCATCGGGCTTGCCGGTAACCAGTTCTGTACCGATACCAAAACCGTCGATAGGAGCGTGCTGCTCGTTAAGACTGTTGACCACATATTCATTCAGTTGATTTGAAGCGAATATTTTTATGTATTCCAGGCCTGCAGCATCCAGTATTTTACGGGTTTTTTTGCTCAAATAAGCTAAGTCGCCGCTATCGAGCCTTATTCCGACCAGCTTATTTCCCGAGTTTTCCATCTCTTTAGCAACAATAATTGAGTTCGGAATACCACTTCGCAAGGTGTCGTAGGTATCCACAAGTAGTATGGTATGGTTAGGATTAAACCTGGCATATTCCCGAAAAGCGGTGAGCTCGTCATCGAAACTTTGTACCCAGCTGTGCGCCATAGTTCCCGAAACAGGAATATCGTATAAAAATCCGGCTTGAACATTTGATGTTGATACAGCTCCTCCAATTATAGCTGCACGGCTGGCCATGATGCCTCCAGCTCCGTGTGAACGACGAAGTCCAAAGTCGATAAAGGCTTTCTCACCACACACTAATTTTATGCGGAAGGCTTTGGTAGCGATCAAAGACTGGAAATTAAGGATATTCAGAAGCATTGTTTCAATCAGCTGGGCCTCAATAATATTTCCTTCAACACGTAGAATTGGCTCATTTGGAAATACCAGTTCCCCTTCCTTAACAGAAAAAATCGTTCCGCTGAAACTAAAATCTTTTAAGTAATCCAAAAATTCGGGCAGAAATCCTTGTTTTCTGAGGTATTGAATATTTTCATCTGAATAGCGAAAGTCAGATAGCGAACGCAGAAAATCACCCAGTCCGGCAAAAACAAGAAACCCGCCTTCGAAAGGATTAGTTCTGTAAAAATAATCGAAGACGGTTTGTTCGTCCTTTTTTCCAGCTAAAAAATAACCCTGAGCCATCGACAACTCATAGAAATCAGTGTAAAGGCCCAACGTCTCTGAGGTTGAAGTTGTTGTCATTGCACGTTATTTTAATAATATTTATATCAAAAATCTACCCTAAAGATACTCAATTTCAAACAAATGATAAATCCCGGTGAAGTTCCGGGATTTATAGTGTAAAACCAGAGTGGAATTTTTGGTTTGAATGTAGTTAAAATGGAAGAAAAATTACTCAAAACAAGACATTTCTTACTTGCTCACTCGTTTCTTATCACCTTTCTCTCAGGACTATCGCACGATGGTTTGCGATCTGTCGGGACCAACGGAGACAATACTGACCGGAACATGAAGTTTCGCTTCAAGGAATTTAATATATTCACTTAGCTCCTTAGGGAAGTTATTCTCGCTTGTGACGCCGGTAAGTGGTTTTTTCCAACCTGCAAGGCTTTGGTATACAGGTACTACTTTCTCATCAAGTTCGTAGGGGAAATCTTCTGTAAGTTCTCCATTGATGTTATATTTCGTACAAACTTCGATAGTGTCAAAATCATCGAGTACATCGGCTTTCATCATAATCAACTCAGTTACTCCGTCAATCATGATGGCATATTTCAAAGCAACAAGATCAAGCCAGCCACAACGACGGGGACGACCGGTTGTTGAACCATATTCGCGGCCAATATCCCTCAGTTTTTGTCCTGTCGCATCGTTCAGTTCAGTAGGGAAAGGACCACTTCCTACACGGGTACAATAGGCTTTGAATATCCCGTAAACCTTCCCGATTTTATTTGGGGCAATTCCCAGGCCTGTGCAGGCACCGGCGGTGATGGTATTGGAAGAAGTTACGAAAGGGTAGGAGCCAAAATCGATATCGAGCATAGTTCCCTGAGCCCCCTCTGCTATGACCGATTTTCCCGATTCAATTTGTTTATTGATAAATGTTTCACTGTCGATTAATTGAAACTGACGAATGGTTTCAATTCCTTCAAACCACGCTTTTTCGTAATCATTAAGGGCTGTTTGGTAATCAAAATGATAATAATTACTCAGCAGATCGGTATGCTGTTTAACGCGTATCTTATATTTTTCTTCAAAACCATTAAGAATGTCACCAACTCTGAGGCCATCCCGCCCAACCTTATCGCGGTAGGCCGGGCCGATTCCTTTGAGTGTCGAACCAATTTTAGAATCTCCTTTGGCTGCTTCTGATGCAGCATCCAGAAGCCGGTGTGTAGGCAGAATAAGATGTGCTTTTTTCGAAATATAGAGCGTCTTTTTTAAATCAAAGCCTAGTTTAAGCAGTGAATCGATCTCTTTCTTAAATATGGATGGGTCGATTACTACTCCATTTCCAATTACATTGATCTTGTCGGCTCTGAATATCCCCGAAGGAATGGTATGCAGAACATGTTTAATATTGTTAAATTCCAGGGTGTGACCGGCATTCGGGCCTCCTTGGAAACGTGTAATTACATCGTAATGAGGAGTTAATACATCCACAACTTTTCCTTTTCCTTCGTCTCCCCATTGAAGACCAAGCAGTACATCTACTTTCATGAGTATATTGATTTTTTATTTTTAAACAGATTTCTTCCATTGGATGGCAAAAATCGACCAAAGGTAAAGATAATTTTCTGAAAAAGTAACAATAAAACCTCGAGGTGGAGGTTAAGTATTTAATTTATTCGAAGTGCACAGAGAGCCTGTTTTATGAAAGAAAAATGGCCCTTTAATGCGTTCGTTTTAACTACCGCTTCTTGTTTTTAAATTGACTCATCCATCTCACCATAAAGATAAAGAGAGTGATGGGAGAGCCTGAAATTATTTTTAGCACAAGTATCCTGAATGATTTTCAGAATTCGGGAATCCTGAAATTCTTTGACTTGTCCATTACGGATATCAATGAAATGATCATGAGGTGTAGCAGCAAGCGTCTTTTCAAATTGAGCAATATTCTTTCCAAATTGGTGTTTTACGACCAATTTACTATCAAGCAGAAGTTCGATTGTATTGTATAATGTTGCACGACTTACCCTGTAGTTTTTGTTTTTCATTGAAATATAAAGCGTTTCGATGTCGAAGTGACCTTCACGTGAATATATTTCATCAAGAATAGCGAAACGCTCAGGAGTCTTTCTGTGACCCTTCCTCTCAAGGTATTCAGTGAAAATAGACTTTACGGTTTCTCTATTGATTTGTAGACTATTCATATTTAATCTAAGTTAAAATAGAGTGTAAAATTAAAAATTATTTTAAAAATTAAACATTTCAGAAGCAAAATAAAATAAAGAGAATTTTAAATTTCTTTGCGATGCACCGTATCGACGCCTTTGATATTTAAAATCTTGGTTATCAATGTCTCTAATAGTTCTGTATTTTGGATATACAGGTAAAGATTTCCTTCAAAAATGCCATCATGGGCATCCAGATTAATCGACCTCATATTGATTCCATATTCGTTGGAGATCACATTTGTAATTTTATTTGCAATTCCCTGATGATCGAATCCTCTGATATACAGATGTGTAAGATAATAAAGCATTTTGGATTTAGTCCAGGTTGCTTCAATAATATCGTCACCATGACTTGACATCAATTTTACTGCTTCGGGGCATGACCTGTTATGAATTATGATTTGCCCGTCGTCCAAAACAAATCCCACCACATCATCACCAGGAATAGGATTGCAGCAAGATGCAAGATGGAAGTTGGCTTTTTTCTGGTCATCGCTCAACAAAAAAGGCTTCTTTTTGTCAATTTTCTGATTGTCGGCTTTTTTATCAGCCCCAAAGGAGAATGATAACTTCCAAAATTTGATGAATTTATTTACCGACCGTTCCATAAGTGTAGCTTCGAGATTATCGAGGTTCACAAGCCCCATTCCGATTTCTGCGTACAGCTGTTCTTTGGTGTGAAGTCCGTAATGATTGATAAGTTTTTTGAGTGTATTAGAAGCCGGTTTCACATTCAATTTTTCCAATTGACTGTTCAGTTGATTGCGCCCGTCTTCGATGTGTTTCTTTTGTTCCTGCTTAAAGGAGTCTTTTATTTTAGATTTAGCCCTGGCAGTTATTGCACTGTCGATCCATGAAGGTTTGGGTGTTTGCTTATCTGAAGTCAGGATTTCAACCTGATCGCCACTTTTTAGAATATGGCTCATCGGTACAAGAATATGATTTACTTTAGCACCGATGCAGTGGTTTCCCAATTCGGAGTGTATGTCGTAAGCGCAGTCAAGTACCGTAGCACCTTTGGGAAGCATTTTCATCTCCCCTTTGGGCGTAAAAATGACGATCTCTTGTGAATAGAGATTTAATTTAAATTCATCCAGAAAATCAAGCGCATCTGATTCGGGATTTCTTAGTAATTCCCGAATCTTCATCAGCCATTTGTCGAGCTCGTTTTCCGCAGCTCCTTCTTCTTTATACCTGTAATGTGCGGCAAATCCACGTTCTGCAATCTCATCCATCCGCTCTGTGCGAATTTGAACCTCAACCCACTGGCCTTCAGGTCCCATCACCGTAACATGCAAGGCCTCATAGCCGTTTGCTTTGGGAATGGTAATCCAGTCGCGAATCCGATCGGGTTTCGGTGTATAAATATCAGTAATTAATGAAAGAATGTCGAAACTTTGTCTTTTTTCTGAAATTCCTTCTTTTGGTTTAAAGACAATTCTGATTGCCAAAAGATCATAAATTTCATCAAACGTCACATTCTTGGTCTGCATTTTATTCCAGATCGAATAAATGGATTTAGGACGTCCGCTGATCGAGAAATCAAAATTCTCTTCATGAAGTTTCTCCTGAATCGGTTTGGCAAAATCGAAGACAAGATAATTGATTCGCTCCTGTTCGCTTCGGAGTTTCAACTCGATTTGCTGATAAATTTCAGGATTTTTATATTTCAGACTCAGATCTTCAAGCTCTGATTTGATAGCATAAAGGCCAAGACGATGAGCAAGCGGGGCAAGTATGTAGAGAGTTTCTGAGGTGATCTTAAGCTGCTTTTGATAGGGCATTGAATCAAGCGTTCGCATGTTATGAAGCCTGTCGCCAAGTTTAATCAGGATTACTCTCACGTCGTCAGACAGGGTGAGCAGCATTTTTCTGAAATTTGAGGCTTGATTTGAGTCAAAAGTACCCGAAAGTTTGGTTAGTCCGTCAACAAGAGAAGCGACTTTCTCACCAAACATATTCTCAATATCCTCTAAAGTGTATTCCGTATCTTCAACTACATCATGTAGAATTGCGGCAAGGACCGATTTTGTTCCAAGTCCTATTTCGCTTACAACTATTTTCGCAACAGCAATAGGATGAATAATGTAGGGCTCACCTGATTTGCGCCTGATACCCATATGGGCAGTATTTGCAAATTGAAATGCTTTTCGGATAAGTTGCTCGTTTTCGGGCGTTAAAGGTCTGACGAACGACTTTAGGAGGTCCTCAAAAGCATCTTCAATTTCTCTTTTTTCAATTTCGGTCTGCAAATCTATCCTTTATTAAATGTGCTGTTGCTCTCATCAAAGAATAAGTGTAAGTACTCAATCCTTTCTATTCCTGATCGCAATGCAAAAATAGTGTTTAATCTCCATGATCAGGCACAACAATGTGTGTCAATCTTTCTTATTCTTTATTTTATCGAGCACTATCTCTATGGTTTCAACCATCGTTCCCCATGAGAATTTTTCCTTTTCGGAAATGACATTTCCGGTGAAAAAATCATTGCGATTGTTAGTGTAAAAATCGAGTATGGCTTCAGTAATGGCTTCAGGTCCAGGACTTACAACGTAGCCCACTTTCCCATGCGGGATAATTTCACCTAATCCTCCTACATCGGTCACTAGCATTGGTTTGTTGTAATGGAATGCAATTTGCGTAACACCACTTTGTGTTGCCGATTTGTAGGGTTGCACAACCATATCAGCAGCACCGAAGTAATTAGCAACTTCTTGATCTGCAATAAAATCAGTTTTAAGGATCACATGATCTGTGAGATTTTTATCCCTGATAATTTGCATATACTTCTCTGATGAGGTATAAAATTCTCCTGCAATGATTAGTTTAACCGGGAACCGGCGGAGTTTTTCGTCACCAAAAGCCTGAAGCAGCCAATCGAGTCCTTTGTAATCACGGATAAACCCAAAAAAGAGCAGATATCGATAATTCGTGTCTAAATTCAACCGCGAAAGTGCTTGTTCTCTGGACACTATTTTTCCGAAAATATCGTAAAGTGGATGATGGGTATAAATCATTGGTGCTATCGGCCTGAATTGCTTCAGGTCGTTCAATACAACCCTTGACATAGTGATAAAACCACTGCAACTATCAGTAAAATAGCGAGTTAGTATTTTATCAAAGAAGTGTTTTTCGTGAGGTATCACATTGTCAACAATTGCGATGGTTTTGGTGTAGTGATTACGGCGGACGATTCTTGCAATTGTACCAAGGCAAGGCGCCATAAAAGGGGTCCAGTAGCGAACTAAGAGCAGATCCGGTTTCTGTCGCATAATTTCTTTTCCTACAGAAAACCAGTTAAAAGGGTTGATAGCGTTAACTTTTATTCTGATATCCAAACCGTCAGGAGGAGGCTGATCCGAGAATTGGGTCTTGCCAGGAAATAGAAAAGAGGGATATTGCAACGAAAATGTGTAATTAATCACTTCGTCACCGCCGTCAATGAGGGCTCTTGTAAGCCGTTCGTTAAATGTTGCAATACCTCCGCTTCGGAAAGGCCAGGTCGTACCAAGAAGAATAATTGTCTTTTTCAAAACTGCCAAATTTTAAAACAAAGGTAAGATTTTTCACTAAAATCAACATGAGCAAAGGAGGTGCAGCTGGAAATAACCAGATGGAAAACGTCTAACTCATTTGGATTATAAATCGTGATACATTTGAAATTGATGAATTTTAAGCTGATAATTAACAGATCAAAATGAGGAATATGTACATTTTTTGCTGAATATGATTTTACTTCCTGTCGATTCCATTATCTTTGACAAACTGTTAATCTTCAAAATAAGCAATGGACGAGAGACCTTTAATCTTAATTACAAACGACGATGGCGTTTATGCATTAGGTTTAAATGAACTGATTGAGGTGATGCGCCTTTTTGGTAATATAGTTGTGGTTGCTCCTGACAGTCCGCGATCCGGAATGTCGCATGCGATTACGGTAGATCACCCGCTTAGAATAACGCGCCTGCAAGAGGAAGACGGCCTTTTAATCTATTCATGTACGGGAACACCGGCTGACTGCATTAAGTTGGCATGCAATCAGTTATTGGATAAGTTGCCTGATTTTATTATATCAGGGATCAATCATGGAGCAAACACTTCCGTTTCAATATTATACTCCGGAACAATGGGTGCTGCACTTGAAGGATGTATTCACGGCGTTCCTTCAATCGGATTTTCGTTGAACGATTATAGTCCGGAAGCCGACTTTTCGCGCTCTAAGATCGTTGTAGCCCGCATTTTTCAAACAGTTGCTGAACATGGGCTTCCTGAAGGAATCTGTCTGAATGTAAATATCCCAAAAGGGGAAGTTAAAGGAATTAATTTTTGTCGCCAAACCAGGGGAAAATGGGTTGAAGAGTTTGAGAAAAGAACTGATCCGCATGGTCGCGGTTATTACTGGCTCAAAGGATATTTTAATAATGCCGAGTCTGAAGCCCGCGACACAGATGATTTTGCCTTGCTAAACGGTTTTGCTTCTGTCGTTCCTGTAAGCACTGATCTTACCGCCTATTCCTCCTTTCCAATGATGCAAAAATGGAAATTCTGAAATTATGAATATTGACGATAAATCATTGTTTTTCAATAAAATAGGATATGGGCTGCTGGTCGGTTTTATTCTTCCTGTTATCTCCTTTGTTTTGTATTATATTTCCCGGTTCGGGAAATTCACTTTTTCGGACTATGTACATTTCCTAATTGAATCGAAGAAATTTGTCAATGTTCTAAGTTTAACAGTATTGCCTAACCTGGCTCCTTTTATGCTGTTTATCAACACGAACCGTTACAGCGCCGGCCGGGGAGTTTTAACCGCAACAGTTATATTGGGAATTATCATTTTCATTCTTAAATTTATTGGATGAAATACTTCATTATTGCGGGAGAAGCTTCCGGCGATCTGCATGCTTCACATCTGATGCGCGAATTGAAAAAGGGAGACATTGATGCCTGCTTTTCTTTCTTTGGCGGTGAGCTAATGGCCAGTGAAGGCGGCACATTACTGAAGCATTATCGTGAAATGGCTTTTATGGGTCTCTTTCCCGTACTTTTAAATCTAGGAAAAATCAAGCGTAACTTTAATCTGGCAGAACAAAAATTGCTTGAATTTAAACCCGATGTTTTAATTCTTGTCGATTATCCAGGATTTAATCTCCGTATGGCAGAATTTGCAAAGGCAAACGGAATTAAAGTATTCTACTATATTTCACCCAAAATATGGGCATGGAAAACGAAGAGAGTCCATAAAGTGAAAAAATTTGTTGACGAGATGTTCACTATTTTTCCTTTTGAATCTGAGTTTTACAGTAGATATGACTATAAAGTAAGGTTTGTAGGCAATCCCACAATTGATGAATTATCACATCGGCCAAATCAGCAGGAAACATTCGATGAATTTATCCATAAAAACAGACTTCCAAATAAACCGCTGATTGCATTGCTTGCCGGAAGCCGCCGTCAGGAGATTAAAAGGATTCTGCCTGTCCTTGCAGAAGTTGCCGGTCAATTTTCAGAATATCAGTTTGTTATCGCAGGAGCGCCATCGCAGTCGCAACATTTGTATGACCTGGTTTTAGGAGTTTCCGTTATCCCGGTCGTGTTTGGACAAACTTATGAACTGCTGCAACAATCCACTGCCGCACTTGTAGCCTCAGGCACGGCCACCCTTGAGACTGCATTTATTAATGTTCCCCAAGTGGTTTGCTACAGAATCGAAGCCGGGAGATTTGGAACCTGGGTAAAAGATCAGCTGATCAAAATTCCTTTCATTTCACTGGTCAACCTTATCGGCGGACGTGAAATAGTGAAAGAACTTTTTCAGCAATATTGCACCCCCGAAACTGTCAGTAAAGAATTACGCCTTATTCTTTCGGGTGCCGACTACCGCGAGTCGATGCTGGCCGGATATGCTGAAGTATTAGCAGTTTTGGGCGGCCCCGGATGCGCTGAACGAGCTGCAAAGATGATGATTCAATTATTGAAAAGTGAATAGTTAATGGTATGATTAGTTTATTCAGAAAGGAAATAATTCAGTTCTTTGGTTCAATTATGGGAACCATGGTGTCTGTTGTTTTTATACTGCTGACAGGATTGTTTTTATGGGTTTTCCCCGGAAATTATAATATTCCGGATAGCGGATATGCTACACTGGATGGTCTTTTCGAAATTGCTCCCTGGATTTATCTGTTTCTTATCCCCGCGGTTACGATGCGGATGTTCGCCGACGAAAAACGAAGCGGCACAATGGAACTGCTGCTGTCGCGACCTGTTACAGAATTTCAGCTGATAATTTCCAAGTTCCTAGCCGCTTTAGCAGTCGTTTCGCTCACTTTAATCCCTACGCTACTTTATTTTATCTCTGTTTATTTATTAGGGAATCCTGTTGGATGCATCGATATTGGGGCAACTTGGGGAAGTTATGCAGGGTTGCTGTTTTTAGCTATTATTTACCTAACCATTGGATTATTAACTTCTTCAATTACTGACAATCAGATTATTTCGTTCATTTTAGCAGTTTTCTTCAGCTTCTTTTGGTATTCAGGCTTTGAATTTATAGCCCAATTGCCTTTCCCGTCCGTTATCTCCTCATGGATTATTTCGCTCGGTATTTCTGCTCATTATGAATCGATGAGCAGAGGAGTGATCGACAGCCGGGATTTGCTTTATTTTTTGTTAATGGCCGGATTTTTTATGCTGCTAACCCGTATTGTACTCGAATGGAAACGAAGACCGGTTAAACGATCAATCAATCACTTACTGGCATATATTATTATCATATCAACAGCTGCATTTATTTCCAGCAGCAATTTTTTCCGAATTGATTTAACTTTAGAAAAAAAGTTTACCCTTTCGCCTCAAACACGCCACTTATTAAAAAATGTGAAGGCTCCGGTTGAGGCTGACCTATTATTGGCTGGAGATCTTCCTCCCGGATTTATGAAATTACAAGCAGCTGTTCTTGAAAAATTACGCGATATAAAAATCTATTGCAATCAGCCGGTCAGCATTAAAATCACTGATCCTTACGATGCTCCTGATAAGAAAAAATATTTTGAATCGTTTCAAAATCATGAAATTGCCCCGGTAAATCTGCGTATAAATACTGAGCGGGGAGTTTCGACAAAAACTATTTTTCCGGCTTTAATTCTTCGTGCGGCTGGTCATGAACTCGCAATTAATGTGCTGAATAACGATCCTTTTCTTCGTGACGAGGAAAACTTGATTCGATCTGTGGAATTGCTTGAATACGAGTTGGCTCGGGGGTTAAAATTATTATTTCAGGAAAGAAAGGAAAGTATTGCCTTTTTGACCGGCCACAATGAACTTGAGGAGGTTCAGGTTCAGGATATTTCAGTCGCCCTTTCGGACAACTTCAATATTCACCGGATTACATCAGCCGATCTCTTTTCTTCGCCTGACAGTATTAAAACATTGGTTATTGCAAATCCAACAAAACCTTTCCCCGAAAAGGATAAATTTGCAATCGATCAATATATGATGCGGGGAGGCCGGATTTTGTGGCTGATAGATCCTGTCAGTGTGAGTATTGACAGTTTGTCTAATGGAATGTCGACAATGGCTTTTCCCCGGGATCTTAACCTGAACGATCAGTTTTTTCACTATGGAATCAGAATGAATACCGATCTGATTCAGGATGTTGAATGTCAGCAAATTAAAGTGAATACTGCTTTGATGGGTCAGCCGCCAAAATATGCGATGGCTGCATGGTATTTCTCTCCATTATTGGCTCCTACCCAAAATCATCCGATCGGCAAGAATTTAAATCGGGTGTTGTCGGAATTTGCAAGTTCCATTGATCTGGTTGGTGGGTCCCAATCAACGAAAAGTACTGTAATTCTCAGCACTTCGCCTTATGCCAGATCGAATCAAAGTCCAATGATCGTCAATTTGTCCATGATTGATGTTCCACCAGCACGGAATCTGTTTAGCAGGCCGTTTATCCCGGCAGGCGTTTTAATTGAAGGAAAATTTACTTCGGTATTTAAGAATAGAATGGTTAAAGAATTTGAAAATATTTCGGGAAGTTCTGCACTTAATGAAAGTAAATTTACCAAAATGATTTTTATTTCTGACGGAGGATTAATCGCGAACAAAATCAGCTTTTCCGGGGGTAAGTACAACCCTCAGCCCCTTGGGTTCGATAAATATTCGAATATTACATTTGGGAATAAAGCGTTTTTAATCAATGCAGTTCATTATCTTTGCGATGATTCCGGACTTATGGAGCTGAGGTCGCGCACGATGCAAATGCGGTTGATTGACAAAGTAAAACTGAGGGAGGAGAAAATCTATTGGCAATTAATTAACGTAGTGCTTCCAGTATTTATTATACTGCTGGGAGGCTTACTTTTTTGGATATTCCGGCGGCGGCATTATTCTAGTTAATATATTGATTAACAGATTTATGGTTGTGATGTGGTAAGTGATGTCTTCTTCAATTGGATGTTTTTAAAATATTTGATTTTTGAAATAGGATTGTGATTGAATAATTGTAAATTCGTAAACTAATTTAAGTATATATACCGATGAGATTTGTCGTTTCAAGTACCGAATTGCTGAAGCATCTGAATGCAATCAGCAGGGTGATAAGCAGCAAGAACACCTTACCAATTCTTGATAATTTTCTTTTAAAGCTCGAGGGAAAAACGTTGTTGATTACGGCTTCTGATCTGGAAACCACACTGATCACAAAAATTGAACTTGAAAATTCAACAGAGGATGGGTTGATCGCTATTCAGGCAAAGATAATGCTTGACACGCTTAAGGAGTTTCCTGAACAGCCTCTTACTTTTAATATTGATCCTGAGTCTCTGGCAGTGGAGATCCTATCGGCAAATGGGAAGTTCTCAATTGTGGGTCATAACGGAGAAGATTTTCCCGTTTTACCGAAACTGGGCGAAAACCATCATTCAATTAGTCTTCCTCATGATCTTTTGCTTTCAGGTATTAACAAAACCCTCTTTGCAACTGCTGATGATGAATTGCGACCTGTAATGAATGGAATATTTATTGAACTATCACCTGACGAGGTTACTTTTGTGGCTTCTGATGCACATAAATTAGTAAGGTATAAACGTAGCGATGCAAAATACATCGATGCAGCTGCATTCATTCTTCCTAAAAAGCCTGCTTCATTACTTAAAAATCTCCTTCCTCGCGAAGAGCTTGATGTACAACTTGAATTTGACGAGAAAAATGCTTTTTTCACCCTCAGCGGTTTTAAGATGGTCTGTCGTCTTGTTGAAGGTAAATATCCTGCTTATAATTCTGTTATTCCACTCAATAATCCTAACGAGTTGGTTATCGACAGAGTAGAATTCTACACAACGCTTAAACGGGTTTCCGTTTTCGCCAATCAGGCCAGTAATCTTGTCCGTTTGAAATTAACCCCGACTGAGTTAATTGTTTCTGCTCAGGATATTGACTTTGCTATCTCAGCTGTTGAAACGATTAAGTGCGAATATGAAGGTCAGCCTATGGAGATTGGTTTCAAATCGACCTTCCTGATTGAGATTCTTTCTAATCTTTCATCAGAAGACGTAAAGATGAAGCTTTCTGATCCTTCAAGGGCAGGACTCTTGCTGCCCGCAGAAAAAGAACTTGATTATGAAGATGTTCTGATGCTGTTAATGCCAATGATGATTAATGCATAATTTTTGAATTTATATTTATTAAAAGCCTGGCGGTTCCGACTGTCAGGTTTTTTAGCTTAAAATAATATTAAACTGTGAAGCTAAACCTTAGAAATCCACTTGTATTTCTCGACCTCGAAACTACCGGAATCAATGTTGTTACTGATCGGATTGTGGAGATTGCTCTTTTGAAAATCTTTCCCGATGGCCGTGAAGAAGAGAAATTACAGCGGATAAATCCCGGAATTCCAATTCCTCCGCAAACATCAGCTATTCATGGTATTTATGATGAAGATGTGAAAGATGCCCCATTATTTAAAGACGTTGCGAAAATTTATGCCAAATTTATTGAAGGATGCGATCTTGCAGGCTTTAATTCAACGCGGTTCGATATTCCTTTGCTTACGGAGGAGTTTTTGCGCGTTGATATTGATCTGGATCTCAAAAAGCATAAGTTTATTGATGTTCAGATAATATTCCATCGAATGGAGAAAAGGACATTGGCAGCTGCCTATAAATTCTACCTGATGCAGGATCTTGAGAATGCACATAGCGCTATGGCCGATACTAAAGCAACATATGAGATATTAAAGGCCCAGATTGACAGATATGAAGGGGTGGAATTTGACGATAATGGTAAAAAATCAGTCCCGGTGGTAAATAATGTAGAAGCATTAGCCTCCTTTTCTGCTTTCGATAAAAGTGTTGATTTTGCAGGACGGATTGTTTATGATGAAAAGGGAATCGAAGTATTCAATTTTGGAAAACATAAGGGTAAACCCGTTGAACAGGTACTTCGCGAAGAGCCCGGCTATTTCTCATGGATGATAAACGGGGAGTTTCCGCTTTATACCAAAAAAGTGCTCACCGCAATAAAATTTCGGGAACTGAACAGAAAGCTGTCTTAATGATCGAAGGAGTTTCATATTACTTATTTGAATTGCATAAAAAATATGTATTATCTTATTGTTATATAGTGCTTTACCTTAAATTCTGAGTTATGAAAATTATTTGCATAGGTCGTAATTATTTAAAACACGCCAGAGAACTTGAGCATGATATTCCGACAGAACCTGTTTTTTTCATGAAGCCGGATTCTTCTTTATTGCTGGATAACAGACACTTTTACATTCCTGGCTTTTCAAATGAAATTCATTACGAAGTTGAATTAATCATAAAGATTAATCGTCTGGGAAAATGTATTGAGGCTCGTTATGCACATCGTTATTATGACGAAATTGGCCTGGGTGTCGATTTTACCGCCCGCGATTTACAACGTCAGCTCATTGAAAAAGGGTTGCCGTGGGAAAAAGCCAAGGCTTTTGATTCGGCTGCCGTACTTGGCGGATTTCTTCCAAAGGAGGAGTTGGGGGATCTTGGCCAGCTGGAATTTTCGTTAAAGAAAAATGGAGAGGTAGTTCAATTGGGAAATTCGCGCGATATGATCTTTACTGTCGATACGATCATCGAACATGTCTCGCAGTTTGTGACTCTCAAAATCGGGGATTTGATCTATACCGGTACCCCGGCAGGCGTAGGTCCTGTCAAAATTGATGACCGGCTACAAGGTTTTATTGGCGAAACGAAAATGTTCGACTTTTTGGTTAGGTAATTAAGGAATGGCAAATACTTAATTTATTACCTGCATTTAACTTTTATTCGGATTTTCCGGTTGATGCACTTCACCAATAAACCAATGTAATTCACCTTGTGGTCGGATATAGGAAGCAGGGTAGACCGATGATATTTCAGAATTGCAAATAATATCATTGAAAATCTTTGCTTTTGAATCGCCGGAAATTAGAAAGGCAACTCTTTTAGCACTGTTTAAAACTTTTCCCGTCAGCGTAACCCGTTGCTGTCCGGTGGCTGGATGAAAAGCAATTTCGGTAATCTCATCCGAATTCATTAAGTGCATCTGATCGGGGAAGATGGAGGCTGTGTGTCCGTCGTCACCCAAACCAAGCATGATCAGATCGAATACGGGCCAATCATTACTCATTGGAATCAACCTTTTTATTTCCAATCCATATCTTTCTCTCTCTTCATCCGGGTCCGATTCACCTTTTATCCGGTGTATTTGATCTGCCGATAACTTAATCTTTGAAAAAAGAAGAGTATGTACAACTCCATAATTACTTTCCTGATCATGCGAACTGACCATTCTTTCGTCACCCCACCAGAAGTGGATTTTATGCCATGGAACTGCTTGCGAATAATTTTCAGCCAGGATTGAGAACAACAACGATGGTGTTTTTCCTCCCGATAATGCCAAATTAAAAGTATTTCCGGCAGTTTCATTGATCCAGCTGATTAATTGTAAGGCAAATGAATTAGCCAGATCTTCAGGTGTTTTACAAATATGAATAATTGGTTTCATCACAAGATATTTTGATTTTTAATTGCGTGATGGAACACCTGTGTCATCTTCATTCGTGTTTGCGAAGGGCAGAATCAGGGTTGTTTCATCACAAGATAAAATCTATAATTCGCAGTACAACCCGTCATCCGAAAGATTTTTACACGGATATCTCCAGGTTTTTTCTCCTTCGATGAGTCTGTCGGATTCGTAAGGTCCCCATGTTCCCGCCGGATAACCATAAATCGGTATTGAAGAGTCATTATTCCATGCATCCAGAATAGGCTGGATAAAATTCCAGGCTGCTTCGACGGTATCTCCCCGTGAAAAAAGGGTTGCGTCGCCCAGAAGACAATCGAGCAAAAGACGTTCGTATGCTGCCGGTATATGTCTGTCTGTCAGACTGGAATAGTGAAAATCCATGTTGACCTGGTTAACCTTAAAGCCAGCTCCCGGCTCTTTCATTCCAAATTTCATAAGAATTCCTTCGTCTGGTTGTATTCTGATAATTAATTGATTAGAGGTGTTGTTGCGAAACTCATTCTGATCAAACAAATGATGTGGTGTAGGCTTAAACTCTATTACGATTTCAGTCACCCTGGTTGGTAATTTTTTTCCTGTTCGGATATAAAATGGTACGCCGGCCCATCGCCAGTTATCAATATAAAACTTCATTGCTACAAATGTTTCTGTATGAGATTCAGGATTAACCCCTGTCTCTTCGCGGTAGCCCGGAACTGCTGAACCCTTAATTGTTGATCCGGTATATTGCCCTCTGACAACATAATTTTGCAATTCTTCGCACTTGATCGGACGCAGAGATTGAAAAACCTTCATCACTTCATGACGAATTGCATTTGCTTCGATAACCACCGGTGGTTCCATTGCAACCATGCCCACAAGCTGGAGAAGGTGGTTTTGCACCATATCGCGCATAGCACCGGAATGGTCGTAATATCCCCCGCGCCCTTCTACACCAAGACTTTCGGCTGAGGAAATTTCAACACGCTCTATGAAATTCCGGTTCCAGACCGGTTCGAAAATCCCGTTGGCAAAGCGGGTAACCATTAAATTCTGAACCGTTTCCTTTCCCAGATAATGATCGATCCGATAGATCTGATTTTCTTCGTAATTTTTCAGAAGATTAATGTTCAGGGCTTTGGCGCTATCGAGATCGTTGCCAAAGGGTTTTTCGATGATTAATCTTTTAAAACCATCTTTTTGTTTATGCATCCCGGCTTGTGCCAGCATAGCGGGAATGACCTCATAGAGATTGGGAGGCGTAGATAAGTAATACAGATAATTGGCCTCGATATTCAGGGAATGTCTGATCGATTCCAGCTTGTTTTTTAGTGTTATATAATCATTTTGCTGCTCATAATCAATTGCCTGATAATAGATTTTATTTAGAAATTCCACTACCGGTTCTTCGCCGGATGGCAGAAATTCCATCATCCGCTGCCGGAATTCCTCATCCGAAAGGAGTGTCCGGCTTGCTCCTAAAATCGCAAAATCAACGGGTAAGAGATGATGAATGTATAACTGGTATATGGCCGGGATAAGCTTCCTTTTTGTCAGATCGCCTGAAGCGCCAAAAATGATAAGCATATGTGGATCAGGTATTTTCATTTTGTATTGTTTTTTAATAATTCGATGATTAAATAGAGAAACGTTTTAAAAATCAGCATTCAAAGCTTTAACCCACCCCCACACCAGCAAGATACCACATTTCTCCATAAAATAAAGAGGGATAGGGATTTGAGAGGATTTATCGTTGAATATTCCCGAAAATGAGCCATTATTTTCATCAAGGTCGTTGATCTGAATAAGGATGTCGGTCGAAAATTCAATATTAGTAAGAGCTATCATTTTGAAGATGGCTTCTTTCCCACACCAGTGTAATAGCTTGAGGTGGTTCGAAAGTTCTGCTTTTTCATTGCATGCAGCCAGTTCTTCAGCTGAGAGAAAACGACTGGCTACTTTTCCCACTTGTCGGTTTAAAAGTTCAATATCAATGCCGGGAATAAATAATGAATGCAGTAATATTGCGACAAAACCATTTGAATGCGAAATACTAATATTGAACCGGGTATTCTTCAGGTAAGGTCTCCCGTCATTATGATAATGAATCAGATATGATTCTCCGGTAAGTTCATTCAGAAGCGCTCTTGTTGCCAGCCACTCTTTTTTACGGTGTAACGCGGAAATTCCAGAGTAGGTGATGATATCAGGAGTAGCTAATTTAGCCAGTATCAGTAATTCATCGACCTCCTCAGAAATTTCCCAAAGCCCGATTTCTCCTTTTTCAATATGTTTATTAAGTATCAGTGGCATTATTCAGATGCTTTCCATTTGGTTGTCTTAATCAGTTGAAGAACATCCTGAGACAAAAAACCAATCACTGGCTGCAAACTGTCGCTATTAGGTATCTCTTTTATATACAGTGATCCACGCAGAAAATTCCTGATGCTGTCTGTAAGGTAGAACTGCATTGGAGATGCTGCATTTCCTTTGATGGTGTATATTGTACCATATACTTTATGTGTCGGATTGATAAAAATCTGTTCTTCAATGGCGCTGGCTTTCTGTGAATGTTTATATGCAAGGATCCGGGATTCTTCAATATAAGTATCCAGATTATTATTGATCTTTTTATAGCTAAGATGTATCTGAGCGTGATTTTCAGGCACTTCAACGGTGATCCAATTTGGCTGATCCGGATTTAAAGGATCAGGTCCTGCATTTGAATAGACAGGTATATCAAAGGAATAGGGAAGTGACATCTGAAGCGGTTTGTAAACCTTTGCAGGGAAAGAAATTCTGAAGTACGCTCTGGGTTTGGGTGTGTGACTTTTTTGACAGGATATGAAGATGAACAACATTCCAGTCATTAGAAGTACAAATATATGCTTCATATTTAATGCCTTAGGGTAGCTGTCCGGTTTAATTAAATTAATGATTAAAAAGGCAAATCATCCCCTTTTTCTTCATTTCCATACGTGCCGGAGTTTGTGTTTGGTTCGCTCAAAGGAACCGATTCCCCTGTTTTTGCACCTTCCGAAGATTGTCCATCTGACTTTTTCCCAAGTAATTGTATGGTGTCAGCATTTATTTCTGTTATATACCTTTTGGTTCCATCGGGTGCATCATAGCTTCTGGTTCTGATTTTTCCTTCGAGATAAATTTGACTTCCCTTGCGGATGTAATTCTCAGCCAGCGAAGCCAAGCTGCGCCAGCAAACAATATTATGCCATTCAGTAGTTGTTACTTTTTCACCGCTTTTGTTGGTATAATTATCAGAGGTGGCGAGGGTAAAATGCGCTACGGATACATTGCTGTCAAGATGCTTAACTTCAGGGTCTTTCCCTGCATTTCCTACTAAAATAACTTTGTTGATTGACATGATAGATGAAATTATGGTTTGTTTACCGAAGTTACAAAAAAGCATCTGTATTAATATCCTTCAAAGATAAAAAATTTTCGATCAATTTGGGAACTGGAAAATTCGCCACTTCATCGGGGTGTGTTTTAATCCATCCTAAGCTTTTATAATGTCCCGAAATGATTATTTCAATGAACCTGACATGCAGTTTTTGATGGGTCAGGATATGAATTATTTCTGGATTTACAGCGTCAACGGCAATTTCAATCCCTTCAAACATCGATTTAACCCTTTCGTTGGTGAGAAGTTCCTCCAGGGTCAATAATTTATGTGACTCAATAAGAGGAAATTGGTACAAGTTATGCCAAATATCCTTCTCTTTTCTCTTCTCAAGGTAAAAATATTCTTCGTTTCGGATATATAGGTAATTGAAAAAGCGATGTTTTACTTTAATCTTCTTTATCTTAACCGGGAGATTGGTGATTTGGTTTTGTGCGAACGCAAGACAAGAATCACTGAATGGACATCTGCTGCAATCGGGGTTTTGCGGTGTACATTGCAAAGCTCCAAATTCCATTATGGCTTCATTATACAAGCCTGGATTTTTCTGATCAAGCAATTCATTTGCCAGTTTGCTGAATTCATGCTTTCCCTGAGTTGAATCAACAGGAGTTGATATTCCAAAAATTCTTGAGAGTACACGATACACATTTCCATCGATAGCGGCGAATGGTAATCCAAATGCTATTGAGGCTATGGCGGAAGCAGTATAAGTACCGACACCTTTTAATTTTAGTATATTAGTATAGGTGTCAGGAAAGGACCCGTTGAAATCGTTCATGACTTGTCGTGCAGCCAGATGTAAGTTTCGGGCTCTTGAATAATAACCCAGTCCTTGCCAGAGTTTTAAAACATCATTTTCAGGTGCTGAAGCCAACGATTTGACATCGGGAAAACGTTCTGCAAATCGCAGAAAATAATTTGTTCCCTGACCGACCCTGGTTTGTTGAAGAATAATTTCTGAAATCCAGACTAAATAAGGATTATTATTTGCCCTCCAGGGTAGGTCGCGTTTATTCTCTTGATACCAAACTGTCAATATTTTATGGAATCTGTGCATGATTTTATAGATTTTCAATGTTTTTCACAAAAAGAACAAAAAATATTGATTTATATGATGTTGGTTAAATCAAAAGCAATATATTTGTAAACCAAAATTAAAGATAAAAAAACGAATCATTTAAATTTTTAGTAATGACAAAAGCAGATATCGTAAACGAGATTTCAAAGAACACTGGAGTTGAGAAAGTGACTGTTCAGAAAGCAGTTGAAGCATTTATGGACACAGTATCCGGTTCTTTAGCCGAAGGTAATAATGTTTATCTACGTGGGTTTGGAAGTTTTATCGTAAAGAAACGTGCTGAAAAAACAGCCCGTAACATTTCACGTAATACAACTATCATTATTCCTGCCCATAATATTCCTTCTTTTAAACCGGCTAAGACTTTTGTCGGTCGCGTTAAAAGCAACGTAAAATAATTAAACGAGTTTAAATTATGCCGAGCGGTAAAAAAAGAAAAGGACATAAAATGGCTACACACAAACGGAAAAAACGTTTGAGGAAGAATCGCCACAAGAAGAAAAAGTAATTTTTTCTTTCTAGAAAAAGGATTTTGAACCTAAAGTGCATATGCACTTTAGGTTTGTTGTATTTATTAATATTTATTTACAGTAAGAGTAGAGATCGTGAGTAATGAACTGATTATTGATGTATCGCCCTCACATGTGGAAATCGCTTTACTCGAAAACAAAAAACTGGTAGAACTTAACAGGGAAAGCAGTGATCTGAAATTTGCGGTTGGAGATATTTACCTGGCTAAGGTAAAGAAAATCATGCCCGGATTAAATGCTGCTTTTGTTGATGTAGGCTACGAGAAAGATGCTTTCCTCCATTATTTGGATTTAGGACCACAATTCCAGACTTTAAACAAGTTTCTGAAGCAGGCAAGTTCCAAGCGGATCAAGTTGACAACAGAGTTGAAGATCCAGCCGGAAGCTGATATTCAGAAAGATGGTAAGATTACAGATATCCTAAAAACCGGTCAGACAATTCTTGTGCAAATAGCTAAAGAACCAATCTCGACCAAAGGACCAAGGCTTACATCTGAATTATCGGTCGCTGGCCGAAATATGGTTCTAATCCCTTTCAGCAACAAAATTTCAGTTTCTCAAAAAATCGAATCGACTGAAGAGAAAAGTCGGTTAAAAAAATTAGTTCAAAGCATTTGTCCCAAAAACTATGGGGTTATTGTCAGAACAGCAGCTGAAGGGAAACGTGTGGCAGAATTAGATCCTGAATTACGCAGATTAGTAGCTAAGTTTGAAACAGCAATAGTTAAACTGGAAAAACAAATAGCGCCTTCGCTCATTCTAGGAGAACTCGACCGGACAATTGGTATGATCAGAGATTTATATAATCCTGACTTTTCCAATATTTTTGTCAATAACGAAGAGATTGCCGCCGAAATAAAAGAATATGTAGGAACTATAGATTCTGAAAAGAAAAAGGTAGTAAAATACTATAATGGTAAAATGCCTATTCTTGAATATTTTGGAATCGACAAGCAAATAAAAGCATCTTTTGGAAAAACCGTCTCTTTCAGAAGCGGTGCCTATCTGATTATCGAACACACTGAAGCGTTTCATGTAATTGACGTGAACAGTGGAAACAGGTCCAAGACCGGAGATCAGGAATCAAATGCCCTTGAAGTCAATATGGCTGCGGCCGAGGAAATTGCCAGTCAATTACGCCTTCGCGACATGGGAGGTATTATTGTTATCGATTTTATCGATATGCACGGGAATGAAAACCGGCAGAAAGTTTTCGAGAAAATGAAGGAAGCCATGGCTTCCGACCGAACAAAACACAATATTTTGCCACTGAGCAAGTTTTGTTTGATGCAGATTACACGTCAGAGGGTACGCCAGGAAATGGCAATTGAAACAGCCGAAAGCTGTCCGGTTTGTAAGGGTTCCGGGAAAGTTACCCCAACCTTATTATTCATCGAAGAGATTGAGCAGAAAGTCAGGTATATCTTCGAAGAATTACACAAACAAAAACTAACGGTTAAATTGCACCCGTTTGTAGGCGCATTTTTGACCAGAGGATTTCCCTCTAAAGCGTTGAAATGGAGATGGAAATATCGTCGAAAAGTTGGAATTGTAGAGGTTAACGCAATGAGTTTCCTCGATTCTAAGTTCTATGATGAAAACAACGAAGAAATTATCTTTTAAACAAAAAAAGCTCATGCCAACAAAGCATGAGCTTTTTTTGTAGCTTTGAAATAGAAATTTGAGCTCTGAAAAATGATTATAAAACAATTACTTTTTTTATCCATTCTGTTCGGATCGTGCAGCATCACATTTGGACAATTATTATCCCCGGTAAAGTGGAATCTTGATCAAAAATCTTCTGGGAAAGACGAGATTGAGCTCACTTTCAAGGCGACAATCGAACCTGGCTGGCATCTGTATTCCACAGAACTCCCCGATGGTGGTCCATTAAAAACAACCTTTACTTTTTCCCCAGACAGTGCTAATTATATAGTCATTGGCGGAATAACATCTTTAGTCGCTCCATTAAAAGAGCACGATAAGATATTTAATATGGATCTCACATTTTTTAATAATCAGGCCATCTTTATTCAGAAAATAAAAGTTTTATCGGCTCAGTCATTTGATATAAAAGGAGTTATTGAATATCAAACCTGTAATGACGAAACCTGCACCATGAATGATTACGACTTTTCCTTTAAAGTCGTGGGAGTTCAAAAAACTGATCTGGCAGTTAAAAACGAGATAAAGTCCGATGCTGTCGGATCTGGAAAACACAGCTTATGGTGGTTTCTGATGTTTAGTTTTCTTGCCGGACTGGCGGCAATACTCACTCCATGTGTTTTTCCGATGATCCCGATGACCGTTTCATTTTTTATGAATAGCAGCAAGTCGAAATTCCAGGCTAAAATGCAGGCATTTGTTTATGGAGGATCTATTATTCTGATCTATACGCTCATTGGAACGGTGGTAGCGCTGACATTAGGCGCCGATTTTGCAAATTGGATAAGTACCCATTGGATTCCTAATGTGTTGTTCTTTATCATTTTCGTTGTTTTTGCATTTTCCTTTTTTGGCGCTTTTGAAATCATTCTTCCAAGTAGCTGGGTTAATCGTTCTGATAATCAGGTTGATAAAGGAGGAATTGGCGGAGCATTTTTCATGGCGCTCACATTGGTATTGGTTTCTTTTAGTTGTACAGGACCAATAGTTGGTGCAATACTTGTTGAATCAGCCGGTGGAATGGTGATTAAACCAATCGTTGGAATGCTGGGTTTCTCATTGGCCTTTGCTTTACCATTTACTTTATTTGCGATATTTCCGCAGTGGCTATCCAACTTGCCCAAGTCAGGAGGCTGGCTGAATTCAGTAAAGGTGGTTCTCGGATTTGTTGAACTGGCGCTTGGACTTAAATTTTTGAGCATTGCTGATCAGACTTACCATTGGCGAATTCTCGATCGTGAAGTTTATATCGCTTTTTGGATTGTTATCTTTACCATGATGGGATTTTATTTGCTTGGTAAAATGAAGTTTGCTCACGACAGTGAAACAAAATTTATTTCCGTTCCTCGTCTGATGATGGCTCTCATCACTTTTACTTTTGTTGTTTACCTCATTCCAGGAATGTTTGGAGCGCCGCTTAAGGCTATTTCAGGCTATCTGCCGCCAATGACTTCTCATGATTTTGACCTTCATAAAATAATTCGAGACGAAGTGAGATTGGCTGATCATTCATCGGCAGGAAGCAGCTATACCGATTTATCGAAGGAACTGTGCGGGAAGCCCAAATATGCTGAGTTTTTGGAATTACCACATGGACTGGAAGGATTTTTCGATTACGAGCAGGGATTAGCATGCGCCAAAGCTCAAAATAAACCTTTGTTTATTGATTTTACTGGTCATGGATGTGTAAACTGCCGTGAAATGGAGGCTAATGTATGGTCAGATCCACGTGTGCTCGCGAAATTGAAAAATGAGTTTGTTATTATTGCTTTATATGTTGATGATAAAACAGAATTACCACAAAATGAATGGATTACATCTTCGTATGATCATAAAATAAAAAAATCGATTGGGAAAAAATTTGCAGATCTTCAGATCTCAAAATATGGTGTAAATGCCCAGCCTTATTATGTATTGCTCGATCACCAGGAAAAATTATTGACAACTCCTACGGCCAGGGATTTAAATCCCGACCATTTTATTGAATTTCTGGATAAAGGATTGACTGAGTTTAAAATGCGCGAAACAAAAAAATAGATGTTATCTCAAAAAAGAAAAAGTTATGAGTAATAGCAGGATTTTATTCTGGAATGTTGATACTCAGGAAGATTTTATCGATTTGGCAGGCAAGCTTTATGTCGAAGGTTCAGAGTTGATCAGGCCGGCATTAAAGCAGATTACTGATTTCGCTAAAAAACAAGGGATAAGGGTCGTTAACACCTGTGATTACCATTATATCAATTCGGAGGAGCTCTCTGTGTTGCCTGATTATCAAACAAGCTTTCCGCCTCATTGCATGGCCGGAACTTCGGGAGCTGAATTTATCATAGAGACAGAACCCGAATCTCCGCTCGTGATCGATTGGGAACCTCATCTTGCCATTTATCCTGATTTTGATGACCCTGTCCGGTTTAGGAATATTGTGATCAGAAAGGATGCATTCGACGTATTTGCAGGTAATCCTCACACCGAAAAGGTGCTGCAGATTCTTTTTCCTGACAAGGTTTTTGTTTATGGCGTCACAACCAATGTATGTGTTGATAAAGCAGTAATGGGGCTATCTGCCCGAGGGATAAAAGTTTATGTTTTGATGGATGCTATCAGAGAACTTCCAAATCTGCCACTTCCTTTTGAGACATGGAAAACCGCCGGTGTCGAAATGATTACATTTTCTGAAATAAAGAAATATTTATCTTAGGTAATCTGATAATCGTTTGAAACATCGGTCAGCACCTCATAACCCGATTTCGTGACCAAAATAGTATGTTCAAATTGAGCCGATAGCTTTTTGTCAACGGTTCTTGCTGTCCAGCCGTCGGATTCATCAACTTTTACACGAGGCTTTCCTTCATTAATCATCGGCTCAATAGTGAAAATCATACCCGGCTTTAGTAGCGGACCGCTATTTTTTTTGGCCGCATGATCAACCTGAGGGTCTTCGTGAAATTCAATCCCAACGCCATGTCCACAATATTCATAAACAACGGTGTAACCCTGCGCAATCGCGTAACGTGATATCGCATAACCAATATTGCCAAGATAGTTCCCGGGCCGAACCTGCTGAATACCAAGATCAAGACAGTGTTTGGTCGCGTTGACAAGCTTTTGAGCCGCTTCTGTTACTTGTCCTACCATAAACATTTTACTGGTGTCGCCGAAATAGCCATCCATAATAGTTGTAACATCGATATTGAGAATATCTCCGGAGTGTAAAACAATATCCTCAGATGGAATTCCGTGGCAAATGATATCGTTGAGCGATATGCAACATGACTTTGGAAATCCGTTATAATTCATTGTCGCCGGTATTCCGCCACGCTCGACAATATAATTGTGAATGAGCTGATCGAGGTATCCGGTGCTGACACCTTCCTTAACAAAATTACCGATATAAAGCAGTACCTCTCCTGCCATTTTAGAACTTTTACGGACGCCTTCTATTTGTTTTTCTGTCTTTATTATAATACTCATCGAATGTTCTTAATTCTTGTATTTTGGAATTATTCTGCGGTTTATCTTAATAACGCACAATTAAATAGTTTTGTTCAATACATTGAGCTAAAGATTCTTATTCCTGGAGCCACAATAATATCTGATCCGTTTTTTCATTGACCGGCATATATCCGTCCATCCATTTGATTTGAAATCCCTCGCGTTCCATTTTTCGGAACCAGGTCATTTGTCTTTTTGCAAATTGATGTATTGCCGTGTTTAAACCTGTAAATAGCTCATTGTATGTTAATTCACCCGCGATATATGCGTTGAGATACTTGTATTCTAATCCGTAGTAGGTGAGCTCATCAGGCTTTAATCCACTTTCAATCAGTTTTTCAACCTCCTCAATCATGCCATTTTCAAGCCGCTCTTTTAATCTGGTGGTAATCCTTTGTCTTCGGGAATCCCGATCGAATTTAACCCCTACAATTAAACTCCTGATAGTAGGGAAGGAGAGATCGGTTTCCGGGTGAGCCAGACAAAACTCTTCAATTTCAATAGCTCTGACAGCTCTTTTTTTATTTTCTGTGTCGCTTGTGTTATTGATCGATTTATATTGCTTTAGTATTTCAGTCAGCTTCTCAATCGATAACTGATGGAGCTCCGATCTCCTTTCTTCATTCACGGGTACCTGAATTAAACGATAACCTTTTAATATCGCTTCGAGGTACATCCCGCTTCCACCGCACATCACCGGAAAAGACCTGCGTTCTTTGACTTCCTTATAAATCTTCAGAAAATCACGCTGAAATTCAAAAACATTATATTGATAACCGGCATCTGCAATATCAATCAAATGATAAGGAACAGCAGCCCCATCTTTGGTATATTCCTTAAGATCTTTTCCTGTGCCGATATCCATTTTACGATATATCTGTCTGGAATCCGCGGAAATAATCTCCCCATTCAATTTAAATGACAGATTTACAGCAACCTCTGTTTTGCCGGAAGCTGTCGGTCCAAGTATGGTCACCATATCGTATTTCGATGCGATCATTTCGAGTTTAAATTGTTGGGCAAATTAGCTTAATTTTGAGAATATAAAGGGATTATCTTTGAATTTCAACCAATCTTTCCGGAATTTTGTTGCTGTGTCTGTCTTTGAGGCGATTCTGCAGACGATATTACAGATTTATAGAGGGTTTTTATTAAATTTGCATCTCTTATTCCAGTAATTAAAAATGCCGCTTCAGCAGAATATCAATATTAAAAATAAACGTGCAAGTTTCGATTTTGAGTTTATCGATAAGTACGTCGCCGGACTAGTGCTATTTGGTACTGAGATTAAATCAATCAGACTGAGTAAAGTAAGTATGAATGATGCCTATTGTCATTTTATTCAGGGTGAGCTTTTTATCAAAAATCTCAGTATCTCCGAGTACGACTTTGGCACTTGTAATAATCACGAAGTGCGTCGCGAACGTAAACTGCTGATGAGCCGGCGCGAACTCAACAAACTTGAACGTAAATTGAAAGAATCGGGGCTGACCATCGTCCCATTGCGTTTATTTTTGAATGATAAAGGATTGGCAAAAATAGAAATAGCCCTGTCGAGGGGGAAGGCGAATTACGACAAACGTCAGAGCTTGAAATCAAAAGATGCCGAACGGGAAATGGACCGGGTCCGGAAATAAAAAATTGATGTTGTATCAAAAGTTGAAATTTAACCGCAAAGAACCGCTGATAGGAAAATCAATAAATCGGAGAGTCTTAAAATACAATGTGATAACTCTGTATTGCTTTGTGTCTTCTTTGCGTATCTTTGCGGTTAAGTACATTTGAGGCAGCCTCAACAATATTATTTTACCCCCATAAAAAATCGGTTCCACCTTATTTTTGACAAGAAATTTTTGTCTTTATCCAGTGACAACCAGATTAAGGAAGCCTTTCCAACTATGTGATCTTCAGGGACAAAACCCCAGGATCTCGAATCAGCTGAATTGTAGCGGTTGTCCCCCATCATCCAGTAATAATCCATCTTAAAGGTATAGGTTGTCATCGGAATCCCGTTTATATAGATTACATCCCCTTTTATATGCAAATCATTACTTTCGTAAACACTGATTATCCTCTTGTACAATGAAATATTGGTATGAGTCAGGTTAATAGTGAACCCTTTTTTAGGTACCCATAGCGGTCCAAAATTGTCGAGATTCCAGTTAATATTCTGATCATGAGGAAACAAAGCGGGATTCCTTTGTTCTGCCGGTAAAATATATCTTATCTTCGATTGTATAAATTTTAAACCATTTAGTGCTTTGTGAATTACTCATTATTATCTTCTTTTTTTTGTAGTCCATTTTTTGAAACTTCCCGGAGATAATTTTGTGCAACGATCCTTCAATTTTGTTTTTTTCACGATCGGATATCAGAATTCTGATCTCCATAAGATCACCTGTAATTTTTTTATTCTCCTCGTCGATATTAAGATCGACCGCATCGATCATGGCTTTTGAGAAGGCCAGGTTAATAAAGCCATCCTTATGTGCAAATTCATCGAAGATACGGTACGATCTGCTCTGTGCTGATCCGGTGAAGGTTGTGAAAAGAAGGATAAGGATGGCTGATATTTTACAAATAGTCCTCATTTTTTGACTTTTTTAGAGGTTATAGCGGGTGCCGGCTTTTTTTGAGTAAGCTCTAATCCTTCAGATTTCATCGTCCAGTATTTTCCGCCCATATCTCCATCCCACATATCCGAAGTGTTTTTGATGTCATGGATAATTTTCACTACTTCATTGCTCAGGTAAATGGTTTTGTTTTCGGGTACTCTCAATGTGATTTCAACTTCCTGCTTGCGCCAAGCCGATTTTTCAGGAAGCATAAACCATGGCTGGAAAGTGAGCAGTGAATCCTGCTGGCTGAATTTATAATTGATCTCCCGGGAATTGCTCTGTGCTTTGTCGAGGTCGCGACCCCTTGCTTTCGATTTAATAATCATGCTGAAATCGTTCGTTTCACTTTTTACAATGTCGAGAGTTGGTTCATTTACCAGAAATTCCTTGCCATTCAGTGAGGCAATCCGTAACCCGTCAAAATTAACATTCTCATCCACCAGATTGCTAAATTCATCTGCTCCAAGCTTTAGGTAGAGCGTATCCGATTTTGTGGTAAGTGATTCTTGCTTTGTGCTCGTTGAAACGCTTTTGAAATCACCGAATCCTCTGACCAACGTAAAAATAAGCAGCAGAATGCCGATAACCCAGAGTCCTAAGGAGGTAAACCCTACTGCACCATTACTCGATTTAAACCTGAAAATAAGCTTTGTTCCTAAATAAGCGAGCATGATTAATGGTATGCCCACTGTTAATCCAATTCCGATCCAGAACCAGAAGAGTACGGAACTGCTTACAAACAAGTCGAGGTAATGCGGAAATCCATGGCCAAACGGGGAAATCCCCATAAATTCGTTGGTTATAAAAATTGACGTGATCAAAACGATGATCGAAAGTATTCCTATAGCTATCATTACAATTCCAAAGAAAACCACAAAAATTTTCAATATCGCTTTGAGAACAGAGAGCAGCACGTTTCCAATCCCATCAAAACGATCCCTCATATACGATTTGTTGGTTTTGAATTTTTCGTAATTTTCTTTTACATCCTGAATCTCTTCCCGAATATTTTTGGAGATATTATTGATATTTACTTCCTCTCCTTTCATCTCGAGCCGTTGTGCAGTGTTGGCAGCTTTGGGAACAACAATCCATAATATTATGTAGATAATCAAACTTGAGCCCAGACCCAAAAATACCAGCAAGACAAAAATAAGCCGTATGATGATAGGATCGAAGTTCAAATAAGCACCCAATCCGCTGCATACACCTCCAAGCACCCGGTCATCAGGATCACGGTAGAGTTTTTTACGCTTTGCACTTGGAATTTTAACCTTAGGCTCTTCTTCGGTAGAATCAGAAAAGGCTTCCGGCATACCCATAATCCGTATTATATCTTCCACCTGTCCAATAGTAATCACTTCATTGCCGTCCTTTACTCTTTCCTGAAAGAGCTCAGAAATTCGAGCCTCAATATCCTGAACTATTTCCTTGGCGTCGGCATCGCTGCCAAAATGTTTGTTAATTTGGAAGATATAGTTGTTTAGTCTTTCATAAGCATCATCATCGATGTGAAAAACTGTACCACTAATGTTAATTGTGAATGTTTTTTTCATGGTGATTGGTTTTCTAAAGGTTATTAATTTTTAATTGATTTATTGCTTCTACCAGTTCTCTCCAGGCTGAATCCAGTTCTTCAAGAAACAGCTTTCCGTTCTCTGTCAGTTCGTAATATTTCCGTGGAGGACCTTGTACCGACTCTTCCCAGCGGTAGCTAAGGTAGGTATCATTCTTCAACCTTGTCAATAAGGGATATAAAGTTCCTTCAACCACTATCATCTGTGCTGTTTTCAATTCGGCAATGATATCCGAAGCATAAGATGGTTTTTTGGAAAGGTTTAGTAGTATGCAATACTCCAAAATTCCTTTCCTCATTTGAGCTTTTGTGTTTTCGAGGTTCATGATGTTTTCATTTATTAATATTTTATGTGTTTCATCAGAAGATAATTTGTTTTTTAATTGCCTGATGGAACACCTGAGTTATCTTCATTCGTGTTTGCGAAGCGCAGATGCATGGGTGTTTCATCTTATTAATTTGACTAAACCAGACGAGCTACGCCGGTATTCCTGATTGTAATCGGCATAGCCTTGGAAGGGGAGCTCGTTTTATCATTTTTCTTTCCCAGTAATCTGTTTTCATTTTTTGACTGGGAAGACCATCCCCAATATCTGACCAATTTATTCTCCCCGTATTTCACAGCTGCTTTAGCTACCGAGTGAATTGTTTGAAAAACCATTTTGATCCCGGCCGGTGATACAACAGTAGCGTTACTGCCGGATGAAGAGAATAGAATAAACCCTGCCAGCAGGACCACAAATTTCAACTTCTTTATCGCCATTTTCATTTTTATAGTTTTTAATTATAATACCATCTAATACCCTGAAGTATGTAATACAAATATACATCTTAAAGATGGTACTATGCAACACATAGTACTAATATTTTTGATAAATTTTCAAAATATTTATATATGCCTAGAAATCAAATATATAAATCTGGTTTTTTTAGATGATTTTTGAAATAATTTGTAGAAAATGGATTGTATTTAGTCAAATAGCACCCCTGTAGTCGATTTTTCGCGTATTGGAAACGCGCGTTTTTGCATTTATTTTAAAAAAAAAGAGGCTGCCTAGTCCGGCAACCTCTTTTCTTATCAGATTATTTTTTTTTAGTCGGAAACTCCTTGTGGGTTACCTCCTGAATCTTTCCATTGGAATGCATGAGGCCATTTCGAAGTTTCGGTAGTTACTTCGGTATGACAGGTATGGCAGGCAATTTTTGTTCTCGGAGATGCACCGCCATGTTTCTCAGCGAAGTCCTGAATTGTGGCATCGCCTCCTCGTGAACTTTTATGGCAGATTCCGCAGCTGCCAATCGTTTTAACCGGCCGACTTGAACCCTGGTATTGCAACTCCTGATAGTTATCCTTTACATTGAGCGAAGGAACCATCGCATGAGGACTGCCATGACAAGCTGAGCAGTAGAGGTTTCCATGTCCATGACTGTTGCGGTAAAGGGCAGTTCCGGTATCAACCCCTGAGACACCCTTGTGACAGGTTACACACCCGGGCTCGCTGACCCACGGGATTCGACCTGTTTTAATGGTTGAGGCTACATTGGCCATCGTACCATGACAGGTTACACAATTCCCATCAGCTGCAGTGTGTCGTGCACTGCGGCTGCATTTGGTTGACGCCCCAGGGTGGCAGTCATAACAACCCGCTCCTTTGGTGGCGTGGAACCCATGAATCGCCTCTGAAAGGAATTTGCCGGAACTTCCCGGGGTTGTTGACCCAAGCGCAGGTGAACCATGACAACTGGCACACAATACCGGCTTGCTGGACATTAATTTGGTTTTATGTGCCAGGTCATGTTTGGTCAAAATGTCGTCGAACGCATTGACTCCGTGACATTTTGCACAATTAATTTCGTCCGATGTGGGAATAGTAGCCTTTGTTGTAGCAACTATCTTGCCGGTCGCATCTTTTACCGTGATGGTCGCCTGTTGATAAGGATCTTTTACTCCATTATCATATACTGGTACGACAGGAATTCCATCTGCAACAAAACAGTTGGCGTCGGTTTTCATCAAACCTTTTAATCCAAAACCTTTTAATCCAATGTTCGGGGCAAGATTAACGCCAAAAAGGTTCTTTGCATAAGTCCAAAATTGACCAAAATTTCCTTTCCCAACCGAATAGGTGTTGTTGTCTATTGAGTAGGATACCGTTAGACCGGTTGTGACCACCTGTGGAACTTTCCCTTTTTTTACCACCTGAACTTTCAGATTGTTGTAAGGCGGAAGGATTACCATTTTGTCGTATGTAGGGTTCAGACAATGCATCCCCAAATCGTTCCAGGCGAAAACTACGTAACTGCTGCTGCCCCCGAATACTGATAAGGATGCAGCTTTTTCAGCAGGATCCTCCGACAATCCTAACTGATTTTCTTGCTTTTGTTTCGAACACCCCCAGGTAAACAATACCACAAGTAGTGCCATTTTCCAAAATAGAGTTAAACTTTTCATCGGCAATTTTTTTAGTTTTAAATCATTAAAAATACGTGAGTGTCTAAAGTTTTTGTAAAATAATTCGTAAACCTAGATATATATTTTAGATGTCTCTAATGTTTTTAAGTATTTAAGTAGTTTGTAATTATGTTAATATTCCTATTATTTACATAAAAATGTGTGGGAGATATCAATATATTAGTCAGATAAAGAATTCTCTAAACATATTATTATTCATTGTTTGACTTAATTTGTAATTGGAATAAATAAACATTCAACGGGATGGAAGGTTTTAACTTGATTTTTAAATATGAAACGGAGAAAATCGCAGATGCCTGCAATTTTCAACCCCTTTAAGCAACATGAAAAGAACCCCGATTTACAAATAAATGCAAACCGGGGTCTTAATATGTTTACTTGAAAGAGCTGCTAAACTACTTTTTTTGCCGATCGTTTTCGATCGTTTTCGTTGAGCTGGATTTTACGAAGGCGTATTGATTTTGGAGTCACCTCAACATATTCGTCTTTCTGAATATATTCCAGAGCTTCTTCGAGACTGAATTTGATTGGAGGTGCAAGTCTGACCTTATCGTCAGATCCGGATGCCCGCATATTGGTGAGTTTCTTTGATTTTGTAAGGTTCATGGCAAGATCACCTTCACGGCTGCTTTCTCCGACCACCTGTCCTTCATATATCTCTTCCTGGGGATCAATAAAATATTTGCCCCTGTCTTGTAGCTTATTTAAGGCATAGGCAAATGCTGTACCCGTTTCGAGCGCCACCAATGATCCGTTCAGGCGTGTTTCGATAGGACCTTTGAAGCGGTCGTATTTAATAAACCGGTGAGCCATAACTGCCTCACCCTGAGTTGAGGTCATCATGGTGGTACGCAGGCCGATGATTCCGCGTGAAGGCATGTGGAATTCAAGGTGAATACGATCTCCTTTTTTTTCCATGTTCAGCATTTCGCCTTTTCTACGGGTTACAAGATCAATGGCTGTGCCACTTAACTCTTCCGGAAGGTCGATATGCAACATTTCTATTGGTTCATATTTTTCGCCGTCAATTTCTTTGAATAAAACCTGCGGCTGGCCAACCTGAAGCTCATAACCTTCGCGACGCATCGTTTCAATTAAAACTGAAAGATGTAATACCCCGCGACCATGAACATTCCAGGCATCAGCAGAGTCAGTCGTTTCTACACGCAATGCAAGGTTTTTTTCCAATTCACGCATTAATCTGTCATGAATATGTCTGCTTGTTACAAATTTACCTTCTTTGCCATAAAATGGTGAGTTGTTGATAGTGAACAACATACTCATTGTTGGTTCATCGATTGAAATTGGCTCAAGAGGTTCTGGATTTTCGAAATCGCAAATTGTGTCGCCAATTTCAAATCCTTCGATTCCTACGAGTGCACAAATATCCCCGTTGTTCGCGCTGGCTACTTTCTCACGTCCTAACCCCGTGAAAACGTGAAGTTCTTTGATCCGGGTACGGAAGGTTGTTCCATCGCGTTTAACAAGCGAAACGTTCATCCCTTCTTTTAATTCACCACGATGTATCCTTCCAATAGCAATACGACCCACATATTGTGAGTAGTCGAGTGAAGTGACCAACATCTGCGGAGTTCCGGGATTTTCTGTTGGAGCGGGAATGTGTTCGATGATCGCGTCAAATAACTCTGTAATATTTTCAGTTCTGACCTTCCAGTCGTTACTCATCCAGTTTTGCTTGGCTGATCCGTAAATTGTAGGGAAGTCAAGCTGCTCTTCTGTCGCATCCAGACTGTACATCAACTCAAATACCTGTTCGTGAACAATGTCAGGCCGACAATTTGGCTTATCCACTTTATTGATGACCACAATAGGTTTTAACCCGAGCTGAATTGCTTTTTGAAGTACAAATCTGGTTTGAGGCATAGTGCCTTCAAAAGCATCGACGAGCAGCAGCACCCCATCGGCCATATTTAAAACACGCTCAACTTCGCCACCAAAGTCCGCGTGACCAGGTGTGTCAATGATGTTTATTTTGGTGCCATTGTAAACGACTGAAACGTTTTTGGCAAGAATTGTTATTCCTCTTTCACGCTCCTGATCGTTACTGTCAAGGATCAATTCTCCCGGATTTTGGTTACCACGGAAGATGTTGGAATCCATGATCATCTTGTCAACCAACGTCGTTTTTCCATGATCGACGTGGGCTATAATCGCAATGTTTCTAATATTTTGCATTTATTTATTTTGAGTCGCAAAGGTAGTCATTTATTCGATGAGTCTAACCCAGGCTTCCTGATCCCAGCAATCAATTCTAATTTTCGAGGCTTGAATTATTAATACATCATTATTTTAATGTTGAATATGTTTTTAATGTGATTTTAAATGGTTATAAATCAACAATATAATTCCAATCAATATTTTTTTCAAAGATATTTGGATAGCGCTGTTTGCCATAGAGTTATAACTAAACTTTAAATCAAAGCGGTAGATTCGAGCTTAATTTCGAATTTTTTAGTTTCGTTATTTGTCATCTAACCGCTTCTATGGTGTTCTAATATTATCTTAATATTAATAATACACCTTTCCCGATTAATTAACTGATTCCATTCATTAACTTTGTGTGTTTTAGCCTCATTTTTACTATTAATCAGCCTCAAAATCTGCTAAATCAATGATTTATAGTTTCTATCTTCAATGACCCGAAAGTACTGGTTTCATTACCTTATTTTATTTCTGGGAATTCTTTGCATCTCCTGGTCTGCAATATTTGTGAAATTAGCTGATGTTTCAGGATTAAGTTCTGCCTTTTACCGCATGTTTATTGGTTTTATTGGTGTCCTTCCCATTTGGCTTCTGCGCAAAAAAACATATCCTGATAAAAAATCTGTTAGAATTGCCATTTTATGCGGTGTGATATTTGCACTTGATATTGCGGTTTGGAACATTTCTATTCTCATGACCAAGGCTGCCATTTCGACTCTGATCGCCAATCTTGCACCTGTATGGGTTGGTATTGGTGCGATACTGTTTCTAAAGGAAAAACCTGGCCGGATTTTTTGGATCGGAACTGCTATTGCCTTATTAGGTGTTTCAATAATTGTTGGAATCGATAAAATTTATAATTCCCGGTTAAATGCAGGTCACTTTCTGGCTATGCTTGCCAGTCTGTTTTATGCTTTTTATTTGCTGACGATGCGAAAGGGGAGATTAAATCTCGACACCGTGACCTTTACAATGATATCAATGCTGGCGAGTTCTTTGGTTCTGTTTTTAATTTCCATTTTATCAGGGGCACAGCTAACCGGTTTTTCGGCGCAATCGTGGGAGGCATTGGCCGGCCTGGGACTTGTATCGCAGTTAGGAGGCTGGCTTGCGATAAATTATGCGATGGGATATATGCCACCTACCATTGCCTCAGTAAGTCTGCTTAGCCAATCCGTATTTACTGCAATAATAGCTATCCCGGTATTGGGCGAAAAACTTACAACTGTCGAGCTGTTCGGTGCAGTAATCGTTTTGACAGGAATATTCTTTGTAAATAAAAAACTCTTTAGACGAAAGGTTGCGGTTCTTCAGGAATACGATTGAAAATTGAAGGGGTATTTGTTATTTGCAAATGCGTCAAGTTGGTAATATGCCTGATTTTAATGAATTAATGTTGGTTTGTACCGCATTAGATCGATTTCTCCTGAAATCAGCATCCCTTAAGGATTTCTCCCGATTTTATTATCGATACAGGGTGATTCGTCTGAAGAGCCATTTTAACCATGCAACCGGCAACTTTTTCTGCACTGACGGCTTTGTAATTATCGGGAATCAGAACGTTTAAGATTTTCATGAAAATGGCTGCAATTTTTTCCGCAAGCCGGAATTCCGGTCTTTTTCCTAATAGCAAGGAGGGTTGAAGAATGACAAGTTCGTTAAATCCAATCTGTTTCAAAGTTTCCTCGGTCATTCCTTTGACTTGATTGTAAAAAACAGTTGATTTTTGATTCGCGCCCGTAGCGCTAACAACTATAAATTTTGTTGCGCCGGATATCTTGCCTAAATTGGCAAGCGAGACAACGTATTCATAATCAACTTTCTTGAAGTTTTCGCGACTACCCGCCTTTCTTATTGTACTTCCCAGCGTACAAAAAACATCATCGACAGGTACTTCAAACGTCAGCTGACTGATATTTTCGAATTCTGTCACCAACTCCCTGATTTTTTTATCGTCAAGTCCGATCGTTCTTCTTGTAATAACATAAATAGGGTTATACTGGTCTGAGTTGACCAGCTTCTGCAACAATTCTTTACCGATAAGTCCAGTAGCACCTGCAATAATTGCTGTTTTCATTATTTAGTTTTGACGATAAAATGGTTAAAAAAGGTAGTTTAGACCAATATAAATACCGGAATCTCCGTCTTGCGATTTCATCGCGATTCCATAGTCGACTGCAATCACAAAATTGTAGTTCATCACCAGACGAAGACCGGCACCGTAACTCGCATGAAGCTGTTCTGCTCCTTTGTTAAAATAGTCTGATGCAACTACGCCTGATGGGATATTCAGATTTACGGTATCGATTTTCTTTGTTACCTGCCCGAAATCGACAAAACTGTTTAATCCCATATAGAAATCCTGATTGATTAGTCTCATTCGGGCAAATTTCCATCTTAATTCGAGGTTCCCAAGAATAAAGCCATCCCCGACAATTCTGTTGCGTCGTACACCTCTGAGATTTTTGGCTCCTCCAAGCCCGGTTGATGAGGAGCCGGTCATCACGGAAGAGATAATCTGAGGCTCATAATAATAGGGAACATGCCCTCCGATCGTTTGTTGCCAACCTAATCGATACGCAAACGACAGATCTTCTTTAATCAAAGTAAAATATTGACGATGAGTAATTGAGAACTTCAAAAAACCACTTTCAGCTCCCAGGAAAGCAGGAACTGCCGCGATAACTGCTTCGGTCCACATTCCTTTCATTGGGTTTGGCCTGTTGTCGCGGGTGTCGTAAACAATTCCTCCCTTTAATTCAGGAATAAAGCCTCCATTGGCTTCATTCTTGCTGATAAGCCCCCATTGGATGTATTTCTCATAGAGTCCGGGTTGCTGTTCAACTGCAGGTAATTTATCACTTTCACTCTTTCCTTTATTTAGTTTATTGATATCAACAGAAGAGGAGTTGTAATCAAGAAGGTTGAATCCTGCAATCCAGCCAAAATGAGAACCGGAAAATTTACCCTGTATATCGGTTTTAAAACGAAATAATTTCTGTTGGTACTTATAAAACATTCTTGTTTTATAGTTTTGGCTGTTTTGATCTTCCCAACTCTTGTTTAATACCGATTCAAAACCGTTAAATCCATAGAAATCGTAAGCCTGGTCAGGGAGATAACTTAGGTCGGTGGTAATATGCATTCCTGGAATAAGCGATTCAGAGTCGTAATAAAACCGGTAAATTCCACTTCCTTTGGTAAAATGGGATATTTCGAGATAGAGCGAGTGTTTATATTTGGGAAAGGCGCTTCCATCACCGAAATTGTAGAAATTTACAGCCGCACCATACTGAAAACCCTGATCGGTATCGAAAGTAATTGCGGGGATTGCTCCAAAATTCCATCCGGTTTTAATTTTTAGAGAATCCTGCTTTGATTTAAGTGCCTGACCAGACAGTGAATCAACCATCCCGATGATAAGTAAGAATACAAACGCAAGAAAAAATCGCTTCATAAAAGATACATTAAGGATGATAGATTATCAAAACGCTAATTTCGGCAAAATTAACGCTAATTCAAAATAAATCTTTCCGCTGCTCTGGCTTTTGGTTCATTTTTATTTGGCATATTTGTGAGGTATTAATAGCAGCTCTGTACTAAATTGGGTTGTTAACTTTAATCTGAAACATAAATATAATGATATGAAATATATAGGAGCACATGTTAGTGCGGGTGGCGGAGTTGAAAATGCTCCTCTCAATGCAAAAGAGATTGGAGCGAAGGCTTTTGCACTTTTCACAAAGAACCAGAAGCAATGGAATGCTTCACCTCTAACCGCAAAAAGTATCGACGCCTTTAAAAAGAATTGTGAGGACCATGGATTTATTCCGGAGATGATCCTGCCGCATGACAGCTATCTGATTAACCTGGGTCATCCCGAAGAGGAGGGTCTTACGAAATCGCGCGAGGCATTCACTGATGAAATGGTACGTTGTGAGCAGTTGGGTCTGAAGATGCTGAATTTCCATCCGGGAAGCCATCTTAATAAAATTAGTCCGGCCGAATGTTTGTCGCGTATTGCCACATCGATCAATATTGCTTTGAATGAAACACACGGAGTTACTGCAGTGATAGAGAATACAGCCGGGCAGGGGACTAATATGGGATATGCTTTTGAACATCTTGCGGCAATTATTGATCAGGTTGAAGATAAGTCGAGAGTGGGTGTATGTATTGATACCTGTCATACTTTTACATCAGGGTATGATATTCGCACAAAGGGGGTTTTTGATCAGACTTTTACAAAATTCAATGAAATTGTGGGTTGGAATTATTTGAAGGCAATTCATCTAAATGATTCGAAAAAAGAGTTGGCGACACGTGTCGACAGGCACAATAGTATTGGTCAAGGCTTTATTGGGATGGAACTTTTTGAAGTGCTTATGAACGATCCCCGTTTCGATAATATGCCAATCATTATGGAAACTCCCGATGACACAATATGGGCTCAGGAAATCAAACTGTTATATTCTTTAATCCGAAAATGATGGGTTTTTTTGAATATTACATTAAATAAGGGTAGGCTAAATATTACAATCACAAATTCAATGTTATATCAGTTGAAATGGCAGAAAATTGAATTTATGGCATCAATATAATTCAGGGCAAGAAGATTAATTCAGTAAAAATATTATGTTCTATTGAATGTGTTTAGGAATTGTCTAATTGTGATAAAATTCATATTATTAGCCATTTTTAGATTTTATATGATATTGTTTGAAAGATTAAAATAATTGTATATATTTGTTCTATGAAATGAACTGAAAGTTCAATCTCCGGACTTTTGTTCATGTTTTTCAATTTTTACGATGTTTTTTGTATTTGGAGTAGGTTGTTCCGCAATATCGTATCCGAGGTATATATAGGAAATTTTATGGAAGATTATTTTTCGCCGGAAGAAATTCGGGCAATGATGAGTCGGTGTGAGTCTGACCGTCAGCGCATTATTCTGTTTTTACTGTACAATTACGGACTAACTGCCGATGAGGCAATTGAAGTTAAGTCTGGTCAATTTATGTTGAAGCCTGATTATCTGCGCTTTAATTTCACCCGCAAATTAACCGGCAAAACGCACACCTATAAAATTCAATCTGAGAATTATCGTCTTTTTTATAGGATACTAAATAAATTGCAGGATCATGAGACGGTACTGCATAAAGATAAGAACCTTCCGATTTCTGAGAATATAATCAAAAAAGATCTTTTTGATCTGGCTATTGTGATGAATAAAAAGATTACACCAGGCCAATTATTTGAAAGTCATTTGTACTGGTTGTTCCGCAAAGGAGTAGGTTTTTCGCAGGCTGTTGAAGAGTATGGAATTTCGCTTTCCGGCAAGCCTTTTAAAATTTGGGAAAACGCCATGATGGCGGGTCGTTTATGGCCATTTTTGCTCGAATAGCATCCCAATTGAGCAAAAAAAGAGTGCCCTTGATATGGAGAGGGCACTCTTTTTTTTGATCAATTGGAACTATTTTGTTTTGCCTGGTCTCATATCTGTCCTGAAAGGATTTGCTGGCAGTCCTTCTGCATTATAAAGGTTCAGATCGTCAGGGTTGTCGGCCCAGCCATATCTTACCGCCACAGGATTTTCGATTGCTTCGCTGGTTACCATTATCGTATTTTCATTCACGATGGTGGCTTTTGCCCATTTGAAATCGCCGTTTTGGGCCGCAATAGTAAAACCATTGATATAGCCATAATGATCGTTTACCTTAAACCCTTTGCCGGTATGATCGAAGGTAATATAGATTTTGTTTTTTTCCGTTTTCATTTCCCGGTAGGTAGGACCTGTATAAACAAGGTTTTCTCCATAGGCAACTTTACGCGCGGCTAAAGAAAGGCGATATCCAACGATTTGTTTATCAGTTGGATGTATGTTGTCTGCATCTCCGGCATCAATGATGTTCGCCATTCCTGTATTTTCAAGCTGAAGCGTTTGAGTCTGAGCTTCACGAAGTTCAGCCCATTCGCTCTCGGCAGGTTCTGTAACTGGTTTTTTGAAGTTGGCAAGTTGGACAAACAGAAAAGGAAAATTCCCCTGGTTCCATTTTGTTCTCCAGTCTTTGATCATATTTGGAAAAACTCGCTTGTATTGCTGTGCTCTCGAAGCGTTTGACTCGCCCTGATACCAGATGGCGCCTTTGATCCCATAAGGAATAACAGGATTGAGCATTCCATTATATAGTAAGGTCGGGTAGTTGTTGGGTCCAACTTTTGTTGTTTTCATATCTACATTTTTAAGCTTTCCAAGCAATTCCGAAAGGTCTGGATCCGTCTCTATCGTTTGAGCGCTTGTCCACGTTTCCGCAACCGTTCCGCCCCATGAGGTGTGGATCAAACCCACTGGCACTTTCAGGTGCTCGTATAGATTTCGTCCAAAGAAGTAGCCGACAGCTGAAAAATCCGGGACAGATTGTGGTGTACAAGCCCACCATTCGCCTTCTTCCAGATTCTCCTGAGGTTCTTTGGATACTCTTTTCTTTACAGTGAAGAATCTGATTTCCGGATAATTGGCAGCTGCGATCTCTGCAGCAGCATTTTTTGTGCCCGAAACATGAAACTCCATGTTCGATTGTCCGGAACAAACCCATACTTCCCCAATCATGATGTTCTCGATGGTTCTGAAGTTTTTTCCGCTGACGGTCATTTTGAAAGGGCCTCCATAACTCATTTTAGGAAGATTTACCCGCCATTTTCCATTTTTGCCGGTTCGTGTTTTAGCAACATTTTTGTCCAATGTGACGGTTACCTTTTCACCGGGAGAAGCCCATCCCCAAACCGGAATTTCAATACCTTGCTGGAGGACCATATTACAATTAAAAAAGGGAGGGAGTACAACCTGAGTCATTCCTGTGATGGACCACAAAAGGAGGAATAACAAGGTGCTGATTTTTAAAGTGTTAATTTTCATGATAATGTTTAATGAATGTTAGTTTGACAATATGGAATGCGTATTGAATTGATTGACCAATTGTGGTTCACAAGATAATAATTAGAATGATAAAATTTAAACGATTTTTTATGCAAAGGCTTAATACTTTAAATTGTGTGGGTTTATGCATTTTATCCAACGCAATTTGTACTATTTTATTAATTTTAAAATTTAATCTGAAATAACTATGCGGTCATATATTCTGACAGAAACAAATTGGAAAGCGGTGAAAGAGTCCGATATTCGGCTTGCTGTTTTGCCGTGGGGAGCAACCGAGGCACACAATTATCATCTTCCTTACGGCACTGATAATATTTTGGCCGATCATATCGCCGCAGAGGCAGCTAGGATTGCGCTCTCGAGGGGCGGGAAGGTGATTGTTCTCCCTACCATTCCCTATGGCGTAAATACTGGTCAACCCGATGTGAAACTTGATATGAACCTCAATCCAAGTACCCAATTTTTAATTTTAAAAGATCTGATCACCGTTCTTGATCGACAGCGAATACATAAACTAGTAATTCTTAATACTCATGGCGGAAATGATTTCAAACAGATTATCAGAGAGCTAGGCCTTCTTTTCCCTTCGATGTTTATTTGTCAGTGCAATTGGTTTAAGATTCCCGGAGCAGAGGATTTTTTTGAGGATATGGGCGAACATGCCGGAGAAGTAGAAACCAGTTTTATGCAGTTTCTAACTCCTGAGCTTGTCCTTCCTTTAGCAGAGGCAGGTGATGGCGAAGCGCGTATTTTTGGTATTGCAGCACTTAACGAAGGATGGGCATGGGCTGAACGGCGTTGGACGAAAGTAACCAAAGATACTGGTATTGGAAATCCCGGTCTTGCTACTCCTGAAAAAGGAGAGATCTATTTCAGACTAATCACTCAAAGAATTGGTGATTTTTTGTACGAACTGTCCGTTGTATCACAAGACAGGCTTTATGTGGACCGGCTCTAAGAGATTAAATTATTTTCGATGATACCGCATTTAAAATCCAGGCATCATTTAAGACTCGTTCTGCTTTTTTTGTTGGTGATGGTCAGTTCTGTTATTTTTTTGATTCTCGTCCGGAGAAAACTGATCAACGAATTGTTTTTGAAAAATGTATGAAGGGTGGGGGAGCGTTTCTTGGGTTTCATTTTGCTGTTTTTGCGCTCGATTCATCCGATATTCCACAAAATTGGGATTGGTTTCATAATGAATTTTTAGGGTGTGGCGAGTATAAAGGAAATACATGGAGGCCCACCTCTGCCATATTGCGTGTTGAGGATCGAAGTCACCCGGCAACCAAACATTTGCCCAATACTTTTAAGGCTTCCCCAAATGATTTACTTCAATATGGGGCACAATGATATTGATTATGAATCAAAGACAAATCGCCAGCTTTCTTCTACATTCTCAAACCGGATTCAAAATAAATTAGTGTCCGATGCAATGTTGTGGTTAGGGAAGGAGCGAAATGGCATGAATACTAATAAAAACACAAAAGGGAACTACTTTTGCAAGTTGTTCCCTTTTCGTCATTTGTAAATTACTTCACGAACGGCGTCAAGCTACGGTTATCATGGTTGGCTGAATTTACATCTTCAGGATGCTTGCGCATCTGTTGATTTGTTTATCAACCCATTGCTATCAGGTTCCGCTTTTTACAGCGTCACCATACTGCAGTCCCTTCGGTTTCCCTTTCGGTCCACCTTCCCGGACGGAGTGCTTTATAGAATACAGTGTGGTTCATCTCTCGCGATCAGAAGTTCTTCTGTATGGAAGACACCGGCTTTTCAGCTTCTTTCTTCCCCGATTATTTTAAGAAACTTACGTCTCCTGTTTTTTCGGCCTCTTACTCAACCTTTGAATGAACGACAAGCGTCTTCTTCCGATTGACTGAACGATCCGATTTCTCTTCCTGTCCAACCTCTGACTCTTCCATAGGGCAAACCCGAAGGTTTGAATGATCTGGTTATTTACTCAGCTAAGAATCATTCCCCAGCTCCCCTGTTTCAGAGTAACCTTTTATCGCTTACTTGATATTTCAAAGGTACATCTTTAACTACTTATGATGCAACTATTTTGATCATTTTGTATCAACAATTCGCCAACTCAGTATCAACCCGATTTATCAACAATTGTTAATAGTATTTTGATCCCAATTGATCCATTAATGAAAGTATATTGTTCGAAGGGTATAAAAACACAAATGGGAACCACTTTTTCAAGTTGTTCCCATTTCATCGCTGGTAAATTGCTTTACTTTTGACGCCAGGCTACGGTTATATTGGCTGGCTGCATGACTGACTTCCTTGTGCTTGCGCATCCAGTCGTCTTTTTACAACCCATCGCTTTCAGATCAAGCCTTTTACAGCTTCACCCTCTGGCTGTCCATTCGGTTATTCTTGCGAATCACCTTCCCGGACGGAGTGTTTTTAGAATATGCAGTGGTTCTTTTCTTGCGATCCGACTTTCTGCGATATGAAACACCTTGACTTTGCAGTCTTTTTGTTTCCCGAAAGTGAGAGCAGAACTTGCGCCCTGTCTTAATTCCCGGTCCGTTACTCAACCTTTTAATGAACGACTAGCGTTTTTTGGGGCTGACTGAACGATCAGATTTCTCTTCCTGTTCAACCTCTGACTCTTCCGTTGTGCAAACCCTAAGGTCTGAATGATCCGGCTCCTTACTCAACTAAGAGTACCTCCCCGTCTCCACTACTTCAAAGTAACCTTTTATCGCTTACCTGATGAAACAAAGATACAACATCAATCGCCCTGTTTGCAAATATTTCGCATCATTTATATCAACGATGTGTCAACTACGTTTTAACTTGAATTGTTAACAATTGTTTATAACTTCGCGTGTTGTAAGGTGCTTATTTGCAATAGAATACTCGTAATTACGGGATGTGCAAGTCTCATTTCCGATTAAATCGGAAGAAGGGGTTCCGGATATTAAACGGAAATACCATTTCCCGGAGCGTAGAGTTTCACATCTTCAAGTGTAATCGTTCTGTTGCAAAGGATTATTAATCTTTCGATAACATTACGAAATTCACGGATATTTCCTGTCCAGGAGCGATTTTGCAATTCTTCAATCGCTTCCGGATCAATCTCTTTTGGAGGCTGTCCATATTCATTGCAAATCTGCTCAATGAAGTAACCGGCTAACAAGGGAATATCATCTTTCCGGCTTTCGAGAGAAGGGACATTAATAAGAATTACACTTAAACGATGGTATAAGTCTTCCCTGAAATTGCCACGTTTAATCTCTTCAGCCAAATCTTTATTTGTTGCAGCAATTATTCTGACATTAATTTTAATCGGGCTATCGCTCCCCACTCTGGTAATAATATTTTCCTGCAAAGCGCGCAGAACCTTCGATTGAGCTGAAAGACTCATATCTCCAATTTCATCCAAAAAAAGGGTTCCTCCGTCGGCTTGTTCGAATTTTCCTTTGCGTTGCTTTATGGCAGATGTAAATGCGCCTTTCTCATGTCCGAATAATTCACTTTCAATCAGTTCAGATGGAATAGCCGCACAATTCACCTCAATAAAAGGCGCTTCGGATCTGGCTGATAATTCATGCAATCTCCTTGCTATCAATTCTTTGCCGGTTCCATTGGCGCCCGTGATTAAAACCTTGGCTTCAGTAGGTGCCACGCGGTCTGTCATTTCAAGTACCCGCTTAATATAAGGTGATTCTCCAATAATTTCGTATTGCTTAAAAATCTTTTGTTTAAGAACCTTGGTTTCTTTGAGAAGCTGCGTTTTATCGCCCGCATTACGAATCGTAATCAATAATCTGTTTAAATCCAATGGTTTGACAATAAAGTCAAAAGCCCCTTTTTTTATTGCTTCAACTGCAGTATCAATATTTCCATGGCCGGAGATCATCACAACAGTTGTGTCCGGCTTTAATTCCATGATTTTTTCCAAAACTTCGATCCCATCCATTTCAGGCATTTTGATGTCGCAGAGGATAATATCAAAATCGATATTTTTTACCATTTCAAGACCCGGCAGGCCATTTTCAGCCACCTCAACAGAATGACCTTCAAGTCCAAGTATGTCTTTTAATGTATTTCTAATACTTCGTTCATCATCAATAACTAAAATCTTTGCCATAGGTATTATTATAATCCTTTAGAAATAAGCTGGTTCATTATACCTTCTTTTAATGAGTTGTGCGTATGAAGCAATTTTTGAAAGGCACACCTTTGCAGTATAAAATTAGTGAAAACTGAGGCAATAACTACCATTTCGACACGCATTCCATCCATTCCCTGCATTTTACTCCTTGTTTGATTGTCCGAATGAATAAGCAGATTATGGATTTTATAATAATCGTTCAGAGGTAATTCCGAAACATCGCGAATCTTTTGATCAGGAATTGCATTCTCATAAATATCTACAAAAGTGTCAAATGCACCCGAACAGCCAACAAGCGTGAGCGGTTTATGCAGCAAGCAGACTTTCCATAACTCTGCAAGATGTGCATCGAACCACTTTTCCAATAAATTGATTTCGGAGTAAGAAATCGGATCGGACATTGGAATTGCTTCCAGAGCACGGGCAATACCAATATTAAAGCTTTTTTTCCAGATGACAGTATCGTTGTTTGCAATAATAAATTCAATGCTTCCGCCGCCAATATCAAGAATCAGGTAATTCCCGATTCCGTCAGGCAGGGATAGCCGCACCCCTCTAAAGATCAGTTCTGCTTCTTCTTCTCCATCAATTATTTCGATTTCCCATCCGAATAATTCTTTTACCTTATTCCGTAATTCTTCGCGGTTTGCAGCACCCCTTAGCGCCGATGTTCCAACGATTTTTACCTTGCTGACACCATACTCCCCGATAGTTTTGAAATGACTTTGCAACGCCAATATTCCCCGCTCTATGGCAGCAGGCAACAAAATATCATTATGAATTCCACCCCTGCCTAGCTTTACCGGTAATTTGCGATCATAAACCGGCACGAACGATCCGTTGGTTAATATATTTGCTATCAATAGATTACAGGTATTTGTCCCTAGGTCTATCACTGCATACCGATTGACTTTTTGATTGTTTTCCATTTGTCACAGACCGAATAGCTGATACTGTAAAATATAAACAACTGCCCCCGAAAAATAGCCGATCAAGGCAAGGATACTTATCTTCTTCAAATACCAAAAGAAGTTAATTTTTTCCATTCCCATTGCTGCGATGCCCGCTGCCGATCCAATGATTAATACACTACCCCCTGTTCCGACACAATAGGCAAGAAATTCCCAGAAATAATGGTCTGTAGGATAGACGGTAAGGTCATACATTCCTTGTGTAGCCGCCACCAAAGGCACATTGTCAACAATTGCCGAGAGAATACCCAATGATAAAACGATGATATTGCTATTCGAAACTGCACTCGAAATCCATCTGGCAAATGATGTCAGGATTCCTGCTGAATCGAGTGCCGCTATACTGACAAGGATTCCTAAGAAAAATAAAATACTGGAGGTGTCAATTTTTCGCAATGCCTGGGCTACTGAATATGCATGTTTAACTGATTCCTCTTTTCTCCCGTGAATAATCTCAGTAATAACCCACAGAATTCCTAAACCTGCAAGGATTCCCATGTAAGGTGGTAAATGGGTGAAAGTTTTAAAAACAGGCACTAGTATGAAAATTAAGATTCCGGAAAAGAACACAATATTTTGTTGGACAGATGAGATGTTCTTTTGATTTTTATTGTCAGCACTGGCAGGTCTTTCAATTTCTCCTTTTAAATTAAAGGATAAAATAATCAGAGGAGCAAGCAGGCAAACGACACTAGGAAGAAAAAGTTTTAATATAATATTGGCAGTAGTTATCTGATTACCAAGCCAAAGCATGGTTGTGGTGACATCTCCGATTGGGCTCCAGGCACCCCACGCATTAGCTGCAATCACAATTATTCCAATAAAAAACAAACGATCTTGCTGACTCTTTATCAATTTTCTTAATAGTGTGATCATCACGATGGTAGTTGTCAGATTATCGAGAATAGCAGATAAGAAGAAGGTTATAAAAGCGATAATCCAGAGTAGTTTTCTTTTGTCAGTTTGAGTGATTCGGGAGGTAATAAGTTCAAATCCTTCATGCGAATCGATTAATTCTACGATGGTCATTGCTCCCAGCAGAAAAAACAATATTCCGGAAAGTTCTCCTAAATGATTGGTTAATTGATTGTTGATAATGTATTTGTCTGGTGAATACAAGCTGTAAACCGACCAGCAAAGCACGCCGGTTATCAGTGCAATTGCGGATTTATTTATTTTTACAGAATGTTCAAAGGCAATAAGAAAATAGCCTAAAATAAATATTACGATCAACACAGTTATCATTGGGCTAATTAATTAATTATCAATTAATAATGTTCTTCGCCAGCTGGCGTATCAATGATCTTTATTACAAGTATCAACTACTTTAGTAAAATTGAAATTGAAATAAAATTGCAACATGCACAATTAATAAAGGCAGGCAACTTTTCTGATTACCTGCCTAAATCTGATTGTTTTTGGAATTCATTAATTAATATTTTCTCACATGATTGGCTATGATTTGTACATAAGCCATTTTCCCAGTTCTTTCCAGGTTGGTTTTTTCCCGTACATTAATATGCCGGTACGGTATATTTTACCTGCTACCCATACCATTCCAATAAAAGTTGCAACCAGTAAAAACATCGAAAGTGCTAATTGCCATGCTGGTACGCCAAATGGGATTCTGGCCATCATCACAATCGGCGAAGTGAATGGAATGATGCTAAACCAAAATGCAATTGGTCCTTCCGGACTTTTGATAGCACTCATCAACACCAAAATAGACAAAATTAGCGGAATTGTAACCGGAAGCATAAACTGCTGCGCATCCTCTTGTGCATCAATAGCTGAGCCTACGGCTGCAAACATTGAACTGTAAAGAAGGTATCCTCCGATAAAGAAAAAGAAGAAGCAACCAATAATTAATGGAAAATTAATCGTGCTGATCAATGAAAAAACTTCCTGCATTTTGTCCATTTGCGAACCGGCGGTCTGCTGCACGGCATCCTGATTTTGAGCCATTACATCTTTTAATTGCTGCATGTTGGAAGCACCCGGATAAAAACTTTTCGAGGCGGTAAGAATTGTAAATCCAAGGATCACCCATAGCGCAAACTGAGTCAATCCAACAAATGCAATTCCAATAATTTTTCCCATCATCAGCTGAAATGGCTTCACACTCGAGATAATCACCTCCACAATACGGCTTTGCTTTTCTTCCATTACTCCTTGCATCACCTGGGTGCCGTAGATAAAGATAAACATATAAATCATGAAACCGAAGATGTAGCCGAGTACCATTCCTATTTCAGTCGAGCTTTTTTTAGCCTTCCCGCCTTCATCTAATTTAATAGTATCTATATTAATATGAATTTTGGTTGCTTTAATTCTTTCCTGAAGATCGGGAATAGCAGTTTGCTTAACTACTTCGGCCATCTTGTCATTTTCAATCACAGATTGTAATTTATTCTGGATCTGTGATTTTAGATCAAAAGGAATATTACTTCCGGAGATAACCTGAACTGAATTTGTCGTCAGAAAATTGGGTGAAATATCTAAAAGCGCATAATATTTTGAGCCTTTGATATTTTCCTTGGTTGTCTGGTATTCTTCTTTTGGAATAAACTTGAATTTAGTGAATTCGGAGTTTTCAAGTTTCCCAAGAAAAATGGCAGAACCGTCATAGACTGCTACTGTACGAACCTGTTCGTCATCCATAGTGGCAAAATAGGCGGGAAGAATCATCAATGCCGACATCAAAACCGGCATTAGAAGTGTGAGAATAATAAATGATTTCTTTTGAACGCGAGTCGTGTATTCTCTTCGAATGATCAGTAATATTTTATGCATAAGGTTATTTTTTAGGCGTTTTGTTTGACAACTTTAATGAATACTTCGTTCATGCTGGGAATTACTTCATTAAAAGAAATAATCTCGACGCATTCGATGAGGTCTTTGATTAGTTCTTTTGAGTTGCTCCCATTCAGATGCTGGATACTTATTCTGTTTAGGTCTCCATTTGGATCATTCTTGATAATATGATATTTCCCGGATAATTCACGTCCACTGATATCCAGTTGACCACGATAGGCAACATCATAAGTATTCGTTTTGAATTTTTCCCGTATCTGCTGAGTTGCGCCATCAAGTATTTTTTTGGATTTGTCAATCAATGCAATATGATCACACAGCTGTTCAACTGATTCCATATTATGAGTTGAAAAAATGATCGTTGCCCCTTCTTTTTTCATCCGAAGTATTTCACGGGTAATAATATCGGTATTGATAGGATCGAATCCACTGAACGGTTCGTCGAAAATCAGCAGACTGGGCTTGTGAAGTACGGAACATATAAACTGAACTTTTTGCTGCATCCCCTTCGAAAGTTCCATCGCTTTTTTGTCCCACCATGCAGTAATTTCAAACTTCTCGAACCACATTTTGAGTTCTTTCATCGCGTCGCGACGCGATAATCCTTTAAGCTGGCCTAGGTAGAGTGCCTGCTCCCCGACTTTCATTTTTTTGTACAAGCCCCGTTCTTCCGGAAGATAACCGATCTGTTGGGTGTCTTCTGGCTTCAGTAGACGTCCATTAAACCAAACTGAACCGCTGTCGGGGGCAGTGATCTGGTTGATAATCCTGATCAGAGTTGTTTTGCCGGCTCCATTAGGACCCAGCAAACCGAAAACAGATCCCTCTTCAACCGAGATAGAGACATTTGTTAATGCCTGGTGATTGGCATAAGATTTAGAAACTTCTTTCGTTGAAAATAATTCCATAGCGAATAAAGGTTAAATATTTGTTTTTAATATTATTCATCGTATTCATCATCAGTGAATTCAGATAAATTTTCATCCTCAGTTTCAGGTTGCCCGATTTTAGCCAGTAAATAATTCCATACGGGCCATTTATACTTTTTGTGAGCAACAAATATAAATATTATTGAGAGGGCAAGCAACGAAATTAAATCGAAAAGTGGGTTTATATCGGTAATCCGAAAGAGTGCCGGTGTTTGTATTGCGCTCGAATCCTGTGTGAAAAACACGGACAAGAACAAATTATTGGTTAAATGAACTCCCCAGGCCAACTCCAGACCTTCATCCATCAGGACGCAAATTCCAAAGAAAATGCCGAACCAGATGTATTGTGGAATGGTAATTAAAGCTCCGTATGCTTTAACTTCCGGATTAGCGAAATGAATGGCTCCAAAGATCAATGCAGTGATTAATAGCGGCAACCATCTGTATTTTAATAATTTGGCCAATCCTTGCATGAGGTATCCCCGGAAAAAAACTTCCTCAAATCCAGACTGTAAAGGAATAAACAGTAAGGAAACTGCTGCCAGAGTGAATAATGTTGCCGGATTGAACTGAAATATAATTTTTTGTATTCCGGTAATTGTGGCAAAAACAGCATATATGGTGAGCAATATACCCCATGTGCCGGCACCCCACAGAAGTCTCTTCCACCGGAAGCGACTATGTCCTGTTATCGCAGAGAGCATGGGTCTTTCGTGAATAGGATTCATCAAAATCCACATCGCGATCAAAGCCAGGATGAAAGGTATCATCATCAATATGAATCCCGTCGTTTGGGAGATATCGTAAGAAGTAAAATCAAGTGGATTTTCAAGATTGGGCTCAAGGTCAGGATTTTCATCCATTTTTAGTGCAATAAGGATACCCAGGGGCACGGCGCCAACGATTTGCCAAACGAACAACACAATTACAGTCATTGCAATCCAACGGCCAATATCGTTTCGGCCTTCGTATACCCGCTCTAAAAACATTCCGGAAAATTTTATTTTATTGGTTACTAAGTTAGCGAAAATAACTACATAAAAATGATGTTGAAGTTTGATTTATTTTGAACGGAATTCTTGGCAGTTTTGATTGCAATCTAACTGTCAGAAAATTAAAATGTTACATCAATAAAGACCGGCCGATGATCTGATGCTGTTTTTCCAGGCGCAACTTCTTGTTTGATAATATTATAACTACCACCTTTAATTCCCCAGATATAGTCGATACATTCGGTGGGTGATGATGACGGGAATGAAGGATTTTGACCACTGAGATTAATCCTATATCAAAGTGAGTCTTAAAAACGATAACGATTTCTTCAACTTTACTACTCTTCTGACCAAAAGCTGTTGCTGCTAACATCCAAAAAAGAATACTAAAACTAATAATTGAATATGCTTTCCTAATTTTGATCTTTAATGCATTCATATCTTAAGATTTAAAGGATTTTCTATTCTGTTGAACTAGAGTATGATAATTTTGATTATTCTAAAAGCCTGGATTATTTAATAACGACAATTGCCGGGAATGATAACCAGGATTAAAAGACCCATACTTACCCACTACATGCGGTCATGCGCCATACCTGATCAATTAGCCTCAAACACCTGAATTTCTGCTATTCCCAAACGCTGTCCGGGCTCGCAGGTGGTAGTTTTGCATTTATCAGCAATGCCTTTCAAAATGGTAAACTTTACCCACTTCACCGTTTTTGGTTTAAAATTAATTTCGGCAGGTGTTTTTGCGCTGTTTGAAGGAGCAGCATACATCCACTCCATCGTCCCGTCGCTGAAAACAAAATAACCTTCCATAAGCCAACGGTCAGGAGCCGGACTGTCGTATATCCTGATCCGGTCGATGGTTTTTGGCGTGTCCCATTCCAGCTTAAGAAAGGCACCGCCGCCTTCCTCGCTAATCCATTCGTTTTTCAGGCTTTTCCCATTGACATCAATTATTCCGTTTACGGCATTCTGAGGTAAGCTTACCGGAGGTTCAAAAGAGGAGGCCGTTACTTTGGCTTCGGGAGCAATATTCTTCCGCTCCGAAGGGGTTTCCGGCAGGTCCTTCCCGTTCACATTAAAAATAATCTCGTGCATCGAAGCCGCGTATCTGCACTGGTGGGGGTTGATATTCTGAACACTGTAATTACAGGCCACTGTCATCCAGGCACTTCGACCATCGGCGTTGATCATTTGTGCCGGTATATTGGGAAAATAGGTTTGCTCACCCCAGTTTCGCATATAATGAACAATTTTATACGGGCCTGTAATCTCATCTGATTCCCAGAAGGACGTAAGATTATAGGCCAAATTTTCCTCTGCCTCTTTTAACCGGCAACTCATTAAGATATATTTTCACTAGTGTCTATTAATAATTGTTAAATACAATTCTAACTTACATATTATCAGT
>JBAXOA010000019.1:0-55089 GCA_037133495.1 Mariniphaga sp. | reverse complement strand
ACAGATATCGACAAAGATCACGCTTGCATCCTTGAACTTCATAATGATGACTACCATACTTTTGATTATGTCATTGATTCGCTTGTCGAAATTTGCGATCTTGACATGATACAGGCAACGCAATGTACTTATTTGATTCATTATAAAGGAAAGTGCGAAGTAAAAAAGGGATTAAAGTCTTTTTTACTTCCGATGCGAAGGGCACTTGCTCAGAGAGACCTAAGGGCCATAATAAAATAATTTATCAAAAAATGACAGTACTGATTATTCTTTTATTGATCTTGTTGGGGATTATACTTCTGATGCTTGAATTTGCGGTGATTCCGGGATCAGCGATCGCCGGAGTAAGCGGTATTGGTGTGCTGGCGTACAGTGCTTACCTTGCTTTCGACCATTATGGCACATTTGCAGGAATATTAACCGTTGGCATGCTAATCACACTTCTGCCAATTCTGTTTTTCAGGTTTCTGAAAAGTAATACAGGAAAAAAAATGCAGCTGGATTCGACAATTTCAGGAGTAATGGATGTACTTGAAAGAGAGCGCTTTAAAGTCGGAGACAAGGGAAAAGCAATCAGTCGTCTGGCTCCAATGGGAAAGGTTGAATTTAATAATCACATTGTTGAAGGCAAGTCAACCGGAGAATTTATAGATGACGGTTCAGAAATCGAAATTGTTTCAATTCAAAATAATAAATTAATTGTAAAACTAACACAACAATAATTATGGATCCAACAAGTACTATTGGCATTGCAATTGCAATTTTAGTCGGTCTGATTCTTTTTCTTTATTTTATTCCGATTGGACTTTGGTTCTCGGCACTCGTTTCCGGAGTTCAAATATCGTTGACACAGCTTTTTTTGATGCGCTTCCGTAAAGTTCCGCCAGGAGTAATCGCCCGGGCAATGATCGAAGCACATAAAGCTGGTCTTGAAGGAATTAAACGTGATGAACTTGAAGCGCACTTTCTTGCAGGCGGACATGTTGAAAATGTTGTTCATGCATTGGTTTCAGCAGAGAAAGCAAATATTCCGCTGACTTTCAAAATGGCAACTGCAATTGACCTTGCAGGCCGTGACGTGCTTCAGGCAGTTCGTATGTCGGTGAACCCCAAAGTTATTGACACACCGCCTGTGTCGGCAGTTGCTAAAGATGGTATTCAGCTGATTTGCAAGGCAAGAGTAACAGTCAGGGCTAATATAAAACAATTAGTGGGTGGTGCCGGTGAGGAAACAGTACTCGCACGTGTCGGGGAAGGAATTGTATCTTCAATCGGATCCTCTCATTCGCACAAACTGGTACTCGAAAATCCTGATTCAATATCGAAAGTAGTGCTTCAAAAAGGTCTTGATGCAGGAACTGCCTTCGAAATACTCTCGATTGATATAGCGGATATCGATATCGGCAAGAATATCGGTGCTTACCTTCAAATGGATCAGGCACAAGCCGACAAAAATATTGCTCAGGCGCGGGCTGAAGAACGGCGTGCCATGGCAGTCGCTCTTGAACAGGAGATGAAAGCGAAAGCTCAGGAAATGACGGCTAAAGTGATTGAAGCAGAGGCACAGATTCCACTGGCTATTGCGGAAGCATTCAGATCGGGCAATCTGGGAATTATGGATTATATGAAATACAAGAATATTATGGCAGACACGGCAATGCGTGATTCTATCGCTAAGGACGGATCAGAAAATGCTGAACCAAAATAAATTCTTAAAATCGAATTTAAAGGATGGGCGCAAGTCTATCCTTTTTTTGTTTTAGAGAATCTTATCTTTTTGATGACCAGATTCAGCTTATCGACGACAAGTGAATAATCTATTTGTTCCTGTTTGGGGAACAGAGCATTTGTTTGACTCATATATTCGCAGTATTCATCTCCAAAATGCCGGATTAGTTGCAGCTCCTCGCGTTGCACCCTTTGCCTGTAAAAAGGTATAGCCATTAATAAAAAAGCGGGTCCCACAATCCAGTTTTGCAACATCAATACCTGAGCGATGGCAATTGTTCCAAAAGCCGCATACATCGGATGCCGCACATATTTAAAAACACCTGATGTAATAAGCTGATGCCCTTCTTTAATTTCCAGACCAGGCGACCAGTAAGATCCTAAATCTGCATAAGCCCTGAAAAACAGCCACACCCCAAAACAATAAAGTAATATGGATGGGAATCCTAACCACTTGGGAAGATTATAATCAAAAAAAGAAAACCAGGTTGAAAACACATAAACTAAAGGAAGCAATTGAAAACCTACAAAAATAAATATCAAAAACAGCCGCTCCTTTTTATTGAAATAATTACGGTGAATTTCTGTCAAATAATTTTGGATGAAATACACATGAAGAATAACCTGTAAAACCACTCCGCACAAAAAAATTATCTCAAGATACGCACGATCCATACTAAAAATTTATTGTGCAAAATAAGTGCTTTTTGTGACGGATACCAAAAAAACTATTTCAACTGTATTAAAACAACCGATTTTGAAGGAATGACAGCGTCAACCTGCCCTTTATTTATTTTTGCATTTTTAAATTCAGTTAAAGAAACCTCAGCTTTTTTCCCAAAATCATTATACGAATTAATTTTTTCTGCCGTAACTATTTTACCGGATACCTGAGTGCAATTCAAACCCTGAATATCAAAATTAATGTTTTGTGATTTAACCGGATCAAGATTGCAAATTGTAATGCTGAGCAATCCATCCTTTATTGAAGCAGAAACATTAAGAGCATCAACCGACTGCGATCCAAAAACATACCGGCCAGATTTCAGCTCAACGGGCAGCATCGTTGCGTTCTGATGCACATTGTACATTTTAAAGACATAATAGGTAGGAGTCAAAACCATTTCATTTTCCCTGGTTAGAATCACCGATTGTAAAACATTGATCATCTGGGCAATGTTGCTCATTCGGACCCGATCGGCATGGTTGTTGAAGATATTCAGATTGATACCCGCCACCAGAGCATCACGCAGCGTATTCTGCTGGTATAGAAATCCGGGATTGGTACCAGGTTCAACATCAAACCAATTACCCCATTCATCAACCAGAAGGCCAACTTTTTTGGCCTGATCGTATTTATCCATGATTGCGGAGTGCTTTGTGACCAATTCCTCCATTTTCAAAGTCTTTTGTAAAGTCTTGAACCACAATGCTTCATCAAATTGGGTTGCGGAACCTTTATTATTCCAGTCTCGTGCCACCGTATAATAATGAACGGATAAACCATTCATATCTCCTTTTGCTTCTTTCATCAAAACATCCGTCCATTTATAATCCTCTCCATTGGCTCCGCTGGCAATTTTATAGATGCCGGGAGCACGCATAAAAGAAGCATATTGACGATAGATATCAGCATAATATTCCGGACGCATATTTCCGCCACAACCCCATGTTTCGTTTCCAACTGCCCAATATTTGACACTCCACTGTTTTTCGCGTCCGTTTTGTTTGCGTAATTTCGTCATTGGACTTTCATTGGAAGACGTCACATACTCGATCCATTCGGAAGCTTCCCGAACTGTCCCGCTACCTACATTCAAATTAATATATGGGTCAGCACCTATCAATTCACAAAAATTGAGAAATTCGTGGGTTCCGAAACTATTGTCTTCAGTTACTCCTCCCCAATGAACGTTGACAATTGAAGGACGTTCTGTTTTGGGTCCGACACCATCTTTCCAATGGTAAGTGTCTGCAAAACATCCGCCCGGCCAACGAACCAGCGGAACTTTCAAATCTTTCAGGGCATTTACAACATCGGTACGAAATCCATTTAAATTTGGAATTTCCGATTTCTCTCCCACATAAATGCCGCCGTAAATACAATGTCCAAGATGTTCGGCAAAATGACCATAAATAGCCTTGTCGATTTTGGATCCCGGCTTGTCGGCATGAATAATGATCTTATTCTGAGAAATACCTGGAATTGAAATGAGGAGTAAAAAAATTACAACAAATAACAGATTACAAGACATTTTCTTCATCTCTATAAATTTTTAAAGTGATTTATTGTATGCTGGAATAATCAAAAGTAACAAATACTATTTAAATTTTTATAATTGCAATAAATATTTTTCAGATAGTTATATTTGTTGTTAACTTGTAATGTTATTTCCAAATCTCCGAATAAAATTAAGGCAAATGGGCAGCAATAATTCTTTCAATTACCAATTTGGATTAAGTTTATTGGCATCTGCCATCGCATCTGCAGCTCCAGCTATATCGCGTCCTTTATCCGATGATCAAAGGCCAAATATTATCGTTTTTCTGGTTGATGACATGGGATGGCAGGATACATCGGTTCCGTTCTGGAAGGAAAAAACACCATTAAACCGACTTTATTGTACGCCGGCAATGGAGAAGCTCGCTGCTTCCGGAATGAAATTCACACAGGCATATTCCTGTACTGTCTGCTCACCGTCAAGAGTCAGTCTGATGACCGGTATGAATGCTGCCCGTCACCGGGTTACAAACTGGACTTTGCAGCGAAATATATCAACTGATGCCGTTGATGATGAATTGGATTTCCCGAAATGGAATGTGAATGGTTTGCAACAAACAGATTCTATCGAACTATCTGTGCAGGCCACAACATTACCACAAATTCTGCACGACAACGGTTATTACACGATTCACTGCGGGAAAGCACATTATGGAGCAATGAATACTCCGGCTTCCAATCCTTTGAATCTGGGATTCGATGTCAATATTGCCGGGCATGCAGCCGGGGCTCCCGGAAGTTATCTTGGTGAAAAAAACTTTGGAAATGCAGAAAAAGGCTCTTACACGCCACCATGGGGAGTGCCTGGTCTCGAAAAATACCATGGCGATTCCATCAATCTCACAGAGGTTTTAACCCGCGAAGCAATAGGGGCAATGAATAAAGCCCTGGTCAAAAAACAACCCTTTTACCTTTATATGGCTCATTATGCAGTTCACGCTCCGCTGCAGGCAGATAACCGTTTTTATTCAAAATATAAAGCAATAGGACTCGAAGAGCCTGAGGCAAGGTATGCATCAATGATCGAGGCAATGGACAAAAGTCTGAGGGACTTGATGAATTACCTGGATCAAAAAGGGATATCCGAAAAAACCGTGATCCTCTTTATGTCGGATAACGGAGGATTAAGCGCCCAGGCCCGGGGAGGTGAGCCTCATACCCATAACCGTCCTCTTAGAAGTGGTAAAGGGTCAGCTTACGAAGGCGGAATCCGGGAGCCGATGATCGTGAAATGGCCCGGAAAGGTCGAATTCGCCTCAATTTGCAATGAAGTCCTTATTATCGAGGATTTTTTCCCTTCAATTCTGGAAATAGCTGGCATTCATCAATACAAAACAAAACAGAAAATTGATGGTAAAAGCTTCGTTCCACTTTTGCTGCAAACGGGAAAAACTGCACCTGACCGTAATCTGATTTGGCATTTTCCTAACAAGTGGGGAGCCACCGGGCCCGGCATTGGAACGACCAGCACAATACGAAGAGGAGACTGGAAATTGATTTATTGGTACAAAAATCAAAAATCCGAGTTGTATAATGTCAAGAACGATATTGGTGAAAAAAACAATCTGGCTCTTAGCGAACCCAATAAAGTGAAAGAATTGTCTGTAATGCTTGGAGAATTTCTGAGAAGCGTAGATGCTCAAAGACCTGTTTTGAAAAAAAATCTGGAAATGGCACCATGGCCCGACAATAATTTCACAGCAAATTAAAAACAAGAAAAGTCTAAATCGCCATAAATCGGTAATAATTATGAAACCAAACAGCAAAAAATCAATGTCAAAGACAAGACAAAAAGTGTATACGCTTACTTTATTGCTTTGTTTTGGATTTTTCGACGTGACTTCCGGCCAGTCTATTCAAAGCATACCGAACAACGTAATTGCAGTTCGCCAATGGGTGGATCAACATTTTGCGAAAGGCAATACTCCCCCATTTTCTTTTGTTTATGGTGGAAGAAAATCTGATACTTTCATCAAAAACTGGTCCTACCGATCAGAACGGTTAAAGTCGGCAGAGCCAAATTCAGATATTTCTGTTTACACTTATTCGGAATCAAAAACCGGTCTTGAGGTAAGGTGTACCGTCACTTGTTTCCGCGATTTTCCGGCTGTGGAATGGGTACTGAAATTTTCCAATTCTTCCTCAAAAAACACCCAACTGATTGAAAAGGCAGCAGTAATCGACTATTCATTTGTCAGTAATGAGAAAGGCACTTTCACACTTCATCATTCAAGAGGAAGTAATGCTGAACGAAATGATTTTCAGCCAATCGATGAAAAAATGCAAATTGGGAAGCCGGTTTACATGACCCCAAGCGGAGGACGATCATCAGACAATACAGCGTTCCCGTTTTTCAACATCGAAACACCTGGAGAGCAAGGAATTGTAGTTTCTGTTGGATGGACGGGCAAATGGTATGCCGATGTAAATCAAACTGCAGAGAAATCAGTTTCACTGAAATCCGGAATGGAAAAAATGCAATTAGCGCTTAACCCTTCAGAAGAGATCAGGACCCCAAAAATCTGTTTGCTTTTCTGGAAAGGTTCTGACCGGATGACAGGACATAACCAGTTCAGGCAATTTATCCTCGAACACCATTCGCGTAAAATAGCAGGGCACTTTGCCGAATATCCCCTATCGGGAAGTTTTGATTATGGCGATCCTGAACCTTGCGGTGAGTACAACTGTCTAACCGAAGAATTTGCCGTAGCACTTGTAAAACGATACCAGCAATTCAAAATTCTTCCTGAGGTTTTCTGGCTTGATGCCGGTTGGTACACAGGATGTGGCTGGGATAAGGAAAAAGGCGGATGGTGGCAGAATGTGGGTAACTGGACCGTCGACAAAGAGCGCTTTCCACACGGGTTGAAGCCTGTTTCGGAGGCCGTACACCAAACAGGCGCCAAATTCATGGTCTGGTTTGAACCTGAACGGGTGAGTCCCGGATCGATGATAGACCGCGAACATCCGGAGTGGCTTATCAAACTGCCCAAGAGCGAAAATTATCTCTTCGATCTGGGGAATAAAGAAGCCCTAAATTGGCTTATTAATCTGATTTCAAACTTAATAAAAAATGAAGGAATAGATAATTACCGACAGGATTTTAATTTCGATCCGATGCCCTATTGGGTAGCTAACGACAAACCGGGCCGCATCGGCATCTCGGAGATCCGGCATATTGAAGGATTATATGCATTTTGGGACAGCTTGCTGGAGAAGTTTCCAAATCTTCTGATCGACAATTGTGCCAGTGGAGGCAGGCGTATCGATCTTGAGACAACTTCGCGCAGTGCACCGCTATGGCGTACCGATTATCAATATGGTGAACCTAACGGATATCAATGCCATACTTTCGGATTGAATTTTTACCTGCCAATTCACGGCACCGCTATTTACAAGACAGACAGCTATACCTTCAGATCAGGATTGGGAGCAACAGCGGTACTGAACTGGGAAATTACAGGTAAAGCATCAGAGTCTATCCCGGCTATTCAGAAGCGAATTCAGGATTATAAAAACCTTCGCCCCTATTTTTACGGCGATTATTATCCTCTAACCGAAAGCAGGAATAATACCGGAGATAATGTCTGGTTAGCCTACCAGCTGAACAGGCCAGCTAAAAATGACGGGATAATCATCGCCTTTCGCAGAATTGGAAACAGCAATGAATCGATACATACTAAACTCAGCGGACTCGAGGCTGCCTCAACCTACGAACTATTTTACGAAGATTTTGGATTGCGGGTGAGCAATACCGGTCGGGAATTGATGGAAGGAATCAACCTTACAATTCCACAAAAACCAGGTTCGTTATTAGTAAGTTACCATAAAATTAAAGAATAAGCTGGAGGATTAAGATAAACCAATTTAATACCAGGCTGAATATGAGGCTAATATTATTACTTATCCTTTACTTTGACCAATTTTAAATGAAAAATATACCTGTCTTATTATTAGGATGTTCGTTGGTTCATGGTGTCCTTTATGGCAAAGAGGCAGATGGCCGGAATATTAAACCCAATATCATTTTTATTCTTACCGACGATCAACGCTGGAATGCGTTGGGGTATTCCGGAAATAACATAATTCAAACGCCTGAGATGGACAAACTCGCTCGTGAAGGGGTGTATTTCAGGAATGCTTTTGTTACCACTCCGATTTGTGCGGCAAGCAGGGCAAGCATCCTGACCGGTATGTATGAGCGAACCCACGGATATACTTTTGAACAGGGACCACTTAAGGAGCCATATATGAAACTTAGTTATCCTGTCATATTAAAGGAAAATGGCTATTATACCGGATTTTTCGGTAAATTTGGAGTTACATACAAGGGCGCTGAGAACCTCTTCAATGTTGCTGACTTTTATGACCGAGAGACCAAATACCCAAACCGGAAGGGTTATTTTTACAAAACCATTGGAGCAGACACCGTGCATCTCACCCAATTTACAGGTTATCAGGCACAACAGTTTATAAAAAATGCCCCTGGGGATAAACCTTTTTGTCTGTCGCTTAGCTTCAGCGCACCGCATGCTCATGACAATGCCCCGGATCAATACTTCTGGCAGACAAAATCGGATACCCGATATAACGGAGTAACTATCCCGCCACCTTTACTGGGTGACGATAAATATTTTAATGCTTTACCGAAAGAAGTTCGTGAAGGATTTAGCCGGTTACGCTGGACCTGGCGATTTGATAACCCGGTCAAATATCAAAAAAGTGTCAAAGGCTATTACCGGATGATCAGTGAGATTGATGATGAAATCGGGGAGCTCAGAAAAGTTTTAACAGAAAAAGGGATCGGCCGTAATACTGTTATCATTTTTATGGGAGATAATGGTTACTTTTTAGGCGAGCGACAGTTAGCCGACAAATGGCTGATGTACGAAAATTCGTTACGTGTTCCGCTGATGATCTATGACCCAAGAAAAGCTGCTCACCGCGACATTAAGGATGTGGCGCTGAATATTGATATTGCCGAAACTATTCTCGATCTGGCCGGTGTAAAATCTCCTGAAGAATATCAGGGGATGAGCCTTATGTCTTTCGTAAACGACACAAAACCCGAAAAAATCCGGGATACGGTATTGTTTGAACATCTGTGGAAATTACCGCAGATCCCATCAAGTGAAGGGGTCAGAACATCCGCATGGAAATATTTCAGGTATCGTTTCATTGAGGCACCTGAAGAACTTTATGATCTGAAAAATGATTCTTTAGAAACAACCAACCTTGCATCAGACCCTAAATTCAAAAAGATAATTGACCAGCTTCGCGAAAATTGTGATTCACAAATTAAAAAATACACAAGAGCAAAGCTCATTTCAGAATTCTAAAGTGAATTCCTAAGTATTAAACTTTTGAATCAAGGGATAAATCATCCATTCTTCTTCAATTTCCTTACATAATAGGCAGAAATACCAATCGAGATAATTGCAAAAGCGAGAAATGCCAGAATTCTGAATATAAGATCAGTTTTTGCCATATCGACCAGAAATAAATACAAGGCAGATATCCCAAGATTTGCCATTCCCATCCATCGGTATTTGATACTTTTAATCAGGATGCTTAATATAAAATAGACCCCGCCAATAATCAGCCAGGTTACAGTAATATATTGACCTGGTAAACCTTTATACGTAGCATAAAGCAACGAAAAGAACAGAGTAAGCAGGTAGATATTCCGAATAAACTCGGTTTTTATATTCAAGCGTTCCTTCTGCCAATTGATGAGACGGGCGGATAAAAATGCGACAAGGGGTATTGTGAAATTTACTGTATTCAATTCACCGGATACAGAATAATACGTTAAAGCCAGAAATAAAAGAAGAAAAGTATTAATCAGGGTGATAATATGTGATCTATACCAAAGTGCCAGTACCAACACCAGAAAACTCTGGCAAATCAGTAATAAAAAGGAGTCCGGCAAATGGTATATGCCATTAATAGTGACACTTATGGCAAAAAATCCAAACAGTGCGAACAGTGCCGGTGAGTATTTCCAAGGTGAATAAAGCTTCAGTAAAATAGAATAAACAATGCTGTACACCGAAATCGTGGTGAAAAAGGGGATGTATGCTTTCGGAAAATGCGAAAATACAAGCACCATCATCAATAACGAATAGGCCATTCCAGAAAGCAGAATAGTGGCAAGAATTGCATGATCAGCATAAATCTGATTTGGTTTTCTAAATGCCACCAAAGAATAGATGGCAGTCGTGATTGAAAAATATGCGAATGCAAAGTGAAAAGTTAAATCATCAGGAGTTTTAATCAGCGACGTATGATTCTTTATCAACCAGATTAAGTAAGTCAGATAGGTGACGCACAAAATAAAAAGCATGGTTTTCCACCAATTGTATTTCCAGAAAGAATAAATCACCAAACCTGTATTGATAATTGAAATCAAAAAGAAAACCTGCGTCTGAGAACTGACATAAGCAGTAATCATCCCAAGTGTAAACGCTAATCCGGCCAAAACGGGCGATTGTTTTTTAACTGCAAAATACAGCTGAATTCCAATCAGAATCAGCAAAGCAATTGTTGCAGAAACCTGATTTAAAATAAGTGGATTATCAGTAAAATAATGCAGGCGCAACAGAACATAATACAGAATTATGAATCCAAAAAGGTTAAATACAGAAGAGAGATAGGTGAAACTTTTTCGGAAATAATGTGACATTACAAAAACTCCAGCCACACTTACCACTCCCACAACCAAAGAAATCAATGGTTTGCCTGCATCGTTAAAATATTGCCACAGAAAGACAATTGCGAAAAACAGTACGATACTTCCCAGCCAGGCCAGGCCATATTCGCCCAGCTTGGTTTCAAACAACGAGCTGATTGAAATGTTGACATCCGAGAATTCGGGTTCTTCCTCTTCAGTGACTTCATCATCTGGCAATTCATGGTATCCCAACTGTCCTTTACCAGTTTCGAGGAGCTTCATCCGCTCTTCAAGAGAATTTAAACGGCTGAGGATACTGCTAATATCGTCATTTTTGAGAGCATCTGAATTCATTTGCAACTCCTCCTAAATATCATGTTCTTCGTCGATCTTTTTCCAGGGTGGCAACAGCCATAATAGAAAAGACAGGATAAGAAAAGGTACAATTAACCAAACCGCTGCCATTATGTACCCTTCGGCACCGATCATACCGACTTTATAGGTAGTATATCCATAAAAACTCTTAGAGAACAGCTGACCGCCAATGACGACATTCCATCTCATAAAGAATATCCCGACCAGAATCAGCACCGCTAAAACGAGATAAATCACTTTTCTGATTTGCTCTTTTGGCTTATAAAACTGAAATGTTCCCAGAGTAAGAAGGGGTAAAATTGTACCAAAGAATCCCTGAACAATAAACAGTGTAAAGAACAGCTGCCCAAACACCAGTTTATGCAATGCTTCAAATGATTCTTCGGCAACATAAATCCGGTGAATCTGATCCAGACCTTCGAGTGTAAAATCGATTATCAGTATATAAAACAAGTATTTAGCAATCGTATCCAGACATGGCATATCGATTTTTTGTTTGCGTATCTTGGATAACAGAATATAGATCAGCATTACCAAAGCGATTCCGGAAACCATAGCAGAGAACAGAAAAATCACCGGCATTAAAACCGTGGACCACCATGGATTTGCCTTTATTGAGCCAAATATAAAACCTACATAACCATGCAGCAGAAATGCGGAGGGAATACCGATCACAGTAACAATATAACCGATGCGGTTATCCAGCGCTACCGATTTTGGAGAAATATCAGTTGTCCACAGCGAGAGCAGCTTGTATAAAAACCTTTTAAATCCAGTCGATTCGTTGGACCAGATCACCATGTCACGGCGATAGTCAAACCATATCTCCAGAAACAATACCACCATCAGGTACCATAAATAAACAAAGCCAAAAATAGCCATTGCCGAACTCGAATGGGGAGTTATCATTATTTCGTAGGCTCTCAATGGCTTACCTAAGTGACTGACTAAAGGCATAGTAGCCACCAGCATAAAAGAAAATGCGGTGAGTAAAGCAATACCGTAAGTTGGTTTGAGGATACGGATTTTGAATATCCGTTCCAGCGAAGCAAGGATAAATGCCCCGGCGACCAGCCCCGTAATGTAAGGATACAGAACGATAAGGATGCTCCAGTTGAGCTCAATCTCGTTGGGATAGACATATCCGTCAACTTTCGAAAGAACTTCGTACAAATTTTGAAGATTTTGTTCCATTTTATCTTACCTCCGAGCTTAATGCGTTATAAAATAATTTCGAGCCAGTATTTAAATTTGGTTTAATAACCATGCAGGTATGATTTTTCAGGAAGTAATTAATTTTGCTTCCCGGATCATTTAAGTCACCGAAAATCCTTGCTTCTGTAGGACACATTTCAAAACATGCAGGTTGTAAACCTTTTTTCAGGCGATGAAAGCATAGCGTGCATTTGTCAACAGTTCCCTTTTCGGGATGAATATAACGGCATCCGTAAGGACATGCCTGTACGCAATACCTGCATCCAATGCAATAATTTTCATCAACAAGAACAATACCCTCCTCGGTTTCAAATGTTGCACCAACCGGACAAACCTGTGTACATGGCGACTTTGCGCAATGATTACACATTTTGGGAACAAAAAACGATTTGAATATTTCATTGTCGGGGACGGCTTGTTTAAATCCATTGATCCCGCCATTGGGTGATTCGACAAGTATGGAACCGTCATTTTTGATGGTGTACTGTTCAACCCATGAGCGGAAATAAAAAGGTGCTTTGGGGACATTGTTTTCTTCTTTACAGGCATTGGCACATTTTCCGCATCCGATGCACTTATTTATATCAATTCCAATACCGTACCATTTACCTTTGGCTCCTGGTGATTCCGCAGCAAATAACAAACCATCGTAAGGTGCCAGAAGTGCTGATGAAACAGCAATTCCGCCAACAATGACCGTACCGGCCTTGAAGAAATCTCTTCTGGATAGTGTAGATTTATCTTGTTTCATGGTTGATGTGGATTATGACAGTCAATACATTTGAATGGGACTTTGGTCTTCGGATCAGCCGGATTATGTTTCATCGCATCTATCTGGTGAACCATCGTTGTATTAATGGTATCGAAAAGTATCTTTATACGGGCAGCATTTATCTGATGACAAATAGCGCAATCTTTACGTTCAGTGGGCTTAAAAAGCATCAGAGAATCGGGCAATTCTCCATTCTTAAATTTATTCGCATAAAGGGCATGTTTTAAACCAGGACCATGACAAACTTCACACTTCAGTTGTTTATGAAATCCCATCGCCTTATCATCCCGAACGTCCGCATGACATTTATAGCAACTGTCAGCAACCGTGTAATGCATCGGTCTCATCGCATTTTCCGGAATGGCATTGGCACGAAAATGTCCCAGATCCCCAAAGGAGCTTGGCTTTAAAACCTGACGCATCACCAGAAATAATACTATAAAAATAGCAAATACGCCAATAAGGCGTTTAATGTGTTGTGGCATGGTGAGTTTGTTAATTAATTAGTAAGACAAATCTACTGTTTTGTATCAATGAATCAATAATTATGCATAATTTATACTGATTCTTAACAAACAACCTTATTATTCTAACAAATCAATAAAATATATTATGAGTGTAACAAAATTTTACAATGTTTTGTAAGGTTAAAATAAACGCGTAACTTCGCCAATTGCCCATTCTGATCTGAACTATTTATTCTAATCCAATATCAATTATGGTATCACTCCAAAACGAATTAAATTCGTATTCCAAAATTTTCGAACAAGAGTTACATCATGACATTCTTGCTTTCTGGATTAAGTTTGCCATCGAAAAAGATGGTGATGGTTTTTACGGTGCTGTTGATCTGAAAGGAATGCCTGTTCAGGACGCCTCTAAATCTTGTGTACTGAATGCCCGTATCTTATGGACTTTTGCAGAAGCTGCCAAAGACTTTAAAAATCAGCAATATGCTGAAATTGCCGACCGGGCTTACCGTGTGCTGATCAATCATTTTGCTGATATTCAAAACGGTGGTTTTTATATGAGCATCACTTCGGGTAATAAACCGCTCGATTGCATTAAGCACACTTATGCTCAGGCTTTTGTACTTTATGCTTTAAGCAAATATTACGAATTAAAGGGAAGTCCTGAACTGCTGCTTCAGCTGAAGAATTACTTTTTACTTCTTGAGGATAAAACCAAGGACAGGCAAAACCCAGGCTATCTGGAAGCTTTTACGCAGGATTGGCAGGTTTATTCGGAAAACCGGATGGCAGACAACAATGAGCCCCGGACAATGAATACACACCTTCACATTCTGGAAGCTTATGCTGCATTTTATAAAGTCAGCAATGATGAACTGGCAGGGAAACGACTGAAAGAATTACTTGAATTATTTATTGCGAATATCATCCGCCCCACTGGACATCTCGGAATATTCTTTGATGTGCAATTTACCGAAGCCGAAACTTCGAAAGGTATTTGTTCGTTTGGACACGATATCGAGGCTTCGTGGTTATTATGGGAAGCGGCAGAAATTCTTGGAGATCAGCAAATCATCGAAAAAATGCGATTGCTTTCGGTAAAAATGCTTGATGCTGTCGACCGGGTGGGGGTTGATAAAGACGGTGGCTTATTCCTGGAATCCACCCGCTTTGGCAGCCATCTGCGAACTAACAAACATTGGTGGCCTCAAGCTGAAACATTAGTGGCGTTTATGAACGGCTTTCAACTTACACTGGATACCAGCTATTGGGAAAAGCTCAAAGTATCATGGAATTTCGTTAATAGCTGCATTATCGATCATGAAAACGGGGAATGGTTCACTAAGGTTAACCGTTTGGGTATCCCTTTTTTGGAAGAACCGGCAGACGATCCATCTCCCTACTACCGTAACGACTGGAAAATAGATCCATGGAAATGTCCTTACCACAACGGTCGCGCGATGATGGAACTCATTCGCCGGATAAAAGAAATTTCAGGTAAAATTTTATAAAGAACAATATGAACAGATTAAGACAATTCTTTGCGGTGACTTTTCTTTTGCTATTCAGTATTCACTTAACGGCAAGCAATGATCTTGCTAAAGTACTGTTCGAATTGGCCGGAAAATCGAAAAACTGGAAAGAAGGTTTTCAAAAAAATTCCGGAGAGAACACTTTCTCCTATCACAGCTTTCGAAGTGATATAACAGACGGGCTAATTACCCGATGCACCGATGGAAAAACAGGAATTGAATGGGAAACTCAAACCCTTTCTGAAATGGCCGAACAGAATTCAGTCGGTTTCCTTTGGATAGCCTCTATTGATCTTACTTCAGATAAGAACATTTTTGATGTCTCTGTTAACGGTATTAATCGTTTTGAGATTCCCTCTTCGACGAAGCAAAACTGGGAAATAACAACTGCCGATGGCGGTAAGCTTTCATTTGTAACAGTTGAAGCCGACGGCAATGGGGATGCACATGGTTATATGTCGCTCATTGCTCCTCCCGGCTGGCTGCAAAAAGCAGGGCCTCAAAAAATTAGCATCACAGGCAGAGCGAATAACAGCAATTGCTGGATCATAGTTTTTCAGGCTGCTGACGCGATTTCGTATCTTCAAAATTCAGTAAAATACGATGTTTCGGTGAAAATGGAGATAGAAGAAAAAAATGGCAAACTGGCTTGTTTACTGCAGGCGCCTCTTTTTATGGACGGTACAGAAGTAAATTATACAGAAGAGTCCGGAAAAATAAAGAAAGCTACGCTAAAACAAGGTACAACCGAAGCCGAGGCCCGATTTTCATTGTCATTTTCATCGAAAAACAAGGCTTTTAAACTAAGTGATCCAAATGGAGAGATCTTTGTTGTAACCTCGCTTGGTGAATCATTTAAAACCACCAGATTGCTCAGCAAAGCAATTTTAACCAACGAATCCAAAAAGGAAGCATCAAAAATCATACTTCAGGCGCAACGTATCTATCAGCCAAAGACAGTCGCAAGTATGATAGAATTGTCCAAATCAATTCTGGGAAAAGGGCAGATTTTTCTAATGAATTCAAGTCATCAGGATATTGCATGGATGGATTCCCCCGAAAAATGTGTGATTGAGCGCGATACAATGTTGCTTGCTCCTTTGCTTAAAATGGCGGAAAAAGACAAAAATTATCGTTTTGATATCGAGGATGCCTTGATGCTCAAAGAATACACACAGCGTCATCCCGACAAAAAAGCAACCATCCGACAACTGCTGACCGACGGCCGGCTCTCTTGTGGATCCACTTTTATTCAGCCCTATGAAGAGATGTATTCGGGAGAAGCGCTGGCCCGCCAGTTTTACCTTGGAGCCAAATGGTTAAAGGACGAGTTCAACTACAAAGCAACTGTTTACTGGAACGAAGATGTGCCTGGGCGCACGCTTCAGATGGCGCAGCTGATGAAAAAGGCCGGAACCAAATATATGATGATCAGTCGCCAGAAACGGGGTCTTTTCAACTGGTACAGCCCCGACGGCTCATTTATCACCGTATTTTCTCCCGGGCATTATGGCGATGCATTCCAGTCACTTCAGAAAAGTTTCCCGGAGGCTGCGCAGTTTGTAGCAACAACTTCGATGGACTGGCAAAAATTCTATACCGGAAAATCACCATCACCGGTGATTCCTATCCTCTCAGACCAGGACATGAGCCCTTCGAAAGATTACAGTCAGCTCATTAAAAACTGGGAAAATATCAAGGAGCTGCAGGATGAAAAAGGGAATTATCTTCCTGTAAAATTACCCCGTTTCAAAGTGGCCTCAACCCCTGAATTTTTCGATGCGCTGACCGCTCAAAAACCTGATCTTCCTTCCTTGAAAGGCGAACGACCTGCAGTATGGTTGTATATCCATGGACCATCGCATCAAAAAGCGTTAAAAGCGAGTCGCGAGGCTGATATCTTACTTCCGGTTGCCGAGAAGTTTTCAACAATAAATGCGTTGGTTGACGGTTCATTTCTGGGCTATCCTGAAGCCCAACTCAACAAAGCATGGGAAGCAAAAATTTATCCTGATCATGGCTGGGGAGGCAAACACGGTGATATTACTGATGCTTATTTTCTTTCAAAATATGAATTTGCCAAAGCTGAAGCTGAAAAAATTGTTTCTAGAAGCCTAAACGAGCTCGCTTCTAAAATTCAAACAGATGCAAAGAAAGGTATTCCTTTGGTCATTTTTAACAGCATGAATCAGCAACGGACAGATCCCGTCAGCACGATGTTTACTTTTGAAAAGGGAACAGCCTTTACGCTTGATTTAAAGGACAGTGATGGGAAAACCCTAAACTGCCAGTCAAGTCTGACGACCCTTTTCGAAGATGGGTCGATCAGATCAACGCAACTCAATTTCACAGCTGAAAATGTTCCATCCATTGGTTATCGCACCTATTATTTAAAGCCGGCTAAAGAGAAGAAAAAGGAAACAGCTTTAACCTTTAAGAATCAGGCTGAAAATAAGTTCTATAAACTGACATTCGCAAATGGGGGACTCTCCTCTATCTTCGACAAGGAACTTAATCAGGAGCTGATCGATCCGACCAAATTTAACGCAGGTGAAATTTTCACGATGCAGTCAATAGGAAATGGTGCAGGTGAGTTTTCCGACATTCAGAAACCCGATATGAAAGGATTTGATAAAACAGGAAACTATATTACAAAATGGGAAATTGAAGAAGATGGTCCTGTTTACACCAGCTATAAATACCGGCAGCATATCCGATACGCAGTTGTTGAACAAAGGGTTAAGCTTTACCATCAACAAAAAAAGATCGATTTTGATACTGAATTATTAAATTGGGAAGGCATTCTGTATCGTGAATTCCGAATGGCTCTTCCATTAAACATGACAGATGGCCAGGTTGCTTATGAAGTGCCGTTTGGTGTTGTCGAAGTAGGCAAAGATGAAATGGAAGGCGCTGCAGGCGAGCGTTATAAAACAGAATGCAAAAATATTCATCCCCGGGGTATCCAAAACTGGATCAGTTCAAGCAATGCTAATTTTGGAGTAACGCTAAGTTCCTCTGTAGTGGTTGCCGACTGGATCGACCCGACTGACCAGCCGGTGAAAAACCAGATATTGCAACCAATTTTACTGGCATCTCGCAAGAGTTGTCATTGGGAAGGGAACGACTACCTCCAAACAGGAAATCACGCTTTCCATTTCTCGCTCACTTCGCATCAGACAGGATGGCAAAACGGAGAATTGTTCGGCAGACAGGCAAACGAAAAATTGATGGCTGTAAACCCCATTCACAGATTTGAAAACGCTTCACTGCCCGAATCTTTGAGTTTCTTTAAAACTGACAATGAAAAAGTGATGATATCAACAATAAAAAAGGCGGAGGACAGTAATGAAGTAATCATGCGGGTTATTGATATAGCAGGAAAAAATCAGGCTGTTACCATTGAAAGCTTCAATAACATTACTCAGGCTAAAATCACCAATCTGATCGAGTCTGAAGAAAAACCACTTCCGGTAAAAGGGAAAAGCGTGAAAATTCAACTCGGACACCATGCCATCGAAACGATAAAAATAAATTAATCATGAACGGATTTGAACGAATAAATGCAGCCCTTTCCGGGCAAAAAGCCGATAAAACCCCCATCACGCTGCACAATTTTATGATGGCAGCTCTCGAATCCGGGTACAGCATGCACGAATACAGAGAAAGCCCGCGCAAAATAGCCGATACCTTTATCCGGTCGGTTGAAAAATATCAATACGATGGTATACTGGTTGATATGGATACCGTCACTTTAGCCGGAGCAGTGGGAGTTCCTGTCGATTTTCCTGAACACGATCCTGCACGTTCGGCAAAAGGAAATTTAGCTGAACTTTCGGATGCCTTACATTTGAAAAAGGTAAAAGTGGAGGATTATCGATATGTCCAAATCTGGCTGGAGGCAGTCCGGCTGATAAAAGATCACTTTAAAAATGAAATTCACGTACGCGGCAATTGCGACCAGGCGCCATTTTCTTTAGCCAGCATGATGCGTGGAAGTCAGGAATGGATGCTTGATATCATCATGGGCGAACAGCAGCAGGTTGAGGAATTGCTTACTTATGCCACCGATATCAGTTGCCAGTTTATCCGTTTGATGGCACAAACAGGATGCGACATGGTTTCCAACGGAGATAGTCCTGCTGGTCCCGAAATGATCTCCCCTGAAATGTACCGGGTTTTTGCTTTGCCTTACGAGAAAATAGTAGTTGCCGAAGCGCACAAGCTCAAATTGCCTTACACGCTTCATATCTGTGGAAATACCGACACCATCCTTGAAAGTATGCTGGAAACAGATGCCGATGCCCTTGAACTGGATTATAAGACAAATGCTCACAGTGCCTTTGAGGTATTCAATAACAAGGCATGTTTTATCGGCAATATCGATCCAAGTGGTGTTTTGGCGCTCGGAACGCCGGAACTTGTAGCGCAGAAAACGAATGAATTACTCCATATTTTTGCAACGAATAATCGTTTTATCCTCAATGCCGGATGCGCACTTCCGTCAATGACTCCTGAAATAAATTTAAGGACGATGATTGAAACAGCCAGAAATTTCAGATAATAAGCAATCGAAATTATTAATTGATAATCACCTATAGCACACTGACAGATTTGACATACCGATTACATCTGGCTCCGACAGGGTTTGGAACCCTGTCGGAGTTAGATTATAACAAGCCCTTTCAGAGCCACGAATAACTGCTATTTCCCATCCACAATGATCGGAGAACCCTTTTTGCTATCCATTATAATGAGTTTAGCATTGGGGGAAGTGGCAATAGCCTTAATCATTTCATATTGCAACTGCTTGTCACTGAGTCCAGTACTTAATATTTTCTGGTAATCAGCAATACCTTGCGCCTCAACCCTTTTGCGCTCTGCTTCCTGCTTTTCCTTCTGAAGAACGAAAGTCATTTTCTGCGCATCCTGTTCGGCATTTATCTTCGATTCAATAGTCGTTTTTACAGAAGCAGGCAGGGTAATATTACGAACCAAAAGTTGTTCAAGAATTAATCCTCTGCCCTTAAAATCATCTTCAATCGTTTTGAAAATTCTTCCCTGAAATTCGTCCCTTTTGGTAGAATAAAGTGCAACAGCATCGTAATAAACCGCGTTATCCCTTATTTTTGTTCTGCAAATAGGTCGGACAATTGTATTTCGGTAATCGGTTCCTATCTGTTTTAAAATACGGGGAGCTTCTGACGGAATTACTTTATAAAGAACTGTTAAATCAATAATGACTTCGAGTCCGTCGGCCGACAATACCCGAATTGCGTCGTCACCTGACTTGTCACCTTCGTCATGAACGCCCGACATAGTGTAATTTTGGGTGCGCACGTCAAAAATTTCAACCTCAACCAAAGGATTAATCACATTCAGACCACTCTCAAGAACAGTATTATTTACTTTCCCGAAGAGTTTTTGAACGCCAACATTACCTGGTTCAATCTGTTTTACAGAAGCCAGACCCAAACCAACTAAAAGTGTCAAAGAGCCCAGAGCTTTAATCGTCCCAGAGTATTCCTGAGCCGGAGAGTCGCTTTTGGAAACTACAAAACCAAAAACAATCGCTGCAATTCCAATAACAATTACTAACATACAATTTAAATTTAAAGGTAATTTAAGAGAATTAATTCCAACCCGTAAATATACTATTTATCGAAGTCTTAATCCTCATTTAAAACTTAATAATACAATATTTTAAACGTGAAAAATTAATATAATTACATAAATTTGTTGAAATTATCTTCTGTCGAAGGTCAACTAACTAAAATCACAACCAATGAATACAACTATCCTGTTTGGTATAATCCTGATTGCACTTGGCGCTTTTTCTTCAGGCAGTTTTGCCGTCCCGTTTGGAAAGATAAAGGACTGGAAATGGGAATCTTACTGGACTATTTTCAGCCTTGGCGCCTATATTTTGTTTCCATTAACTGCCTGTCTGATTTTCTCGCCCGGATTTATATCGATCATTCAATCAACACCAAATGAAACGGTCGTAACGGTTTTTTTGCTTGGAATAGTTTATGGAATTGGCAATTTATCCTTCGGACTGGCCTTACGCTATTTGGGATTATCCCTTGGATATGCCCTTTCGCTTGGTTTAATGCTTGCCATTGGCACCCTTATACCACCAATGATTGATGGCCGGCTAGAGGTGATGATGCAAAATTCGGGTGGAGTACTATTGATCATCGGCGTAATCGTTGCTTGTATTGGTATTGCACTTTCCGCCTGGGCAGGAATTTTAAAAGACAATCGTATCTCTGATGCAAAAAAGAAAGAAAGTGTCGGGGAATTCGACCTGATAAAAGGCGCTTTAGCTTCAGCATTAGTTGGAATCACAGGATCTGCAATGTCACTAGGATTTGAGCAGGGACTTCCAATTTCAAAAATGGCGGCTCAAAACGGGGTCGATCCGCTCTTCGCAATGATGCCCGTTTTATTGGTTTTGTTTGCGGGAACATTTGTCACTACAATCATCTGGTGTGGTTATCTGGGCTACAAAAATAAATCGCTGAAGAATTACCTGCATTCAAAATCACATAAAGTACTTATTTTCAATTATTTATTTGGGCTGCTTGCCGGACTGCTCTGGTTTGGTCAGTTTATCCTCTATGGAATGGGCAAAAGTAAAATGGGATCATTTACATTTACTTCATGGGGAATATTGATGGCTTTAACCATCGTTTTTGCAACTGTCTGGGGATTACTCCGAAGAGAATGGAAAGGAGCACCTGTAAAAATCTATATTTTGATGGCACTTTCGCTGATGATTATTATTGTCTCGTCGTTTATTATCGGCATCAGCGGCTCGGTTTAGTGATGAAAAGCAGAGGGCAATTAATTAGGAATTACGAGTAGGAAGTAATTGTCAATTATTAATCTGATCAAAAAACACCTAAATTTCAGACCATGCCGAAACAAGTCATGACCTCCAGAGAACGAATCCTATCTGCAATAAACCACCACCAACCCGACAGGGTGCCGGTTGATCTGAGCGCTACACCCAGCTCCGGAATCTCGGCCATCGCTTACAGCAATTTATTAAATCGCCTTGGACGTAAAAACTTACCTGTTCAGATTTATGATGTCGTACAGCAACTGGCACAACCCGATATCACAATTCTGGATCAGTTCGGTGTTGACGTACTCGACATTGGCCGGACCTTCAACGACCTTCCCTCCGACTGGTATCCCATCAGCATGGCAAATGGCACTGATGCCTTTTATCCAAAATGGTTTAAACCAACCCGAATGGGTGATGGCTCATATCAAACTTACGACGATGACGGGAAGCGGACGCTGTCGCGAATGCCAATAGGCGCCACCTTCTTCGACCAGACCTATTTTCCTTATATTGACGGTTATCCCGATTCGTACGAAAATCTGGATGCCGAAATGGGTCGAATTATGTGGTCACGCCATGTGCACAGTCCCTGGGATCATGCACGAGAACCCGGCTTCTGGCAAAAACTGCGCGAAAACACAATTAAATTACGACAAAGTACGGATAAAGCCTTGCTCGTAGTCTGTGGATGCAACTTGTTCGAATGGGGAACTTTTCTTCGCCGGATGGATAACTTCCTGATGGATCTGATGTGCGACCCGTATAATGTTGAAAAAATGCTGGACGAACTGATGAAAAGACATCTGGCTACACTCGAAAAAGTATGCGAAGCTGTTGGTGATATTGTCGATATTATACGATTTGGGGATGATTTGGGAATGAGCTCCGGCCCATTTATGGACGTTGAAACTTACAGAACACTTTTCAAACCACGGCATAAAATGCTGTGCGACTATGTGAAATCTCACAGTAAAATGCATACTTTTATTCATTCATGCGGATCGATCTCGCTACTAATGCCGGATCTGATTGATGCAGGAATAGAAATTTTCAATCCGGTCCAAACAAATGCATATCAGATGAAACCCGATTTTCTAAAAAAAGAATTTGGCCAACATTGTACTTTCTGGGGAGGCGGTATCGAAACAGTTGGAACACTAAATACAGGTACACCCGCACATATCCGTGAACAGGTACTGCAAAGACTCGAAATATTTTCTCATGGTGGTGGATTTGTCTTTAACACAGTACACAATATCTTGCCTGATGTTCCGCCTGAAAATATTGTAGCCATGTTCGATGCAATCAAAGAATTCAATATTAAACAGTTAAATGTACGACTATAACCAATCCTAAATCACCCCCGTTATGAAACATGACTTAATCCGTAATTTATTGCTTGCATTTTTACTGTTTGGGAATGTTCTTTTATCGATCGCTCAAACTGGAAAACCAATGTCTGGTTTAAATGCTCATGATCAAAAACTTGAATCTTGGAAAGATGCCCGATTCGGGATGTTTATTCACTGGGGACCTGTCAGTCTGAAAGGGACAGAAATAGGCTGGTCACGCGGTCGCGAAATTCCTGTTGCAGAATACGACAATCTTTACAAACAATTTAATCCTGTTAAGTTTAATGCCGATGAGTGGGTAAAACTGGCTAAAGATGCGGGAATGAAATACATCGTATTCACATCAAAGCATCATGATGGTTTTTGCATGTGGGATACGAAATATACCGAATTTAATATTATGAATTCCCCTTTCAAACGCGATGTAATGAAAGAATTGGCCAGTGCCTGCAAGAAATATGGAATGGCATTGGGATTTTATCACTCCACCTGCGACTGGCATCATCCCGATTTTCCATTAACCAGTCCTGGTGGAAGTGTCAGGAGGGAAACATCAAATCTTGACCGTTATACTGATTATCTAAAAAATGAGTCGGTCGAAATTATCAAAAACTACGGGCCGCTGCTTGTGATGTGGTACGATGTTCCGATGGAATTTGATGCTGTTCGCGGACAGGGAGTTATCGATCTGATCAGAAAAGTGCAGCCCGATATATTAGTCAATAACCGCACAGGTGCAAAAGGAGATTTCGATACTCCCGAGCAGCGCATTGGCGGATTCCAGATCGATCGCCCCTGGGAGACCTGCATGACAATCGGCCGTCAGTGGGCATGGAAACCCAATGATGAGGTAAAGTCACTGGAACAATGTCTTCACAGTCTGATCCGTTCGGCAGGAGGTGATGGAAACCTGTTATTCAATGTTGGGCCGATGCCGGATGGACAAATTGAGCCTCTGCAAGTAATTCGGCTGAAAGAGATGGGACAATGGCTTCAAAAATATGGCTATGCCGTCTACGGCACCCGGGGCGGACCATTTAAACCGACCGACTGGGGTGTTACAACCCGAAAAGGGAATACGATCTATCTGCATATCCTCCAATGGAACGGCAATTCCCCAAGGATTATTATTCCTGATTTTGGACTCGGTATTAAGAGCTGTACCCTTGCCTCAGGAGAAAAAGTACAGATTACCAAACAAGACGGAAGTACGCTCCTTGAATTTTCGGGCAAAACACTTCAACCAATTAACACAATAGTTACCATAGAAACTTCGGGTAACGTAATGAATGTTAAAGCGATGGAAATTGGTTCACAATCGCTGTCTTATAATAAGAAAGTGAAAGCATCAAGTAACCCAAACACCGACTGGAATGATGCATCCTCAGTTACTAACGGTGACTGGGCAGGTCATTTCTGGCGTCCTGCCGCTGAAGATAAATCTCCCTGGATCGAAATCGATTTGGGTAAACAGACTTTAGTTTCCAAAGTCTTGATTTACGAAAGCGGCAAGTCAGTTAAAGCCTTTGAATTACAATATCAGTCAGGACTGTCATGGAAAACAGTTTACAAAGGATCAGCTATCGGCGATAAAGCTGAAATTAATCTGCATAATATTACAGCCCAAAAAATCAGACTCCTTTTAACTGAATTCTCTCAGGTGCCGGGAATTTACGAAATCACAATATTATAATCAATTAACTATCAGCAAAATAAAACACAAGATATGAAACGATTCGGACAAGTTATTGGCGTTGATCCTCTGCAGTTTGAAAGTTACAAAGAATATCATGCCGCTGTGTGGCCCGAAATACTCGGGATGATCACAGCCTGCAATATTCGCAACTATTCCATCTATCACAAAGACGGACTGCTCTTTGCCTATATGGAATATATTGGAGACGATTTCTCGGCTGACATGGCAAAAATGGCTGCAGACCCCAAAACACTTGAATGGTGGGACGTAATGATGCCGATGCAAAGACCGGTTCCCACAAGAGCCGACGGTGAATGGTGGGCTAATATGGAGGAGGTTTTTCATTTGGATTAAAACATTTCACATTTTTGCGACTGTTGCTAAAAGTACGTAATTCAAACTCTTGTGATACCCAGTTCTTCAACGGTTTCACTCAGTGCAGCCCGAAATTATATCTCTCAATTAATTGAAATTCAATAGTATTCAATCTACATGAACCGAACCTCGAACTGCCTTGCGAAGCTGGATCGCATGAATAAGGCATTGCATCACCAGGAACCCGATAGGGTGCCAATCAGCGATTTTTTCTGGGGAAGCTTTGTGAAACGATGGCGCAAAGAACTAAATCTGCCGGATAGCGCTGAGCCATACACTTATTACGACCTCGACTGGATAGTAACAACTCCAAATATGGATCCTTGGATCCGTCCTTTCGAAACAATTCGAGAAAACGACATTGAGGTAGTGGTTAAGACAGGCTTTGGAGCTACACTACGAAAACGTTTTGATTTTCAAATGCCTGAATTTATGGCCTTTGATATCGACACGATTGAAAAACTTCAGACCGTTCAGTTTGACGATGCTTATAACCGGCGCCGTTATTTTGAAGCAGGCGACAATCAGATTGCCGGCGTTGGTGACGGATTTGAACGAAATTCGCCGGCATGGATTGAAACGGTTAAATCATTGCATCCCGACTTTCCGGTATATGGAAGTATTATTGAATGTTCCGAATGTCTGACCCGTCTTATCGGCCAGGAACATACGCTCTTTTGGATGGGTATGTATCCCGATGAGCTTGGTGTTTGCATCAACAAAATTGGACAGTTTTACCTCGATTGCACTAAAGCACAAATTGCTGCTGCCGACGGACTGCTCGATGGCATGGTGATCTGGGGGGATGTCGCATTTAAGCAAACCATGCTTTTTGACCCTGAATATTGGCGCGAATATTTTAAACCATGGGTAAAAGCAATGATCGACGAATGTCACAGTCATAATCTTCCGGTGATCTACCACGGATGCGGAAATGTGAGTTTGATTTTCGAAGATTTTATCGAAATGGGCCTTGATGCATATAATCCACTGGAAGTAAAAGCCGATATGGACGCTGTGAAATTAAAAAAACTATATGGCGACAGCATCGGATACTGTGGCAATAATGACATTCAACTATGGGAAACCGGAGATTTGGATCTTATTAAAAACGAAACAATTAAAAAACTGAATGCAGGCAAGCGCGGCGGATTTATCTTTCAATCAGATCATTCTGTTTCAAGTGGTGTTTCGGGTCATACTTATGATTATATCGTTAAGCTGGTTCGCGAATACGGTAAATATCCGTTAAATCTGGGGAAATTCGATCTGGAAATGTAAATATTCAGAACAGACCCTCAAGGTTTTTAAAACGACGGATTCAGGCATATAGAACAGACCCTCAAGGTTTTAGAAACCTTGAGGGTCTTATTCTTAACATACAGGACAGCTCGTCAGAAAGTTACCTCACCATCATCTGCAGGGTGCCGATTTTCACTTCCTTCCAGGCCCGTGATTTCAACCCTTCTTTTACGGCAAGACTGGTTGTCATATCCATATCTCCTCCCGCCCCTTCCATAAAAGCAGCCAGTTGAGCCGCATCATTGTACATACTGACCGTCAGGTGAGTTCCGTATGCTTCATCTCCGGCCGGTAAAATAGTCCTAAGCAATTCCCAGCTCCCTTTTTTGCCGGTTTTAACCATTTCCTGATGCCACGGTTTGAAAATTTCCGATTCTATTTTTTCATAGCTTTCATCCGACTGTTTCATAATATCCATCGTAAACATGGTTCCAACTTTCATCGTGTACTCACCTTTTGTTCTGTCAACTTGTTTTAGCAGTACCTGATTGGCCATATCTCTTGATTTTACCGTTTTGTCAAACATTGCATTCAATTCTTTTTCTGTCATTTTAGGATAAGCTTTTTTAGCATAGCCCATAACATCCAGCGAATTCATTGACTGCAGCATATTCTGAAGACTGGAAAAAAGAGTCACCGTTAAAAATTGGGAGCCTTGCTGAGTTCCTGAAGGCGATAGTGACCACAAATCCCAACCCAAAATTGTCTTGTCAGCGACGCGCTGTTTATGAATTTCGGACCAAAAATTTTCGACTTGCCAGTAATCATTCCCATGTTGACCTTCTACATGCATAAATTCAAATAACAAGTAAAGGGAAGGAGCTTTTTCTTGTGCTTTAGTACCAAAGCTGATCATTAAAACCAATGCAAATGCCAATAATGTTTTCATAGCTATAATATTTAAATTAGAGGACTAATTTGGATTTTCAACACATATAAAACTGAATAAAGAGCAAAAAGAATCGGATTACTGCCAAATTAGTCTAAAAACCGCTATCCTATTCTGCTGTATTTCAATGCTCTAACGGAGTAAAAGCACAATATCAGGGCATTGGTGCCGGAGGAATATTCTTAAAAAGAACCGGCCATTTAACCGGAAGGGGACCATATACACCCTTGTTGTACCCTCTGGTTTTACCTGTGCCATCAACATCAGCTCCAAAATAATACAAAGGCCAGCCCTTATAGGTCAATTGATTTTTGCCATATACTTTAATACTGTTAAATAATGTTTTGTCAAGGATTGAAGGAACAACAATCTTGTCAGTTTCGTAAATTGGCCAAACCGGATTATTGGAAAAATCGGCCTTCGTGAATTTATTCATATTGATACTGTCCTTATAAAATGAGTAAAGCGTACGTCCGGCTAAATCAGTAAAATAAGTCGTTATTCCGGTTCCTTCAGAATAGACGTTTGAAGCATTGACTACATAGCTTTTCGAATCAATGCCGACTATCTGCTCTTTTGCAATCATAATCGTATAATCGGGTTTCGCGACAAACCAAACACTGCCAACACCATCACCTGTAATCTGACCAGAAGCTTCACGTACACCTCCCGGAGCATAATAATAAAGTGGCCAGCCTTTATATGTTAACTGACTCCCACTCGGAGTGGTGATAGAGGCAAAATCGGCCCATGCCAGACCCGGAGCCAATTCCGACAACAACAGATTGGGTACATAAAAATTGGGCCAGGCTGTTGTACATCCACCTGTACAATTGTTCGCGCCATTACCATCATTTGCAAAGAAATAAAGCGTATTACCATCCTTGTCTGTAATAATATTGCCCAATGTTGGAGATGTGGCTAGCTTTATTGCAATAGTACCGGCGGGTACTACTGGAGAAACCTTTTGCGGCTCAATTTTTGCACATTCTATTAGAACAATGCCTGAACCAATCAACAAAATAAACATAGTTAATAATTGTAGTTTTTTCATTGTTATAAATTTAAGTATAAGAATAATTGTATATTACTATTTAAAACGATTATAAATAGAAAATGTTTAAAAAATATCAATACAAATGATCTTTTTTTAATTTTATTTTATTATGTAAATATTGATATTGGCTATATATTTATCCTACTGTCTTTTAGTCATTTATAAATAATGCCGTAATATTGTGCTTTAACTAACTTATTGTATATTAAGTTTTTAATATGATAATAAAAAAATCCGTTTTAGTGGGAATTTTTGCAGGCAGTCAGAGGCTAAATCTTCCAAAATGGTGCCTGTTTTGGATTTATCTGGCTGAAAAAGACATTTTAGACAAGCACCGATTATTGATCCATTTCAATAACTTTGCATCATTAAGCACCAATACTTAGAAAAATGAATTACGACACTTTTTTTAAAATCAGCTATGGGTTATATATTGTAACGACCCAGTCGGGCAATAAAAAAGGGGGCTATATTGCCAATACTCTTTTTCAGGTGACTGCCAGCCCACCTCAATTTGCAATCAGCTGCAATAAAGACAATTACACAACTGAATTAATTAAGCAAAGCGGAGTCTTTGGATTTTCGGTATTGAGCGAAAAAGCCAGTCCTTCATTAATCGGAAACTTTGGCTACAAAAGTGGCCGCGATTTTGACAAATTCGCCGGCGTCAACTACTTTAATGGCAAGACCGGAGTTCCAATTGTTACCGACTCATCAGTTGCCTGGTTCGAATGCAAAGTGACCCAATCTTACGAAGTAGGAACTCATATCATGTTTATAGGCGAAGTTATAGACAACGGAACGATCGAAGACAAAGTCAAATCACTGACTTACAATTACTACCGTGAAGTCCTAAAAGGTTACTCTCCGAAAAATGCACCTACCTATATTGAAAAGGCAAATGTTGAGGCTTTGATAAAAGATAGCAAGCCAAAATTGGATGTCTGGCAATGTCAATTGTGCCACTATGAATATGAGGAAGCAAAAGGCGATCCGATTTCAGGAATCACTCCCGGAACTTCCTTCCTCGATATCCCCTCCGACTGGGTGTGCCCGATCTGTGGCGCTGATAAATCAATGTTCGAAAAAGAATAGCCTAATTAACGTATAAATTCTGTTTGAATAACACGTACAGGCCCCAGTAATCCCGAAGGCTGCAAGGGACTATTTGATTTATACGGAATATTCGGGCTCCATGTAGGACGTTGGCCGGCAGGTAATTTCTGGTCTCCAATCAAACGGTTCATCCAATTGTTGACCACCGAAATCTCCACCTGATTGGTACCTGATTTCACTGCAGCGCTAATATCTACCTGCCATGGAGCAGTCCAGGCACCGCCAACAGCAACGCCATTTACTTTGACTTTTGCCATTGCGGTAAGCTGCCCGATTTGCAAAATGATCTTTTTATCAGAGGCTATTTGAGGCAGATTAATTGCAATTTTATAAACTGCTGTTCCGGAATAATATTTGATACTGTCATTTTCAGAAAGTGTCCAGTCAGAAAGTTTATCAAACACAACCGGCCGGGCCGGGCCACGTTTGGCGTGATCAAAGGTGACAACCCAGGATCCTGCCGCTTCGGCAAGCATTTTCCCTTCCGGGAAATTCGCCGACACAGCTGTCAGTCCATTTTTTTCAGCCTTTTTTCTGAAGATAATAAACTGACTTTCATAAGCTTCCAACTTCAAGGGAACTATCGTTGAACTTCCGTTTTGATAGAAAGCGGGCAGATCTCTGATATTTCCGGTTGTTGGCATCCAAAGTTCAGGTGCTTTTCCACTTACCCGCAATTCTGGATTTATGGTAATCGTTTTATCAGATTGATTTGAGATGAAATAAACTTCCCCATCGGATATAGTGCGGTGAATAAACAATGCCGCATCGTCTTTACCGAGTTTACAGTCCGGCAGAACACCTGTCAGGTCAAGCGCCTCCTGCATCTCCATGCCCGAAAGGATCATCCCCTTCCCCACTCTTGCCGATTTAATTTTCACACCATCAACATTACCCCAAAGCTCTTTGGCCAGTTTCTGCACTTGCAGATCACTTGCGGGATAATCCTTCCCGCTCGGCGAATATTTGGGAGCGGGTCCCAAAACCACCGCGCCCTGATTCACCAGTTCCTTTATCTTTTTCAGTAATTCAGGCCGCATCGTTTCCAGTTTGGGCAGTACCAGAATCCGGTAACTCAATCCATCTGGAAGAACAATCCGGCCATCTTTTACGCTGATCCGGGTTTTAATCACCTCCCCGTTGATATAATCGAATGAATAACCCTGTGGTAAGGCAGGTTCGCAAATCCCGGTCATTTTTGGAGCATCCTCACCGATAAAATAGGCCACATCGGCCACATAATTCCCTTGCTGAAGCATAAAATTGGTTCGCTTCAGGTAATGCGTGAACAGGTCCATATAACTGAACCAGGTGTTATGGCGGTTAAATTCATTTCCACATCCGGCATTAACACCAGGTTCCCTTTCATCCGGTTGCTCAATGTAAACATGCATCAGGGTATTGTTGATTCCTTCGGTAAAAAACCGGTCACCGCGTGGTTTCATGGTTGCCGGATAACGGGAATAGGCTTTCCCTCCACAAGTAAACGATTCGGCTGAAACCTTAATCTTTCCGTAGATATGAGCGCAGGAAGAAGCAGCCCGGTTTTCAATATTCCCTAAATCACCTTCGCTCCAGAATTCACCCCCAACCTCATCCGATTGTCCCCCATACTGAAGAAATTCACCGGGAAAACCCCAATGGCCATAGTTCTCAAGCCATGTTGTCAATCCGTGCTGATGACTTGCCTCTCTCAGACCGGCAACATAATCATACGATACCTTATTAGCCACCATTCGCCTTAAATCCCATAAAAACCGATCTGAAAGATCCTGGCTTCCAACAACATTGCCTTTAAAAACCGGAAGAAATGGAACAGGACTATACCCGTATTCAGTTATAAATTCTTCGATTAAGCCATCTGTCCAGTTTTGACCGCCGGTTTCGTAACTATCCTCAACAACTACCTTCCATGATTTACGATCGGCTGCTGGTATCCGGCGAATTATTTCACCTAAAAAGGCGTCAAAATGGGCTGCAATATGTTTTTTACTCATCTTGTCTGTTTCCAGACCGGTAGCTTCGGGTGTTGCGGGACCATTTGTCTGACCTGTAGTCGTCATACCGGTTTGCATAATCTTCCACCTGCCTGGCGGAACCTTCCATGAAAGTTTTCCGTCCGGTGTTCTGTATTTCGTGATATCAATTACACCTTTTGGGTCGATTACAATTGCCGGAACATTGATCACAGGTTGCGCCGGCCACAAATAATCTTTCCAGTAAGGCAGTGGTGTCTGAAACATTTTAGCAAGCGATTTCTCAGGATATCGTTCAAGTTTTGGAACTGGAGAGAGTTCAACCTCAGCTATTCCGCCAGCGACAGTCACCTCACTTATGATCAGGCGAAAAAACTTCGATTTTGTTTCCGGAATGGCAAGAACAATTGGAGCAAAAGGATCGAAACCGACATTAATACTCGGGTTGCTACGGTTGATCTCAAATTTTTTCAAAGAGCGAAAGCCAGTTTCGTCTTTTACAAGCAGTTCACCCTGAGCTTTGGTTCTTTTCTCCGATGTCTTTACTGTCAAGGTTCTTACCGTAGCCGCCTCCGCTGTTTCAAAATCAATAGTCAGCGTATTATTCTGCTTTAATGCGACTTCCGTTTTATTGTCTCCATCAGAAATTGCGGTTAAATTGTCAATTTCAGGCGCAGAAGAAATTTTTGGATGAAACAAACGATATGGTTTTCCAGCCTCGGCGGGAACTTTGTAGGCGATTATTTTAACGAGTTGAAAATCAACATTAGGTGCTGCCAGTTTTTGATTGAACTGCAGCGGACCGGTTACTTCAAGTTCAGAGGAGTTGAGGTAACGCATCGACTGTTCGTTTTTTACCCAGGGTCCACCTGATTGACTCCAGCCCGGACTGTTAAAAATACCGATTTGAATATTAAGTTCTGTCGCTGTTTTAAGAGCGGTATGGAGAATGTCCCACCATTCGGAAGTGAATATTTTCACTTTGCCATAAGGAGTCTCACCCAGCCCGATATTGCCGATAAACGCACGGTTGATACCAATTTTCTTCATTGCATGAAGGTCTTTTACTACCCCCTCCCTGGAAATATTATCTGAAATCCAGTACCAGTAAACACTGGTCTGAACGGAATCGGGAATACTTATAAAACCCGATTCAACCTCAGTAAGATTTGGCCTGTCCTTTGGGCTTGAAGCCCCGGCAATAAATATTCCGGTCAGCAAAAACAGAGCTACCAGAATAAGCACTTTTGATTTCAGATTTAAGCCCGACATATTATAAAATTTAAAGTGGTATGGTTGATTAATTGATAATTACATTTTCACTAAATGAATCAGTCATGGATGATCGTTCAAATATACAAAATAAAGAAATTAACTTTTGCAGGCTTCATTCAAATGATTATGATAGCCTATTTGATTATAAAAACAGGCTATCTAAATCACGATAGCTCCCATTTAACATCGTATGATCTTGAACTTAACAATAAAACTGATTGTACTTTTGCACCTTCTATTCCCGACCATTGGCAGAATTGTGGAATTGAGAAGGCCTTTTTCAATTTTATATAATCCAAAATAATAGCAATTTGAATAAAATGAGCTCAATATAGATATGGTCTATGAGATTCCTTTTGACTAAACAGATGGAATTTTTCGCGAAAGTAATGTGAATTATTTAGTTCTACCTACTCAAAACATAACAGCACCAGATTACTTTCATAAATAAATTCTCATCTGCTATAGTTTTTTTGCCCCAATGTGATTTTTTTGTTGTAAATTAGATATGTCTAAAGTTAACATGAAAATCTAAAATAAATATTATCCGTTTAAATTTTTGTCCGGAATTCTATGTACTTAGTTTCTGAGGCAATCTATTTTGTGGTACTGTAAGATTAATGGGGAAAAGCCCAAAACCCTTAAAAGAGTAGGCTGTGGTTAGTCGAAAACACATTCCAGAGTAGACAAGAAAAATTACGATTATGGCACAAATAACAATTGCAGATCTTTCAAAAAAACTATTAGTTGCCAAAGCCAGGTGGACCCCAAGGGAGAATCCTATAAGTCTTTTGGAAATAGAAAAAGTAAAGGCAATGCTAAATCCAACTGAGCCAACAATAGCCCCTATGCCTAATTTGGCATCGGCGCCTCAGGTTGTTGCAGGATTTGCTCCGGCTGTAGATTGGCGAAATCGCAATGGCAATCATGTAACCAATGTTAAAAACCAGTTTTCGTGCGGATCATGCGTCTCCTTTTGCACAGTTGCTGTAACTGAATCGATGTCTTCTATTGAAAAAGGTCAATTATTGGATTTATCGGAGGCCGACCAGCATTTTTGTTCATCGCATGGTGCAAATTGCGGCGGCTGGGATGCATCAAGTGGTTTTAATCAAATTAAAAGCAGAGGCGTATGCAACGAAGCGAGTTTTCCGTATGCTACTGCATTTCCAAATAATGATCCCGGGTATTACTGGACCCACACTGCACCACCAAACCCGGTATGCAATATAAGTCCGGATAGAAATTCCAGTGTGGTGAAAATTTCAAATGTAATTAATCTGGGCCACGATCAAACTGCCGTTAAAAATTACCTGACCAATACAGGACCTGTTTCATGTTCTTTTGCGGTTTATGAAGATTTTCAAACCTATGGTACCGGCATCTATCATCATGTCCAAGGTGTTTTACTTGGTTATCATTGTATTGAAGTGATTGGATTTTCGGAAGCTGATCAGTGCTGGATTTGTAAAAATTCGTGGGGCACCAGTTGGGGATTATCCGGATACCTTAATATCGCGTATGGTGAGTGCAATATAGATGTATATGATAAAGTTGGAGCAACTGGTGTTATCTTACCTGCTCCTGCCCATGCATGGTATGGATTTGAAAATCTAGGCGGTTTAATAACTTCCAAACCAAATGCAGCAAGCTGGTCTGCAAACAGAATTGATGTAGTCGCCCGTGGTACAGACTCTGCTGTTTATCATAAATGGTGGGATGGCAGTCATTGGAACGGATGGGAATCGCTTGGAGGCTCGATTCAGGGAGCCCCTTCTATCTGCTCATGGGCCAATGGAAGGCTTGATATTTTTGCAATTGGACTGAATTATCATTTGTTTCATAAATGGTTTCAGGGTGGCTGGAGCGGCTGGGAAGATCTGGGCGGACTATTGTCAACAGAACCTGCCTGTGTAAGCTGGGGTCCCAACCGGATTGATGTTTTTGCACGCGGCATGAATTCTTCGATGTGGCATTTATGGTGGGATGGAGCATGGCATGGCTGGGAAGATCTTGGCGGTATCATCACCTCAGCTCCAACAGTTTCGTCATGGTCATCCGGCAGGCTTGATACTTTCGCCCGCGGAACCAATAATCACTTGTTTCACAAATGGTATCAGAATGGCTGGAGTAACTGGGAAGATCTGGGTTCAGACCTCTACGACAATCCAGGAGCGGTGTCATGGGGTCCGAACAGAATCGATGTCTTCTTCCCTGGCGTCAACTATAATATGATGCATAAATGGTGGGATGGCAATCATTGGAGTAACGATGAAAATCTGGGAGGTATAATTACTTCCGGCGTCGGAGCCTGCAGTTGGCAATTAGGCCGGCTAGACTGTTTTGTCGAGGGCACAGATTCCGCGATGTATCACAAATGGTACCAGTAGTCTTAATTTATTCCCGGAAATTGTTTTGAAATTAATTATAGAGGCTGTATTAAAAATCTTATTTACTTTTGATACAGCCTCTTAATTTGCGCTACCTTTACAGTCATTCCAATACTGCAGTTCTATAATTTGGTAGTTATCGGTAATAATTTTAAAATAAAGGAAGATGGAAAGTCAATCTGCCGAATTTAAAAGGATGAAGCCTTTCGAAACCACTCAGGTTGAGCTGGTAAGCAGAGGTGCGTTAGGTTTGCAATTATTCTACCGGACAGATCAGGATTCAATTGTGCAAGTGACAAGACTTGAACCTAAACTAAATTCAACAAATTCTATTTTACCCGGAGATCCTTTAAGTGCCATTTTTGAAATCAAATCCCTTAAAAAAGGGATTGTAAATATCACTTTTTACGAAACACAACCATGGAATAAAGATTTTGCAGAAATCATTCAGAAAAAGATTCAAGTGGAGGTAGCGGATTAAAAACGAGGCTTGCTAATCAGGCAAACAAACAGAAACCTTTTGTAATCATAAAGAGGGTGTCTCAAAAACTGAGGCACCCTCTTTTTTATGGCCAATTCTTTCAAAATATTTCAAATCCAGGTAAAGGCCACACTTATTACAATAATATTATGATGATAGTAGCCATTTCCATACCGGGATAACATCGATAACCGTATTTTCTGAATTTATTACTTCCTCATCATTCTTTGTAAGTATGACTCCATGATCCAATTTCAGCTCCTTCATACAAACCAACAATGAAGATATTTCCCGCTGGCGAGTCTTTGGGTTATGTAGATCATAACAAACTTGTATTACTTCGGGCTGGATCGGATTGATAAGAAAATCAGCTTCTTGATTGCCTTGAGATTTATAGAACCAAACTTGATTTCCTCTTCTCTTTAGTTCCAGAAAAACTGTATTCTCAAGCAATCGACCCATATCTGCAGAGGTGCGGAATGCAACAACGTTGCGTAAACCGTTGTCAACAACATATATCTTACGGTTCGAAGTATATTGCCTTTTTAGCGAAAAATCATATTTTGTTACCTCAAAAATCAGATAACCCTCATTAAGGATATTTAGGTATTCTTTGATACTTGTTGCACTATTAAAGCCAAGGAGTTTTGCAAGGGGAAGATATCCTGTTTCACTGGTGAAATTGGTGAAAATATATTGTGCAAGGTTCTTAAATCCATTTACATTTCTGATACCAAAACGAACAATCAGATCACGGTAAATAATATCGTCATATATTCTTTTCAAAACTTCCTGATCATTTGTCTTCAGGTATTCAGGAAATCCACCATGCAGCAGAAACTCATCAAAGGCGGTTAATGTCAGCGCAATATTATCACTGGTTTTTACAGCCGGATCTATCTTTTTAAAACTGAGATACTCGTCAAATGAAAAAGGAAAGAGTTCCGTTTTGAGATACCTGCCTGTGAGATGTGTTGCCAGCTCCGAGCTAAGCAGTTTGGCATTACTTCCTGTTATAATGACCTTATAACCTTCATCGTGAAGTCGTCGTACGAACCGCTCCCATCCTGAAACCTCTTGAATCTCATCCATAACAATGGTACGGGCATCACCACTTCTTTTCATTTCGATCAACATCGCATTAAAATCACTCACTGTGAAATTTATCAATCGCTCATCATCGAAAGTTATGAAGTGAAAAGAAGGATAATTATCAGCAAGTTGCAGCGTTAAAGTTGACTTTCCAGAACGCCTAACACCTGAAATCACTGTGATCAAATCGGAATTCAAGTGCCTTCCTAAATTCGTCTTTCGCGGAATACCACGGCTCTTTCTGGCAACCATCTGTTTTTGGTCGGCAATAACTTGTTGAAGTATTTCTGAATTCATATTATTCTCGTTAGTAATGCAAATATACACAACTAAATTCACATTAGCAATGTGAATAAGAACATTGATTGCCCCTGCTCATCGGTATATGGACTAACTTCCCTCAATATGTTGTTAACTTGGATACTTTGAACAGTAGCAGTAGCTGTATGGGGATACTTCATCTTCATTTAAGGGAGTTTTTGAAATTGGAAAAAATTTGAGATTAAATATGAATCAAAATAATGACTTTTAAAGAACTTGATGTTTCTACCAAAAAGAAAAGCACCTAAATCATTGGATTTAAGTGCTTTTGCTTTAATTTGATTTCCTTGTGGTGCCCAGAACAAGAACATTTTTTATATTGCAAAGCGCTTAAATACAAATGGTTATTAAGGTGTTTTTATCAGATGTCCCGATAAATACCCTTATATGAACGCGATAAATAGTCTGCAATAAAATTGTAAAAACCTTTATTTTAAGTCAAAGATAATGATATTTTGAATTCAAAACCAAATTGAATTATTCTTGAGTTTCCTCATTTTTTGACGAGCTTAGCTAAGAATTTTGCGAAGCCAGAAATATCCTGATCGACACTCGCCATTTCCAATGCTGACAGATATTCGTTTCGTTGTCCGACAGGAATAATTGTCCATGCATAACCTCCTGATGCCAGCATTACATTCATCAAAAAGCGGGAAATTCGTCCGTTACCATCCATATAAGGGTGGATATATACAAAGATAAAATGCCCAAGCACTGCACGAACACTTGCTTCCGATTCTTCTTTTAAAAGATCGAATAAGACAGGCATGGCATCGCGAACTGCCTCATTATTTAGAGGGGTATGTTTCGAGCCTTTGATGTAAACCTGATTGGTCCGATATCCCGCCAAATCAGAGGCTTTCAAAATACCGGCGACAACACTTGGAGTAAAAAGTTCACGATACCAGATACCATGACCTGCATCTGCTACTTCTCCCGGATTCTTTCCATCCAATATGTCCCGGATACTTTCTTTTACCGCCTGAAAGGCCTGCCAATATCCACGGGCAGCCATAGCATCTTTCTGATTTTTATCATTTTCATCCTCTTCAGGATTCCAAAGTCCGCTTCGAACCCGTTCAATCAATTCGGTTGTAACAAGGTACCCTTCAATTGAAAGAGAGTTATAGGCATCTGTCACGTATAAATCATCCACCTGTTTAAGAAAATTGCTTTTATCCACTGGTAACCCTGGCGCTGAGGGGAAATATTTAATAACAGTTGGACGCATTTTGTGCCACATTAACCGGATTCTGGTAGTGTAAGGAGATATTTCACGTCCGCCAAATACAAATTTCAGTTTATCCTGAAAAGGGTCATCTTCACGGACATCATACCCGGCGGATTTCATTGTTTTGACAATATCATCAGCAAAACGATCACTACCTATATTTCTGAAGGCACCCGCAATCCGCCCTGCCTTGACGCTATGTCCACCATCTAGCAATAGAGACAAAATATCGGAAGGGTCTTTTACCATCGACAAACATGTGCGGGCATCCGTTGGATTATTTGAAAAATAATCCGGCGCGCAAGCCAAAAGTCCGGCAGCAAGTGAATAAACCTGAATACCATCTTTTTCTGATCGTTCATTTTCTGAAGGCAAGGCCAATTTTAAATCAAAAAATGAGGTACCATGTAAAAGCGCAATCACATTATTCTGGGCTTTCGGAGACCGGATTAAAAGTTGCTTAGGCACAGCGGAGTTGCCACTGTGAAGGGAAAGTGACTGTTCCGGCGATAGACACCAATCCTTGCCAAAACGAGTGTTCAGGTACACAGATGCAAAATACCAGAATGACATATACCATGATGTAGCGTTTCCTTCCATCTCATCTGGTCTGGTTGAAATATACCATCCTTTTATAACCTCTTGCAGAAAACCATTTGAAACAAGACGCTCCTTATGAGTTCTGGACAGATCGCTTGCCCGGATAACGGCTATTCCTTTTTCATTCTGCAGCTTTCTGAGTTGCTCCAGGGATTGTGCCAGTTTCTCAAATGGTGTTGCCATAATACTTTGCCTTACATTTTCTTTATCACTAACATAAATTGACGTGCCAAAATTAGTAAATAAAGCTGTATGTTTCTTAGTATAATCTGTAGTACTATTATTAGTACAATATGCTGTATTGTTAATCGTATTATTTGTCGTATTGCCATATTACATCAGAAACAGGATTAAAATTTCAATCTGCCAGCCGATGAAACTTCAAATTTGGTCTGCAAAACCAAATGAAATCCATCAAATTACTTCAACTAATATATCACTATAGGATATTGACTTTAGAAAGTTTCATTCGTCATTTTTTTATCTAACCTGTCATTCAATACCCTGGCACCAGGTATTTTTTCCTTGATATGTTGTTTGGTTTCATCCCAATGATCCTTTGGAATAAAAATACCAGTTGATAGTTCTACTCTTCTGTATTTGTATGTAAACCTCACATAGATAGAAGATTTACTATCGACAGATTCTTTTTTTCTCCTTAAGGAAAAGTTTATCACAATCTTCATGACGACCTTATTTAATATAATTTGAAAAATTGTCGCGGTAACCCATTAAAAATACCTCATTTGAGGCTCAAAAAAAAGCACCAAAATGAGTCAAAGTGAATCAAATAAAATGTTTTTATTCAATTAGTTGCAAGGTTTGCCGCGACACTGAAAGCGCCAGAAAGTGAGTGTCTCGATTTTGACGCTTTAAAGGGGTCTTTTCATGAAGTTTTTTGATGTTTCTACCAAAAAAAAAGCACCTAAATCATTGGATTTAAGTGCTTTTGCTTTAATTTGATCTCATTTTGGTGCCCAGAACAAGACTCGAACTTGCACACCGTAACCGGAACCAGCCCCTCAAGCTGGCGTGTCTACCAATTTCACCATCTGGGCAGATTGCTTTTAGCATCGGCAAATATACATAAAAATTTCAGATCCGCGCCACCTGTATTTATCAATTTTACGAAAACGTCAGAACTAACGCTCGTATTTCACCTCATATTTCACATCCTCAATAACCCCGTCCTTGCTAATATGAAACTGATATATTTCAGTCTTAAGAGCCTTGGGGCTATCGAAGCGTTCATATTGAAACTGACCTGTATTGATAGGCGCCGGCTTAAGAAACTTACTCTTTTCATAAATATCAATCTTACCCCCTCCAACAAGTGTTTCCACGCGGGTTGGCCTTCCTCTTAAAAGCAGCAGCTCTTCCTGAGTTTTCCCTTTATAATCACGGATTAGTTTATTCTGAACACTGCATCCTGCCAATCCAAGTATTAAAACCAGTAAAATAAAGATCTGTTTTAGTCTCATATAATTTTGTTTTTAGCGTTCATTTCTCCTTCGGTATTAAGATGCAAAATCAGTCCGTTGCAGGCATTTTCCAATAAATCAATTTATGAATCATTACGGCTTCGGCAGCCGGTGAACGACAAATATTTCCTAAACAAACAAATAAAAGCTGTTTCACAGTCATTACAATTTTAAAATCGGAATCATTCCTGATGATTTTCTTACAAACGACAAAGATGATCCAAATCTTCAGAAATAAAAAATTAAACACAATACCGTAAACATTGCTGAAATACGCCTGGTTTACGGTATTTTTTAGTATTCTTGTTGAACGAATAATGACTTGTAATTGTTATATTTAAAAACCATCAAAACTTTAATATTATGGCAGATTTAAGAACCACCTATATGGGAGTTGAGCTTAAGAATCCAATTATTCTGGGAGCCTCAAGTTTAGTTGAAGATACTTCGGTTATTCAGAAGATTGAAAGAGCAGGAGTATCTGCTATTGTATACCGGTCGTTGTTTGAGGAACAGATTCATCTGGAGCAGATCCAGCTTGAAGATCAGCTTGGAGAGTACGATAACCGCAATGCTGAGATGCTTAATGTATTCCCTCAGGTAAAACACGGAGGAGCGAAAGAACATTTGTTCAAACTCAAAAACCTTATTTCAAAAGTAAATATTCCTGTGTTTGCAAGCTTAAATGCAATGTATGACGAATCATGGGAAGAATATGCCCTCGAACTCGAAAAAACCGGAATTGCAGGATTGGAACTCAATTTCTACGATGTTCCGGTGGATAGCAGCGCCTCAGGTGCCGATATCGAAGCCAGGCAAGTGCGTGTATTATCAAAACTTAAAGGTTTGCTTAAGATCCCGCTGAGCGTAAAACTAAGCTCTTTTTATGCCAATCCACTCCATTTTATTGCTCAGATGGATAAAGCCGGAGCTGATGGTATTGTTTTGTTTAACCGCTTCTTTCAACCTGAAATTAATATCGAAACCGAAGAGTTCTTCTATCCCTTCGACCTTACCCACCAAAAAGATTATCAATTAAGCCTTCGGTTTGCCGGCTTGCTTTACGGAAATATTGATGCGGATATTTGCACCAGCCGCGGAATATCTGATGGAAGCGATGTAATCAAAATGTTGTTGGCCGGAGCCGGCGCAGTTCAAGTGGTAAGTTCAGTGTACAGGAATAAAGCAAGCCATGTCACCGGCATGCTTGAAATGCTTGAAGAATGGATGGACGCACGTGGTTACAAAACCATTAATGATTTTAAAGGAAAACTTTCCATGAAAAAAATCAATGATCCGTATGCTTACAAAAGAGCTCAATATGTTGATATACTGATGAAATCAAGTGAGATTCTCAAAAAATACCCTATGGTTTAAGAATACTTATGATGAAAAAAACCACCCTGTCGGTTTTATTATTTGCGCTCGTTTTTTCCTTGTTTGCTCAAAAGGGTAAAGTAACCGAAAGCCTTGCCTTGGATAGCAAAATCGTTTCCTACCCCGTAAAGTATTCCGTTTACCTTCCGGCCGATTACGAAACATCGAACCGTAGCTATCCCGTTGTCTATCTGTTACACGGGTATTCTGACGACGAAACCGGATGGATTCAGTTTGGCGAAGCTAACGAAATTGCGGACAAAGGAATCGCGGAAGGTGCCTTTCCGGCATGCATTATTATTATACCGGATGGGAAAGTAAGCTGGTATTGCAACAGTGCCGATGGCAAAGACCGCTGGGAAGATATGTTTGTGAATGAACTTATTCCATCGGTAGAAAAGCTTTACCGTATCAGGGCAAAAAAAGAATTCAGGGCGATCGCCGGGCTTTCTATGGGCGGATATGGTGCTCTGACACTTTCGATGCGTAATCCTGACCTTTTTTCATCCTGCGTGGCATTAAGCAGCGGAACCTTTTCTGATGAAGAAATTGCAAAACAGCCTGATCAGCAGTATACCGTGTATTTCAAAAATATCTATGGCAATAATCTGAAAGGAGAAGCAAGAATCTCGGAAGCATGGAAAGCAAATAATCCGCTTCATCTTATCCATACGGTTTCGGCCGAGAAGCTCAAAGGAATCAGGTTTTACATCGATTGCGGAGATGATGACTTTCTGTATAAAGGCAACTCGCTGTTGCACATCGGGATGCGGGACTTAAATATTACGCATGAATACCGGGTTCGCAATGGAGGACACTCGTGGTCGTACTGGCGCGCCGGTTTATACGACGGATTAAAATTCATCGGAGAAAAATTTCGCCGATAATTCTTTAAAGCCGGATAAATATAAAAAGTGAATGATCAGAAAATTTATCTGATCATTCACTTTTTGCATTTAAACTCGTGTAAACTAAAAGAAGATCATCCAAAAACCCTTAGCATTGTTCCCGTCAGCTGGGTATTGTAACTCTTTAACGCAACTGTTGCCGGTCCGTTAACAACGGCGCCGGTTAATCCAAAATTTGACCCATGATTATCGCAATGCATTATGTTGTTCGTACTGTCAAAAATGAGTGTAAAACCCTGATGCGTACATGCCGATGCAACAGCAACGTAAGCTCCGGATGAAGTACGGGCAACCAGAACTCCGGTTTTCAATAACGAACCGCCATTGCTGTTGAGGACAGCATTGGAAGATGAGGTTAAATCGAGTGTGAAATCTATCGCTCCTCCAACAGTACCTCCGGAACCCGGTGCAACAACTGAATTACTCTTACTGCACGACACCAGGAACGGCACAAAGAATACTGTTGCGGCCGATATACCTAAAGTAGTCAAAAAATCATCCCTTTTCATATTATGAGTCTTACGTGAATAAATAAAATGTGTTTTTATTTATAACGTTTATAAATAAGAAAAGTTTAAGGAATATAAAAAATTATCAATTATTTAGTCAGGAATGGTTTGATAACCGACACAAAAGAATACACCTTTGGTAAAACACGGTACTCATTGAGCACTGATGTCGCGGTACAGCCTACACCGCTTGTGACGTAATCAAAATTAAAGGTTATTCCATCCGACAGCTTTAGCTGATAAGGATACTGTGCCCGCGTAAGATTTTCTGTATCATAGACTTGAGCACTGAAATTAAACAATTGATCTCCTGAAAAGGCCATTCCTGAACCTTCTTTAGTTTCAAATGTAACCCACTCATTATCTGTTCTGCAACCATAGTCCTGCGGTTTCAGATAAGGCTCGGAAAACCCCCTAACCTTGCTCTCGTATATTCCGGGTTTTGCACCTGACTTTCTGTCCGGATAGTTTTCAAACGGGCCGCGCCCTTTCCATTTAACTGTTTCAAGTGATGCATTCAGTATCCATTTCAGACCTACTTTGGGAAGCCATGCCGGCATAACACCATGTGGCGTTACGGTATGATTAATTTCTATCCTGCCTTCTGAACTGATTTTATAGACAAAAGCATTTGAGAAAGCCGTGTGGTAATTCGTCCCTTCGGCGTGATTGTTCACGGTGATGATCGCATCTCCCCGTTCATTTTCAGACCACTTTATTTGATCCAGCTTATAACGAAGCTGATTGATCCCAAGGCTATACCAATTATTCACAGGACCGTTTCCCATACCGGGTTGGCGCTCAATAAGCTGGGAACGCGAATTGGCCCATGAATCGGTTTCATTAACCAAAGGGGCACGCCACACATTTAAAACTGGCCCTTTTTGAATTAAATCGACTCCATCAAAATTCATTCCGCTGAGATCACCGGTCAATTCATCGAAAAAATAGGAAAAATTGGATCCGAAAATCCCGAGCTTTCCATCTTTTTCAACTATTTTAAGGGGAGTTGTCGTTATAGCCTTTTCAATATTTACAGCTTTATACCAATTAAAATCCAACAAATCCCAAGCCACTTCATAACCGCTCGTTTCCCAAAATTTATTTTCCTTTAATTGAAAGCTCAATAACAGACTATAAGTTGCTCCGGGTTTTATTTCCGGCTTTTTGAAGGGTACCATGACTTTTGCCTTTTCACCTCCTTTGAGCGAAACTTTTAACTCACCTTTTTCAATAACAACATGATCAGCTTCCATCTGCCAGATACATCTCAATTCATTCAGATTGGTGAAAGCAAATCGATTGGTAATTTCCACGATGCCCTTTTCGGCATTTTTCCATTCAACATGAACAGGTTGTGCTGATTTTTTTAGCTGCCAGAGCTCTGGCTGAGGAGTTCTGTCAGGCCAAACCATCCCATAGGTCCTGCCACCAATTCCCATACTAAAATACTCACCTTTAATATCTTCTCGCTCAAAATCTAGCCATAGACAAGCCTTTATTCTAAGTAATTGTGAATTATCCGAAAGTAAACTTTCAATCGGAACAGGCTGATCGAATATGCTTACCCGGTCGAATCGGGCATTACTCATATTTTTCGAATATTCAGAGCCTTCATTTTCTGTGCTGTAACCTATCGATACAGGAAAAGGTTTATTGGATATCAGCCCCGAAAAAGGACGATCTGCCACCTTTTTCCCATCAATATATAAAGCCATCGTCGTTCCATCGCATATACCGGCAATATGATGCCATTTCCCAACCCATCCCTCGGGCAACAAACAACTTAAATTGACTTTTTTCTTGTCAGTGACGTAAAACTCCAGATTTTTCTCGTCTTTTTGCACGATTCCAAACTGATAGTCGCCTTTAACCAAATAGGTGCCATTACCATTCCATTTATCAGGGCAGACCCAGAATGAGAGGGTCAATTTACTTCCGGTAATATCCAGTGCGGGATCCTGATAAGTTTCGATCCATTGATCATGCCCATTCAAGCTGATCGCTTTTCCAAACTTTCCTTTAGTAAAAACAGCCCGCCCTTTTATTGAAGTATTAATATGATTAAGAGATTCATCATCAAGCAGCCTGATCTTTTCGTTGATCCCCGGACTGATCCAATCCCAGATCGCTCCCCCCATCAAACGCGGATATTTGTAAATAACTTCCCAGAATTCGTCGAGACCACCTGCCCCATTTCCGGTAGCCGCAACGTATTCGTCCATAAAAGAAGGACGGGAATCCTGGCTTTCGGGTACCTGTCCGATCCTGGTCTCCAATTCGTAAGGTGTAGGGTAGCGTGGCCCGATAATCTCCTCGCATGGCACTTCATTTCGCCAGTCGATATCGTCTGTATTACCACCGTACATCCAAAATCGCGTAGGATCAACGCGCTTTCCTTCTTTTATCACCTCGCAGATATTTTTGCCGAAACCACTCTCATTTCCTGCACTCCAAAATAATACGGAGGGATGATTTCTGTCACGTAAAACCATCTTTTGTACTCGTTCAACATAGGCATTGCGCCATTCATCTTTATCTGAAATATACTCAGTTGCATGTGATTCATCCCCCGTTTCGTCAATAATAAATATACCCATTTCATCAGCTAATTCAAGGTAAGTTTGTACAGGAGGATAGTGCGACGTCCGCACACAATTAATATTAAATCTTTTCATCAATACGAAATCTTTCCTGATCGTTTCAGCATCCATGGTATGACCCAATGCCGGATGTTGCATGTGACTGTTGACGCCGTTTAATTTAATGGCTGCCCCATTCAGAAAAAACGTCTGATGTTTAATTTCGACTTTTTTAAAACCAATATCAGCCATAATCACTTCTTCTGTTTTACCTTCCGGCGAAATCAATTCGAGCATTAGTGAATAAAGATTTGGTTTTTCAGCGGACCATTTTTCAGGATTTTGTACTTTTGAATCTAAACTGATCTCACGCTCTTCAGATCCGGATAGATTAACCAACTCAGAAACAAATGGTTCCTGAACAAACTGATGATTTTTCCCAAATAAAGATGCTTTGATCCTGAACCCATTTTTGGATTTCGAAAGATAATTTTTCAGCATAACTTTTATCCCGAGGTTTGCATCGCGATACTGGTCATCGAGGTTTGTTGTAACAAAATAATCGCGGATATGGACTGTCGGTGTCGCAATCAGAGAGACATCGCGAAAGATTCCGGCAAGCCGCCAAAAATCCTGATCTTCGAGATAAGTGCCATCAGAATATTTGAACACCTGAACCGCCAGGGTATTTTTACCACTCGTCAGAAAAGGGGTGAGATTGTATTCTGCCGGCTCATTTGCTCCCTGGTTATACCCAACTTCTTTGCCGTTCAGCCATACAAAAGTGGCGGAAGTGGACCCATCCATGCGCAAAAATACTTGCTTGCCTTTCCATTCAGCCGGCAAAATAAACGACGTACGATACGATCCTACCGGATTATAATCGTGCGGAATGCGGGGAGGATCCACCATAAAAGGCTGAGCCACATTTCGAAACATAGGATCGCCATAGCCCTGCATCTCCCAGTTACCCGGAACTTTTATGGTTCCCCACTTTTTATCATTAAATTCAGTTTGAAAAAATTGGCGCGGAGCAGTTGCCGGATTTTCAGAATAACAGAATTTCCACATTCCATTCAGCGAAAGATAACGCTGCGACTGATCTTTTATTTTCGAAAGTGCCTTGTCCACCGAATTAAAGGCCACAAAGGACGCATGACCGGGTTCCTGATTGAGTTCTATAATATTCGGATTTTCGATGAACTGATATACATTGTCAGGGAACTTATTCTGCGACAGACATATACCGTAATTCAAAAAAAGCAGACTTCCCAATATACAAGGAATAAATTTTTTCATCAGTAACTAATATTGGTAAACAATGGAATTCACTAAAATAAGTAAAATTGATACTACCTTTACAGTGTGATATCAGTTTATCACAGTATTTTTTTGATATTATCAGATGAGCGTACAAAATATCGTTAAAATTAAAGAGGTCGAAGAGATGTTGCTTGATGTTGGAACACTTCTCATGAGCAGTGGTGCGAGCACGGGAAGAGTGCGGACTACAGTAAACAGAATTGCGGAAGCTTTAGGCTATGATGTTGAATTACTGATCACTAGCCGATCATTGATGCTTACCGTAACAGAAGAAAATGGTTCAGATTACACAAGCAGCGTCAGAAGAACGCCTCCTCACGGAGTTAACTTCAAAGTAGTTTCCGGAATTAGCCGGATGAGCTGGCGGATAATTGAAGAAAAGCTGACTGTTGCACAAATAAATCAGGAGATCAATCGATTAACTGCACTTCCCCACTATCCGCGACTGATCGTTCTGTCGCTGGTTGCATTGGCCGGAATGTCGTTTTGCCGGTTGTTCGGAGGCGAAGGGCTCGAATTAGCAGTCGCTTTTGTTGCAACTTTTTTTGGACTTTTCATCAGGCAGGAGGCAATAAAAAAGAGATTTAATCCATATATGGCAATCGTATTTGCCTCCTTTGCCGCATCAATGATATCGGGTTTATCGGTTAAATTAGGGATAGGAAATGCACCTGAACATGCCTTGGCGACCTCGGTTCTCTTTCTGATTCCCGGCGTACCGCTCATCAATTCACTTACTGACCTGATCGATGGGAATACGTTGAATGGAATAGTAAGAGGAGTAAATGGATTCATTATTGCATTTGCAATTGCGCTTGGACTGATGTTTGCAATGCAAATTTATGGAATATAATTTTACGTAATTGATTGATCATTAATCCGTCAGCTGACGGAGATCATTAATAATTGATACTATGGCATTGGTTTTTTTATCGGTTTTGGAAAAAGGAATCTGGTTTGGGTTTGCTGCTCTTGGTTTTGCAGTGCTGTTTAATGTTCCCCAACGCACCTTATTAATTGTGTGGCTAATCGCGGCCTTAGGAGGTATGACAAAGTTGATTCTGATGCAATTCGATATTGGAATCGTGGTTGCAACTTTTATTGGAGCATCATTGGTTGGAATATTGAGTGTTTCAGCCGCTCATAACAAGCATGCCCCTCCGTTGGTATTCTCCATTCCTTCGGTCATTCCGATGGTGCCCGGAGCTTTTGCCTATAAAATGATGCTTGGATTGATTAAACTATCGGGAACATCGGTGACCGATGATACCTATTTTCAAACATTGGCAGAGACGACCAGCAACGGGTTGAAAACCATGTTTATTTTAATGGTTTTAGCTGCGGGAGTAGCAATTCCGATGCTCATATCCAGAAAAGAAACCATCAAAAAAATCAGGCACAAATCTGATTTGTAGGATCAGGCAGAGTCTTAGATTGGCATGTAAATATCGAAAAGATTTATTATCACAATTCTATTTTACTAAAGTACTGAATTTCAATAATATAAATCCTTATTAATTGATCATTGTTAATTGATCATTACCTAAACCTGTCTCATTCAATATCGCGCACCACATAAACCTGTCCAGCCTCATGACGGGTTATCCGTATTTTTTCCCCTTTTTCAATAAAAGGACCTTCCGACATTGCATCGTAAACACTACCTTCAACCAAAACTTTCCCGGAGAGGCGCAACACAGTCTGGGCGATACCTTTCTTTCCAAATAACGGCACATCTTGTTGATCAACACCTACAAAACTTGGATCCGTTGAGATGATCGTATTTAGTGCAAAATTTCTAAAAATCCCCTTTCGGGAAGCAAATAGTTTAGAACTTGCCCAGATCGAAATGAAAAATGAGAGAATAATAGAGATCAGAACAGTGCCAATTGCAGTGGAAACGCGTACTGGCTGTACTTTATCAAAATCAAAAATCACATTATCCAGCAGACTAAGAATCAGACCGGAAACCATGAAAATTATTCCTAAAATGCCGGGCACGCCAAATCCGGGAATGATCAGGATTTCGACCGCAAGAAGGATAAATCCCACTATAAAGAGAATAATTTCCCAATTTGCCGCAAGTCCCTCGAGGTACAGAGGGGCAAAATAAAGAATGGCGGCAACAACGGCAATGCCAATCGGGAAAGCGATACCGGGAGTTTGCAATTCGAAATAGATGCCTGCAATCATAGCCATAATCAGAATACCGGAAACGACAGGATTGACAAGGAATCCAATTATTTTATCGATTCCGGTTGTCTGGTATTCCCGAATCTCGTAGTTTTGAATACCCGCTTTTTCGATCACTTCACGAATATCCTTTCGAACACCTTCACAATAACCATTTTTAATCGCTTCCGTCGGAGTCATGGTCAAAACTTTTCCGGTATCGATAATTCCCGCGATGTAGATATCCGGATCAACCATAGCCTCTGCGATTTTAGGATCTCTTCGCCACTTCATCAGCGTATCCTTGCCGGAGATAAAAGTCTTTTTCCCTTGAGCTTCAGCGGTTGAACGCATAATGGAGCGCATATAACTCTGGTATTTATCCGGCATTGCTTGTCCGGTTGGATTAACAACTGTAGCTGCACCCATGTTTGCTCCTTCCCGCATATAAATACTGTCGCAGGCAACCGAAATTAACGCTCCTGCAGAAGCAGCATTATTATCGATGAAAACATAAACGGGAATACGGGAGTTAATAATCTTGGTTCGCATAGAATCGGCATCCAGAACAGTTCCTCCATAGGTATTCATGTGAAGGAGTATAAGATCTGCTTTCAGTGAATCGGCCTCTGCAAATGCCTTTATGGTTTGTCGCCAGATTCCGGGACCAATATTTTCCTTTATCGGAAAAACATAGACGAGTTTTTGATGAGGTACCGTATTTACAGACTCTGCAAATGCTGGACATAAATTAAATATCAGCAGTACAACATTTATGAAGTAACGCATAACCGTGAAGTTTTATTGTTTATTTCATCGTTCATTTTTAAAAATAACTCAAGTCCTTTTCGTTTCGAATCGTCGAGCGAAAAACTTATATTTTCATAAAAATACTCATTTAGAGGATAAAGCGGATAATTTTTTTCACACTCAGTAATTACTTCCTGAAGATGAATTAATCCATGCGCCAACGCTTTATTGAATTCCGACAAAAAGTCAATGTCAATAGGTTTATTAGCCATCCAGCAGGCAAAAACAAAGTCGTAGCCGGTCATATCTTTCCAGGCTTCTCCAAGGTCGTACCGGTACTCAAATTTTCCTTCGCTGCCAAAAACGCGGTCGCCAATCACCAACACAGCAGTATCACTGTCATTACTGCTTTCAATATATCCAGGTTGTCCATTTTCCCATGCAGGATTTATTTTCCAGTAATGTCTTGCAAGAATACGCACCAATTGAACAGATGTCCTTGATTGATAATCCAGTACAATCTTTGCGATTTTTTGATACGGAACATGGCTTAACAGAACCACCGTTCTGACTTTACCAGATGAAGCAATGCAGAAATCGGAAATTAACTCAGCTTTAGGAACATCAGAAATGGCAGCCACAGGAATCAACCCAATATCTACAGTATCGTTTGAAAGTTTGGAAGCACACAAGGATGGAATATCCAACGAAAGATCGATCCCGTTGATCAAATCTGAATGCTGAAGGCCATAGATGAAAGGCTTGGTATTGAGGTAGGAAACTGCTGAAATTCGTATTTTATCCATAATCGAGTTAAACAGAAACAAACATACAAAACTTTTGATTATTTACTTATGACTTCGCTCAAACCATCACAAACAATCACGATTCAGAGATTTTACTACCTTTGCATTAAATAGAATAAGTTAAAAACAATGGAATTACAGATCTTAACCGCTATCTCACCTGTCGATGGAAGATACCGCGATAAAGTGGAAGAACTTGGCGACTATTTTTCGGAATTCGCTCTGATTAAATACCGCGTTTATGTTGAAATTGAGTACTTTATTGCATTGACGGCGATCCCCTTGCCTCAACTGAACAGTTTTAATCCTGAGTTTAAATCGGGGTTACGCGCCATTTATGAGGCATTCGATCTCAGCGATGCCAGACGGATCAAAGAGATCGAAAAAGTAACCAATCATGATGTGAAAGCAGTCGAATACTTTATAAAAGAGAAATTCGACACCCTCGGATTGGATAAATTTAAAGAATTCATCCATTTCGGGTTGACTTCACAAGACATTAACAATACTGCTGTACCATGTTCGTTGCGTGATGCGATACAAAACATTTATATTCCACTAATTGATGAGCTGACCGCCAAACTCGAAGGGATGGCTTTTGCATGGGAAGATGTTTCGATGTTGGCCAAGACACATGGACAGCCCGCATCTCCCACCCGACTGGGAAAAGAGATAAAGGTATTTATCGAAAGACTAAACGTGCAGATTGAACTTTTAAAAGGAATTCCTTGTTATGCCAAATTTGGCGGAGCAACCGGTAATTTCAATGCCCATCATGTTGCCTACCCATCGGTTGATTGGGTGGATTTCGCCAATAATTTCGTACGTGACGCCCTTCAACTGGAACGCTCGCAGGCGACAACACAGATTGCACACTACGACAATTACGGCGCTATTTTCGATAATATGAAGCGAATCAACACGATACTTATTGATTTCGACCGTGATTTCTGGACTTATATCTCGATGAACTACTTTAAGCAGCAAATCAAAAAAGGAGAAGTCGGTTCTTCAGCCATGCCGCATAAAATTAATCCGATTGATTTCGAAAATTCAGAAGGAAATCTGGGAATTGCCAATGCCATATTCGAACACCTTTCTGCCAAATTACCGATTTCGCGCCTACAACGCGACCTTACTGACTCAACAGTCTTAAGAAATATCGGCGTTCCTTTTGCCCATACCATCCTTTCAATAAAATCAACTTTGAAAGGACTGGATAAATTACTGCTGAATACGGAAGTGATTGAGCGTGATCTTGAGGACAACTGGGTTGTTGTTGCGGAAGCGATACAAACTATTTTAAGGCGTGAGGCATATCCAAATCCTTATGAAGCATTGAAAGATCTGACCCGTGTAAATCGCAAGATCGACCGTGAGGTGATGCACGAATTCATTGATCAGCTCGCGGTTAGCGATGCAATTAAAAATGAGCTCAAGCAAATTACACCTCACAACTATACGGGCGTAATTATCTGATTATATACGTATTAAAATATTTAATCTTTAAGCCAGGTGGCTTATAGTAACTAAAAATACATACTAGTGAAAGGTCTTTACCTTCTTTTAAAACGCTTTATTCATCCGTATAAACGCTATGTCGTTTTAGCATTTGTATTCAACCTGCTTGGAGCAATATTTGGAGCGTTTCAATTTGCCGCCCTTAAGCCCGTACTTGAGGTGTTATTCGACAAACCAAAACTAATCGAAAAGCCTGCAGAGTGGGTTTTCACTGTGAATAGTCTCAAGGACAATATCCTGTTCCAACTCAATGATATCATCCAAAAATTCGGAGCCCAAAAAGCACTTATATACATTGGTATTTTTCTGATGATTATGGTATTTCTGAAGGTTTTGTTTACTTATCTGGCATTATATGTTTTGGTACCTTTACGAAATGGGGTTGTTCGGGATATCAGAAATCAGATTTACCTAAAGATACTTGAATTGCCTATCGGTTTTTTTTCGGAAGAGCGCAAAGGAGATATCATTGCCCGAATGACGGGAGATGTTCAGGAAATTGACAACTCGATCATGAGTTCCCTCGAAATGCTTCTGAAAGAACCATTGTTGATCATCATCTACCTGATGGCTATGATCTATATGTCATGGGAGCTCACACTATTTGTTTTCCTGTTGTTACCAATTGTAGGATATTTGATTGGCAAAGTAGGCAAGAGCCTTAAAAAACCTTCGATGAAGGGGCAAAATAAGATGGGAGAACTACTCTCTACTATCGAAGAATCGCTATCAGGCCTCCGTATTATTAAGGCTTTCAATGCTGAGAAAAAAATACAGGCACATTTCCAAAAGCAAAATACTGATTATTACCATATTATGAATAGCCTGATGTGGCGTCGTTACCTTGCGCATCCTATGAGCGAATTCCTTGGAACAGCTGTTATTGTAATTGTATTATGGTATGGAGGAGGATTGGTTTTAAGCAATCACAGCAGTTTATCTGCTGCAGGATTCATTACCTACCTGGTTTTCTTTTACAGCATTATTAATCCGGCAAAATCATTTACAACAGCTTTTTACGCGATTCAGAAAGGGCTCGCATCGATGGAGCGGATTGATATGGTGATGATGGCTAAGAATAACATAACCGATAACTCAAATCCGATACCTGTTAAAAAATTCACCAATCAGATCGAGTACAGAGATGTTACTTTCCGATATCAGGAGGAGGATGTTCTCAAAAAAGTAAACCTCACCATACCAATTGGTAAAACCATAGCTTTGGTAGGACAATCAGGATCCGGCAAATCAACATTTGTCGATCTGCTTCCTCGTTTTTATGATGTCAGTGATGGTCAGGTATTGGTAGATGGCAACGATATCAGGGACTATAAAATTTCCGATTTACGGGGACTTATGGGAAATGTCAATCAGGATCCCATCCTGTTTAATGACACTTTTTTCAACAATATTTCTTTTGGCGTGGAGAATGCAACCCTGGAACAGGTGGAAAAGGCAGCGAAAGTTGCCAATGCCCATGATTTTATTATTGCAACCGCCGACGGTTATCAGTCAAATATCGGTGACCGGGGAGGAAAGCTTTCGGGCGGACAACGCCAAAGGGTTTCTATTGCAAGGGCAGTTCTTAAAAATCCTCCTATCTTAATTCTTGATGAAGCAACGTCCGCACTCGATACTGAATCAGAAAAATTGGTTCAGGAGGCACTTGAAAACCTCATGAAAAACCGCACTTCAATGGTGATTGCACACCGCCTTTCTACAATTAAAAACGCGGATTTAATTTGCGTATTTCATGAAGGAGAAATTGTTGAAAGGGGAAATCATGATGAATTACTGGCTCTCGACGGAATCTACAAGAAGCTCCATGGAATGCAAAACTTTTAGCTAATCCATGATTAAACATAAAAAAAGGGGCCAAATGCCCCCTTTTTTTATGTTTTGCATAACAACTACTGAACTTCGTCATTGAGTTCGCTACCAGGTTTGAATTTGATTATTTTTTTCTTTCCAATTTCAATTTTAGCACCGGTTTGAGGGTTGCGTCCCTGGCGTGCAGGTCTTTCTGAAACTGAAAAAGTACCAAATCCAACAAGGGCAATCTTCTCACCTTGTTTGAGTTGTTCTCCGGTCGTTTTTACAAAGGCATCCAATGCCTTCCTGGCATCTACTTTAGTCAATCCTGCTTCTGCAGCGACAGCATCAATCAATTGAGTTTTGTTCATAGTTAAAAGTGATTTAAATGGTAAATAAAGATTCAGATTTGCCGAAAGTTAAGAAAATAAAGGCAGTTTAACAAATTAACAAAAAAATATTCATTCTGAGTAACAAATTATTTATGTCAATAAATTGAGCGTATTTTATTTTCGAATAAACTTATGCAAGTAGCGAAAAATATTTAAAAAATAAAAATTTTACACACCCTATTTTCTTTTAGGAAAGCCAAAAATAATTGTGGATTATCTTTGGCGAATCAAAATAAAGTATACTTTTGCACACGCTTGGAGAGATGGCAGAGTGGTCGATTGCGGCGGTCTTGAAAACCGTTGTACCGAGAGGTACCGGGGGTTCGAATCCCTCTCTCTCCGCACTTACGGGTGTAGCTCAGTTGGTAGAGCACTGGTCTCCAAAACCAGGTGTCGGGCGT
>JBAXOA010000018.1:0-57308 GCA_037133495.1 Mariniphaga sp. | reverse complement strand
GTTGCGACCGAACAGGTTGGTTGCGTGACCGATGTGACCGGTGTGGCAGGAGTGGCAGTCTGTGCATCAACTGTTGCCGAAGCAGCCGTGGAGTTACAACTGCCTGTACTCTTGATAATCACCTGATATGTTCCGGCAATCAGTCCTGACTTAATATTGGACGACTGGAAGTTGACGCCATTATCAAAGCTATAGGTCTCGCCGGCATTCTGAACCGTAACCGTAATTGTTCCGGTTGCAACAGAACAGGTTGGCTGAGTGACCGAAGTGACCGGTGCGGAAGCCTGCGCGGGTTGTGCATCAACCGTTATCTTTCCCGATTGTGCCGAAATGCATCCATCAGAATTTTTGGCGGTTACGTAATAATCGCCGGCGGCAACTGAGGTGAAGATTCCTGTTGTGTTGGTATAAGTTGAGCCATCAATGCTGAAGGAGAGACCCGTTGTTCCGGAACTGACCGTGATAGTCCCGGTGGCCACTGAACAGGTTGGCTGCAAGGTCGCAGAGGCAACCGGCGCAGTTGGCGTTTCGGGTTGTGCACTAATCGTTACCGTTGAGGCAGCTGCTGTAATACAGGTGTTATCGGCGGCTCTTCGGACTGTCAGGGTGTAAATTCCTGGAGTCAATCCGCTGAAAGTTGCGCTGGTTTGATAACCTGATCCGACGCTGTACTCCATCCCCGTCTGGGTCGCAAACACAATTGTACCGGTAGAGGTACTGCAGGTTGGTTGCGTTACACCGGCAACTGTTGGCGCCGATGGGGGTGAAGGTTGAGCATTCACGGTTATGTTGTTTACGGAGGATATGCAACCGTAAGAATTTCTTGAAGTTAACTGGTATGTCCCGGGTGTTAATGCTGTAAATATTCCATTAGTATTGGAATAGTCTGAGCCATTAATACTAAAGTAAAGTCCTGTTGTGCCTGAGGTCACGGTGATCGTTCCGGTAGCTGTTGCACAGGTAGGTTGTACAACATCAGCAGTTGGAGCAGCCGAGGCCTCATTTACAGTGATGTAATTGGCACTGGTTTCAGTATCAGTTGAGCTTCCATCACTAATGGTTAATGAAACACTTTTAAGACCGCTGGTGCTATAGGTAATCACATGAGGCCCGACTCCATTAGCGGTCGAAGGTGTGGCTCCGGAGCCAAAATCCCAACTGTAGCCGGTAGGTGTTCCGGTGGATATGTTGGTATAGGTAACCGTCGAACCCTGACAGATTGATAATGGAGTTCCTGTAAAATCCGCATTAAGGGCACAACCTGACATGCTTATGGCTAATTCTTTGGCAGTGCCGGCGCAGGATCCCGCGTTGGTCTCGACAACGGAAACCTTTCCGTTGATAGTTCCAAAGTTTACGGTAATCGAGTTGTTGTTAGGTCCGGTGGCTCCGGAGGCGATGGTTGCTCCATCAGGAACAGTCCAGATATAGCTTGATCCTGCAGTTAACACAACACTGTAGGTTATTTCTGTTGCACTGCAAACGGGAGTCGCATTTCCTGTGATTGAGGAAGTTACCGGGAAACTGTTGACTGTTGCCAGGATTGAACTTCTTGATGCTGAGGTACAACCATTGGCTGCAGCGGCCACGTAATAGGTGGTGCTTGCCGAAATGGAAGGCGTATCAAAAGAGGTTCCTGTTCCCAGCGCTGTTCCTCCGGTTGAAGCTGCATACCAGTTAAGGGTGCCTGCCGATGCTGTTGCACCAAGTGTGACATTACCCGTTCCGCAACGTGAACCCGGAGTGGTTGTGGCGATAGTTGGATTCGGATTCAGGGTGACTGTCACATCAAATCTTGCGGTACTTTCGCAACCGCCTGCACTTGTCTGACTTGCATAATAATGGCTGCCATCAACTAATGCTGTTGAAGTGGCCAGAGCTGTTCCTCCGCCTGATGCAGCGTACCACTTGATGGTGGTTCCTGTTGCAGAGAGTTCGGCCACGGTAGGTGCTGCACTCGCACAGAACGATTGAGCTGCAGTTCCTGAAGGTGCCGAAGGAAGTGCTGAAACTGTTACCACTACTGGTTCGACAGTAGATCCACCGGCAGAGGTGGTTCCTTTGATATACCAGGTTCCTGCAGTAGCGGCAGTTGGAGAAGCATAAGGAATTGTTGCCGATGAATTTGTCCAGTATGTATAGGTCAAACCGGATGTAGAGCCTGCAGTTATTGCTGTCGCAGCAAGATTAACAGTTGATGGCGTGCAAACAGCCGCCGGATTTGTAATGATTAAAATCGGATTCGGATTGACGGTTTTGCTCGAAGTATTGTTAGATGAGGTAAGGTCGGCTGTCGTTGTACTTACCGTGGCTGTATTAATATAATCGCCTGTCGCGTTTACAGTTGCGGTAATTGCCAATGTGGCTGAAGCCGCGTTGGCAAGCGTTCCGATCGTCCAGATGCCCGTGCTGCTCACAAAAGTACCTGCAGTAGGTGCTGTGTTCGAAACATAGGTATAGCCCGAAGGTATGACATCTGTAGCGCTCACCCCTGCCGCACTACTCGGACCGTTATTGGTGACTGTCAAAGTAAACACGACATTATTCCCCATTTTGGGAGTAGTGGTGTCAACAGTTTTTATAATTGAGACGTCGGCCTGCGCCACCGGTACCGGGGTTACAATAGCTGAATTGTCTGATGAAACAGGATCAGGCTGATCGGTAGTTGCGATGGTGGCACTGTTGGCATAACTGCCTGACGCATTTACTTTTGCTGATATTTTGAGGGTGGCTGAAGAGCCATTGGCAAGATTTCCAATGGTCCATTTGCCGGTTTCGCTCACAAAACTTCCTGCCGAAGGCGTAGTATTGGAGACATAGGTATAGCCGGCGGGCAGTAAATCTGTTACCACTACTCCGGTCGCGGCACTTGGTCCGGCGTTGTTTGCCGTAAGTGTAAACTCGACAATGCCACCTGCATAAGGAGTCGCGTTGTTCACTGTTTTTGTGATGCTCAAATCGGAAATTGCTCCAGGTACAGGAGTAATTGTAGAAGAATTATTTCCTGACGTTTGATCGGCATTGGTACTGCTCACCGTTGCCGTATTGGCATAGGTGCCTGATGCCTGAACAGTGGCTGTAATGGCCAAGGTGGCGGTTGCTCCGTTTGCTATATTCCCGATGGTCCATGCTCCGGTTCCGCTGTTGTAGTTTCCGGTAGCTGTTGAGTTTGAAACATAGATATAACCTGATGGAATTGGATCGCTTGCAGCAACACCTGTGGCTGCACTCGGACCGTTATTGGTGACGGTAAGTGTGAAGATGATGGGCTGGCCGGCACTTTGCGAGAGGTTATTAGCTGTTTTAACGATGCTGATATCTGACTGTGGCACCGGAGTGGTGGAGACAGAAGCCGTATTGTTACCGGACATAGGATCATTGCTGGTACTTGATATTGTTGCAGTGTTATTGTAAGATCCTGTTGCATTGACCCTTGCGGTGATGGTTAATGTAGCGGTTGCTGCATTGGCAATACTTCCAATTGTCCAGATGCCGGTGCTGCTTACAAAACTTCCCAAAGAAAGTGCGGTATTGGACACATAGGTATAACCGGCAGGTAGTACGTCGTCAACATGAACGCCTAACGCTAAGTTCGGACCATTGTTGGTCGCAGTGAGGGTAAAGATGACATTGTCTCCAACATTTGGAGTAGGATGGTCAACAGTTTTGGTGACAGATACATCGGCTGCACCATTTACCGAAATGGTTACTGTTGCAGTACTGCATATTCCTGTATTTGGAGAAGGCAGGCAAATCTGGTAGGTAAAACTATCATCTCCTGCATAATTTGTTGCCGGAGTATAAGTAAAAGTCCCGTTCGGGTTAAAGGTGGCTGTTCCATGGGTTGGTTCAGTTAATTTAGTGAACGAAGAACCGATTTCATATATATCGTTGGTTTTTACATCATCAGTGGCTGGGGTGTTAAGTGCCGTCCCAAAAGCATCATTTTCAGCTTTTGGTCCTACTGTGATTGTAAATGTTCCGGCTGTGCTTAATCCGGTTGGATCGAAAACTTTGTAAGGCAGTGAAAATGTTCCGGCATAAGTTGATGCCGGGGTAAAAGTAAAGCCGCCATCATAGTCTGTACTCCAATCCAATGTTCCTTGTTCGGCAGATGGAAGCGTTTCATTGAAAAATTCCATTGTCAGGCTGGGGGAAGAGGCAGCGTCAGGGTCTGAATCATTCGTTGCTACCGTTCTTCCCGTCATTGATGTATTGTAATTGGTACTGAAATTATCAATCACAGTCACAGGTGGCAAACAACTTATAGAACCCACTACACCGTCATGGGATACGGTGCATCCGTTGGCATCGGTAACAGATATTGTAAAAGTACCGGCATCCAGATTAGTGATATCCGGAGTAGTGGCACCATTGTTCCATAAATAAGTATAAGGTGCGACACCACCTGTGACGATGGCATAGGCTGAGCCATCGGTGCTGATACAGTTTTTGGGATAAGTAGTTACCGAAACACTAAGCGTGGCAGCTGTACCCACTGTAACCGGTAAGGTGGCCGAACAACCGATTTGATCAGTAACGGTGGCCGTATACGTATTGGCACCCAGACTGACAGGGTTTGCAGTAGTCTGAGCTGTGTTCGTCCATGCATAAGTGAATGGTGCAGTGCCGTTTACTACGGTCAGGTTGATAGAACCTGTGCCAATTCCGCAAGATGATGATTCAACAGTGGTGGCAAACAGTTCAATCCGGGTGGATGGCTCAGTAATGATGGCCTGGGCATTGGCCGTTTTACAGCCATTCTGGTCAGTAACTGTCAGGTTATAGGTACCTGCAATGAGATTGCTTACTGTTGCAGTGGCGGCTCCGGTCGACCAGGCATAGGAATAAGGTTCTGTTCCGCCGCTTACAGCAGCCGAAACACTTCCGGTAGCACCACCGAGGCATGCTACCGCTGTTGGGGTTGCAATTACGGATAATAGCGCCGACGGTTGGGTAAGTGTGAGATTGGTGAGGGTCGCGGTACATAAATTGGCATCTGTAACCGTAACGGCATACGTTCCGGCAGGAAGGTTGCTGATATCTTCGGTGGATGCGGTAAAGCTGTTGGATCCGGTCCAGGCATAGGTGTAAGGGGAGGCACCACCTGAGACAGAGAGGTTGATACTTCCGTCAGACCCGTTTTTACAGGAGATGGCATTGTTGGTGCTGGTTAACGAGAGGGCAGGGGACGATGTAACCGTAAAGCTGGAAGAGGCGGTACAATTATTTGCATCCGTGACTGTTACGCTATAGGTTCCTGCGGCTAAGCTGGTTCGGTCTTCCGTAGTTATGCCTCCACCCCAATTATAAGTGAATGAACCAGTTCCGCCGGAAGCTGTAATATTGATCGCACCAGAAGCTACTCCGTTACAAAGCACATTGGTGACAGAACCAGCTACTGAGATTGCAGTGGGCTGAGTTACTGTAGTACTGGCGACAGCAGTACAACCTTTCGAATCGGTGACCGTTACAGAATACAACCCGGCAACCAGATTACTAAGGTCTTCAGAGGTCGCATTGTTTGACCAAAGGTAGGTATAGGCTGTTGTGCCTCCTGTAACGGTGAGGTTAATACTGCCGGTGGTGGCGCTGTTGCACAACACATTGACTGGACTGCTAATAGATGCGCTCAAAGCAGCAGCGGGTTCAGTAATTGTTATTGTCCCGGAAGCGGCAGTACAGCCATTCGCATCCCTTACGGTGCAAGAGTAAGTTCCTGCGATCAGACCGCTTAGATCCTGAGTGGTCGCTCCGTTGCTCCATGCATAAGTGTAAGTCGATGTACCTCCTGTGACCGTCAGATCGATTGTTCCGGTTGAGCCGCCGAAGCAGTTTATATTAGTTTGTGTAATAGATAAAGAGAGTGCGGCAGCAGGTTGTGTAACAGTTGCGGTAGTCCCGAATGAACAACCTTTGGCATCAGTTACAGTTACATTATAAGTGCCGGTAGTTAATCCGGTGATGTCTTTGGTGGTTGCTCCACCATATCCTGCTTCGTCGCGGGTCCAAAGATAAGTAAAAGGCGCAGTGCCGCCCGCGACGGCAAGGGTAACCATTCCGCTTGCATTTCCATAACAATTTATATTGGTGACAGAAGTGGTTGCATTAAGTGCAGCACCTGGCTGGGTGATGGAATAGGAGCCGGATACGGTACATAAACTTGCATCGGTCACAGTAACCAAATAGGTGCCGGCAGTTAAGTTTGTCTGATCGGATCCAATGGCATCCAATCCTGATCCGTCAGCAGTTGTCCAGGCATAGGTATATATCCCGGTACCGCCAGTGACGGTAATATTGATAGCCCCTGTTGACGCCCCATTACAGTTGATAGGTGTAAGAATTTTATCCAATAGCAGCGCGTTGGGCTGGGTTATTATTGCCGAGGCAGCACCTGTACAATCCAATGCATCTGTGATGATTACACTATAAGTTCCGGCTGCAAGCCCCGAAAGATTCTGATCTGTAGCACCATTTGACCATGCGAAAGAATAAGGAGCGGTACCACCTGAAACCGTAAGTGTAATATCGCCGGTATTGCTTCCGTTACATAACACATTTGTTTGAGCAACTGAGGCAGTTGGACCGCCGGTATTGCTGACAATATAATTACCAACGACAGAGCAACCTGAATTATTGGTGATAATTACGCTGTAATTTCCTGCTGGGATTGAACTTATGTCCTGTGTTGTCGCAGTGTTATTCCATAAATAGGTAAAACTGGAACCTCCTGATGGGGTTATATTAATTCCTCCGGCTGAATTTCCACAAGTAGATGATGTTATAGCTGATAATTCAGTTGGAGGAGTACTTAAGGCTACAGCTACATTGGCATTTGCAGAACAACCCTTTTGATCGGTTACGGTCACAGAATAGGTTCCTTCATTCGTCGGAGAAGAGGCGTTATAAATCTCGGGACTGGCACTTGATGAAGTAAAGCTATTTGGTCCTGTCCACGAATAGGACTGACCACCGCTCGCTGAAAGCTGCAAATTGGTGCCCAAACATGCTCCGCCAATTATTGAAACGGTTGCTGTTGGAGCGTTTACATAAACGGTCAATAATGTTTCAGCGCTCTCACCGCATGAATTAACTGACTTCGCTTTAACCAGATAAGCACCCAGAACAAAAGTGGTGAAGTTTACTTTTATCGAAGATGTTCCCAGCCCATCAATGATTTTATTGGAATAATCTGTTAAACCGTCTAATGAAGTCACAGACCAGGTATACGAACTAACATCAGGATCAGGATCTACAGAAAATACCTTAGCTGCATCTGATTTACAAACATCAATGCCTGTACAACCCGTAGCGGCTGCAACTGCAATAGGAGCTGATGTCAGATTACAACCGTTAACATCGGTAACTGTAACCGTATAATTTCCGGCAATTATTCCAGTTCTATCTTCAGTATTATTTGTGCCGGGAAGATCTGTCCAGTCATAGGTGTAGGGTCCAGTGCCACCTCCGGCAGTAATATTGATGTTGCCATTGGCATAACAGCTTACATTTACCACAGAAGAGGATAATGTTAATACGGCTGGCTGACTAACTGTTTGGTTGCCAAGTGTTAGTGTGCAGCCTATTGCGTCGGCATCCCGCATTTGCACGCTATAGGTGCCGGATGCCAGACCGGTGAAGTTGCCATTGGTTTGCCATGTCCCTGCATCCAACCGGTATTCATAATTGGTCGCGCCTGAAGGACTGCTAACGGTTATTGTGCCGTTATTATTACCGCAGGTGGTATTGGTACTGGCTTTTGTGGCTGCTAAACTACATGCCCGAAGGGCTCCGTGAGAGAATTCGCCAAATACTGTTAGCCCGGTGCGTTGTGCAGTTGGAGTGAGGTATCCTGCAATATCATGAGTTCCGGGTAATGCCCAATCGGAAACGCTATTGGTTCGCTGTATGATACGTACGGTATTATCCTCAGTGTACGTACTGAATCCGGCACCGGTAAGGGTGAGTGCATAATTTGTACTTGCCAGACTATTTGCCGCGGTGAGTGTCCAGTAGCCTTCAGGAAACTGATGGTCAATTATTTGCGAATTCTCAGTTAAAATAGATAAGTTGTTCCACCCAGGATTGGATGCTGTAAATAAGACAGTTAAAGAACCTCCTGTGAGACTGGTGAAAGTAACCAATGCTTTGTTGTTGTTCGTTGCTGTGCCAACAGGAAATAGCAATGCCCCTGGTGCATTGATCCACCGTTTGAAACCTCCAATGATTGTGCCTGATGTATAACTTAATGTACCCGTTGCTGCTGTCGAAATTCCGAGTTCAAGCGTGTTTGAGCTGACATCAAGATTGCCGGAAGTCATGGTAAGCGTGTTGTTTATCGTAACTGGTTTTCCCAGAATTAATTTGCTTGTGCTTTTGGATACTGTCAAGTTGTAAAAAGTCTGTGAAGCTATAGTGCCATGAATTGTTTGATCGGCAGAAGTACTGTTGAAGATCACAGTGCTTGTATTTGGCGTAAAGGTGCCGCTGTTGTTTGTCCAGTCTTCGCTGACAGTTAAGGTATTGGAGCCGGTTATGGTCAATGTTGCGCCTGAATTAATGGTGATGTTATTACAAACTCCTCCGGCAGCGCCGATAACAGGTTGATTGCCTCCTGAAGGTATGGTAACATTGGTTGAAGAAGTCGGTATACCGCCACACCAGTTCGCTGCTAAATTCCAATCAGTAGTTGTTCCGATCCACGTTCCTGCAATGCATGATGCAGAAACAGTTAAAATGCCGGTTGAGGCTGCGGTGAAATAAGTATTGATCTGGTGGCCAGCTGGAGCAGAGGAAGCCGTACTGCCCCAAACTCCGGAAGCTTGCAGACTGGCAATAAAAGTTAGTGTGTTGGTAATGGAGGATGTCCCGTTACTAAGATTTGCAACTACTCCGCTTGCGATTGTAACATCACCGCCGATGACAATGCTTGAAGGGAATATTTTCGTACCCGAACCTGAAAGTACAAGGTTATTATAGGGTACGTTTGCAATAGTTTGACCTGCACCGTTGTAATTGACAGTACTCGTGCCCGGGGTGAATGTTCCCGAAGTATTTGTAACTGTACCGGCAATATTCAGGGTACTTGAATTCCCTAAAAGTGTTCCGTTTGTTCTCATCCAGGCACCTGTGAATGTATTCGTCAATCCAGTGCCCAGATCAAGAGTGCCTGAGCCGTTTAAGGTAAAGGCTCCGCCATTTACATTTCCCGTCAGGGTCGCTGTTCCACCGGTTTTGGTCATGGAAACAGTGCCGGTGGTGGTAAATCCGGCAATACTTTGGGTTGCCATTGTTCCTGAGATTGTTACCCCTCCTGATCCGCTGGTCAAAGTTCCGGAATTAGTGAAATTGCCTCCCAGCGTAAGTAGATTAGCTCCGGGAGTTACGGTGGAACCCGAATTGATGGTTAGCGGGACTGAGGTATTAAAAACTTTTGCACCATTCAATGAAACTGAGCCTGCTGTGTTAGCGATGATTACTCCACCCGTTGCCACAGTTGTGGCGAGCCATTCTGAGCCTACTGTATGAGTGTCAGTTGTTTTATATTGCAAAGTCGCCGAGGATCCATAAGTCGGAGCAGCCGAGGCAGTTGCAGTGCCTTCCATTGAAAGAATTCCGTTTACAGTCACACTTGCTGTAGTCTTTGATCCAGAACCGGCAAGTGTAAGATTCGTGTAAATTGCGGGCAGCACTGTTTGAGCTCCCCCATTATTATATTTTACAGTAGTAGTTGTTCCTGCCAGAGTTATTGTATTAGTCCCTGTCCCTGAGAGTGTAAATGGTGTTCCTCCACCAAGAATCAGGGTGCCGGATTGAGCACCGGATGCCATTGAAAGCGATGAAACATTGCTTGTCCCATTTACCGTAGTTACTGTTCCTGTGACCGAAACTGTCCCACTTCCAATATTGAAAACTCCATTGGCAAGTTTAGTGGCAGAACTTGAACTTTTGCTCGTAATGGTTAAGCCACTGGATACTGTAAAATTTGCAATTGTTGAGGTAAGTGTGTGTGTAAATGTGCCAGTACCTGTAGTAGTATTATTGCCAATTGCGACTGAAGCACATGTTAATGTTCCTGATCCGGAAATGGTAGCTGCCCTGTTTGTTGTTGAGTTATTCAGTGTTACAGCCCCCGAGATGGCTAGGGTACCATTAATGGCAATTTCAGGAGAGGTTCCTGAAAAAGTAAGTGCATTCCCGCTTGTACTTCCTGTGAATGTAGCAGTTCCACTGTTTTTAGATATCGTAATTGTACCAGTTGTGGTAAAAACACCAATGCTTTGAGCGGTTGTTCCTGTAATTGTAATACTACTCGATCCACCAGTAAAAGTGCCGCTATTGACGAAGTTGCCACCCAAAGTTAACCCATTATTTGCAGTCGCTAACGTTACGCCACTATTGATAGCAAGTGCTCCGTTAGCGGTAGTCGCAGCGCCTAATGTCTTTGTTCCGGTTCCTGATAAGGTAAGGTTGTAAAAAGGACCTGCTCCGATGCTTTGAGTGGTGCCGTTAAAATTTACCGTACTTGTATTTCCTGTAAAAGTCCCGCTGTTTGCCCAGTTTCCACTTACAATCAGGGTGTTGGAGCCTGTTATTGTCAATATCGCGCTGGAGTTGATGGTGATGTTATTACAAAGTCCACCTGCAGCACCTATTGTTGGCTTATTCGTAACATTTGGTATAACCACGTTTGTTGAGGCCGTTGGTACCCCACCACACCAGTTTGAGGCAATATTCCAGTCGGTACTCGTTGTTCCTAGCCAGGTGCCTGGTGTGCATGAAATACCGACTGTTAAAATGCCGGAACCTGAAAAATAAGTGTCACTTTTATTCGTGGCTGAAGAAGTCGTACTTCCATATGTATCTCCCATTGCACTCTGAGGGGTTGCACCATAGGTTAATGTTGCACTGGCAAGGTTAAATGTATTAAGATTGGCAATTGTACCATTGATAGTTAAATTACCACTAATCGTAGCTGCTTTGCTAAATGATTTTGTTCCGCTTCCTGAAAGTGTAATATTATTAAAAGCAATGGCAGCACTTCCTCCTATGCTTTGGGCACCAGATTTATTAAAATTGATGGTGCTTCCGGTTGATGTAAATGTCGCTCCGTTGTTCGCCCAATCACCTCCAATATTGTGGGTAAATGATCCGGCAATAAATGTAGTTCCTGTTCCGAGTGTTACATTTCCTCCTATTGTTAAAGTGGTGGTTGCAGTGACAGATATAGTTCCTGAAGTTGTGAAATTCCCATTGATGGTAGATAGGCCTGTTATTGTTTTAGTGTTAGTACCAGAAAGTGTAAGATTGTCGTACGTAGTTGGCTTAACCGTTTGTGTTCCTCCTGTGTAGTTTACTGTATTTCCAACTGCTGTAGATGTTAAAGCAGTGATGGTTGAAGTTCCTCCAATATTAAGAGTTCCTGTTGCACTATTTGTTAATGTGCCAGCACCGGTTAATGCCGTACCAACTGTGAGGGTGCCAGAGTTCGTAGCTGTGCCCGTAATTGCTAAACTTGGTATTGATGTGGTCGTTGAACCACTTATTGTTTTTGATGTGCCACTAAAGGTGTGTGTTCCAGAGTTTGAAGTAAAGGTAGTCGCATTATTGGTCAGGTTTCCTGAAAAATTTATTGCAGAATTTCCCGTTTCATTCCAGACTCCACCCGAATTTATGGTAACGTTGTTTGAAAAAGTCTTATTGCCAGTGTTTGCCAGTGTTAATGTTCCGGTAACAGAAGTTGTTCCATTAGCAGTTAATGTATTGGTTGAATTTGTTCCTCCTGTGGCAAAAGTTGTTCCAGTTCCCACAGTTAAGTTGCCGCCAATGGTAGTCGCTTCAACTGTAGTAGCAGAAGCTGTTCCTCCTAAAGTAAGATCACCTCCGAAGGTTGTTGAGGTTGTAAGTGTTTTCGTTCCTGATCCGGTTAATTGGAGATTAGCGTAAGACATTGCTATTACAGTTTGCGAGGCTCCTGCATAATTAACGTTACTTCCCGTCGAAAGGGTGATTGTTCCGGTCTTGGTTATTGCTCCAAATACAGATAATGTGCCGGTTGATGAAACAGTTAATGTCGCACCACTGTTAACTATAATATTATTACATGCAGCGGTGCCTGTAATCGATGGTTGGTTGCCACCAGAAGGGATGGTCACATTCGTTGCTGAGGTAGGCAGTGTTCCATTGCACCAGTTGGATGCGGTGTGCCAGTCGGTGCTGGTTGTGCCAGTCCAGGTGCCGGTTGAACAGCCGGTTCCAACAGTTAGTGTTCCGGTAGCAGTCGCAAAATATGTACTCAAAATGTTGCCTGCTCCTGATCCTGTACCTCCGTAAGTTGCACCGCCGGCAGTCTGAGTTGTTCCCCCAAGGGTAAGTGTAGCAGAAGTTGATGAGAATGTGCCAAGACTTGCTACTGCAGTTCCACTGATTGTAAGGCCTCCATTAATTGTTGTTGCAGCAGCAAAGGTTTTTGTGCCTGAACCCGAAAGAGTTAAATTTCCTATATATGTGCCACTCTTAACCGTTTGAGCTGCTCCATTGTAATTTACCGTGCATCCTGAAAATGTTGTTAAGGTACCTCCTTGATTGGTTGTTGTCATTATTCCAACTCCTGCATTGAGAGTTCCAGCTTCTGTAAATTGAATCAATCCACTTGCATTTCCACTTACATCAATTGTGATATCTCCGGAAACAGTAACAGTACCAGTTGAAATTGTGATTTGATGCCGTGTAGAAGTACCACTACTTGTAAAAGCAACGCTTCCGGCATTCAGAACCCCGGCACCAACTGCCAAAACATTATTGTTTGTCCCTGATCTTGGAATTGTAATTGCACCGGACACGTCAAGTTGATATGTTCCAAGGGTCAATGATGTTGCTGTAGCTGTTGTGAAAGTTACAGACGCACAGGCTGCATTCGCGGTTAGTGTTACATTAAGCCCACCTTCAATCGTAACCGCATCACCTGCAATGGGGAAAACACCAGTTCCAACGGCTGCACCTCCGCTTGTAAGTGACCAGGTAGTATTTGAGCTCCAGTTTCCTGTAGCTCTTGAATAATAGGTTGCAGCATTTGATGATATTCCGATTAGTATAAACACAACTAAGATTAACATCTTTCTCCAACCCAAAATATTTACTGCGTATTTCAAAGAATCTTTTGGTGAATCGATATTCCCGGAAGTCGCTATGCTATTGAATGTTCTCATGCTAAAATATTTTGAGTCTGATGATTGTATGTCTTGTTCGAGAAGTCTTTGGTAATTGTAATTGAGCTGATTTTGTGCTGTGACTTCTCATTTTTAATTGATTTAATGATTGATCGTCGCTGGTTTCACAGGATTTACTCCTGTTGTATTGACCGTCACCGATAAAGTACTGGTGCAACTGTTGGCGTCTGTTACTGTAACACTATAAGCGCCTCCCTTTAGTGCGGTAAGGCTCTGTGAGGTGGAAGTAAACGAACTTGGACCTGTCCAGGCAAATGAATAAGCCGTGGTTCCGCCTGAGACAGTAAGTGAGATGGCTCCATTGAGGGCTCCGGGACAGGTTTCGTGTGTCTGCACCGTACTCAGACTTAAAGCTACCGGCTGGGTAATCGTTTTTGACAAAACTGCTGTACACCCTTTGGCATCAGTCACAGTAACGGAATAATTTCCTGCCGTCAGAGTGGTACGGTCTTCGGTGGAGATACTGCCTCCCCAGTCATAGTTATACGGTGTTGTGCCACCTGTGGCGGTAAGGTTGATTGAGCCGGTAGCGCTGCTATAACAAGCCACATTGACAGAGGTTGCACTTAAACTGAGTGCGGCCGCAGGTTGTGTAACCACCATTCCCGTCTGGGTTTTGGTGCAATTATTGGCATCGGTTACTGTAACCGAATAGGTTCCGGCAGCCAGATTGATTCTGTTCTGTGTTGTTGCCCCGTCATTCCATGCGTAAGTAAGTGTACCTGTTCCTCCGGTAACTGCCAGAGAGATGGCTCCTGTAGTATTGCCATTACATGAAATATTGGTAACCGTTGGGGTTATCGCTATTGCAGCAGGTTGTGTAAGTGTGATTGTTCCTGATGTTACTGTGCAACCATTTGCATCAGTGGCTGTTAATGAATAGGCTCCGGCTGCCAGACTGCTGCGGTTCTGGGTGGTCACCGCGTCATTCCATAAGTAGGTAAACGGTGGTGTTCCTCCCACTGGATTGGCTACCGTAATGCTGCCGGTGGTGAGGGCGTTGCATAAAACATTGGTCGGGGTGATCGCCAGCGCGCTGATCGCCGGGTTGGAGGCGACGGTCACGGTAAAGGTTTTTGAACTTCCTGTTCCATTTCCGGCGGTAACAATTACTGTGTAGACGCCGCCAGTCAAAGCGGTGATGGATGTTCCTGTTCCCGAGCCTGTTCCTCCGCCTGAGCGGGTCCAGCTCCATACAAACGGACCTGCAGCACCTGTTATAGCCATGGCAATCGCTCCGTTGGATGCTGCATTGCAGGCCGTGGTCAGGGTGGTCACTACCTGCATCTCACACGAGATAGTAGATGGTTTCGATGTGTTGAAGATTCTGCCACAGGCATCAGTTAATGTCACAGTTATCGGACATGATGTATTGACTGTAACCGAAGGGGGAGTAAATATAGCTTTGGTTTTATCGGTTGAAGCCGAGGGGTCACTTGCAAAAGTTCCTCCACAGGAGGCCGACCATGCAACGGTATATTCTGCAGGATTGGTTCCTACCGGAAAAGCAAACGATACCGCGATGGGGGTGCCGGAAGAAACAGTGGCTGGAATACCGGTAACATCGGGTGCCAGACTTGAATTTTTTCCCGCCATAAAGGAGAAGTTGAAAAATACACGCTGACCTGCAATATTTGCAGGAAGTTGTGCATTATTAAGTGAATGCGCGGCTTCAATCATCACATACCCGCGATCAGGATCGCCGAATCCCCTTCCGTATGCGATAATCGCTGCCCGATGGTTTGGTGCATCATCTATCCTGTCGGGGTGTCTGGGGTCATAAGCCCCAATCGTTGTGGTTGATCTCCATCCCGGTCTCATTGGAATATAAACTTGTTCCAGTCCGTTTTGCGTAGCTGCATCAATGGTTCCCATAAACTGCATAAACTGATCGCCATGGTTGGAATAGGTATAAGGCGGAGTGCCATTACCATGAACGTCATAAAGCAGAAGTGCATTTTCTACGGTTGTGGTCGTTCCGTTGGTAAATGTTAAATCAGCCACTTTCTCGGACAGAAAATTAGTCTGTTGTGTATGATCAGCCGGATTGTACATGTCTTCGAGTTCACTTCCTGCAGTACACGACAACCAGATCGAACCATGGTAAGTCTTGTTCCAGAAATAAAGGTTGCTATGAGTCGACCATTGCGGATAGGCGTGTGGCATCACAAATATATCATCACAAGTGCCAAGCTGCTGCGGAGTTCTTGTTAAGGAATAAGCAGATGAAGGAATTCCCGCATTGGTAAAATAAGGTACTGCGACCTTTCCGTTTAAAAGATCCATCGTCCAGCGGGGGACTGAAGATACAAGCAGGGTCATGGCGACTGGCACATCAACAGGCGAAGTGGTAGTTACTCCAACGACTCCCTGTGTTTGCCAATAAGCAATTCTAACATTCACGGCAGCAGACCGGTAGTCTGTCGTAACAATAAACGGTCCGCCTTTATAATCAATTCCATTATAAGAAAAGTCAATGCCATCTTTCACTTTTCCGGAGGAGATAATCCATTTAATGGGAATTTTATAATTTGAAATCAAATCGTAGATCATCCCGTAAGGTTTGAGTCCGTTTCCTACAGTCTGGGGAACAATCCCCATATTGATGATAAATGAGCCGGAGGGGATGGTGGTCATCTGTGCCTGCAACCCCAAGGGTGCCAGAGTGGCGAGGAAAAACAGTGTAAAAATATACATTGATTTTAATTTCTTGTTTATCAGTGACATAACCATTTTTGATTATTTATAAGATGAGAAGGAGAGTTATATTTCATGTGTTTCGCCTTATTTGTAAATAAATTTTACGCTGTCATTAATGATTTTGAGCTCCGGGTTAATCTAAAATATCCGTTTCTTTTTGGAATTCAGAGGATTTACAGCGTGTAAAGAAGAAATTAACAGTAAAGTAAGTAAATATTATTCAGATTACCAACACTTTATAACCGATTAAATCGTTTAGTTAATTGATTGAATGTGTTTTAATGATATTGATTTAAATAGATTCTAAATAACAATGTTTTTTTTGTAAAAAATATTTACATAAATTTGAGGTGTGAATCTTATAATATGTTTACTTTGTTTACTTGTTTGGTTATTTAATGTCTGTTTTTGTAAATATATTTTGCATATTAAGGTTTAAAATCCGGATCCAATAATTGTAAGAATACCGGATTAATCCGAAAATTTAGGATCGAACTCATTTAAACGTTTGGCACCTTTATCTGTCTAAGAATCAAAAAATTATTCCGGAACTCCGGCCGCTTTATAATCAAATCATAATTCACCTAAAAATTTAAGGAGATTATTACCCCTGAAATGGTTTCTCTTAAATATACCCCGAAACCATTATTTTCAGAAATCAAAAATGGACCTGTCGCAGATACTCGATTTACAATCGGGCAAGCTGGCCGATACCATCTGATTTGTTTGGTGATCCAAAAGCTGCCGGATGGAAATATGTTGGTTTTTATGGAGGTGCAGGACGAGGTATGATGGGTGCAGCCGGGACTTCAATGACATTTGAAGGCAACCTGAAAGGCCGCTATTTGTTGCTCCTTACCGATGGACGTTGGCATGGAAATGATTACGTGAAACAGCTTGATATCTTTGTAAAATAGATTGAAGAGGCTGTATCAAAATCTATAAACATATAATTCCTCCGGAATTTTTATTCTTGTCGATGTACGATTAATTGGGGCCCGCTGAAAAGCTTCTGCTGATTGGGAATCAGATCCGCACCATGGCTGCTTCTTTGACCCAGCCTTTGTTTCCGTCGGGAAGACTGACATAGACCCATTCGCCGAGTTTGTCGGTTAGCTGTACTGTAACTCCTTCATGCACAATAAACAGTTCCGTACCGGTTTCGCTTGGCGAAGCCTTTACCCTTACACTTCGATCAGTAATAACAGCAGTATTATGACTGGTTAATTTTGATGTGAGTGAGGATCCAAACGTGAAGGTGATTGCAGACAATGTGAGTGAAGCAATCGAAAACCAGAATGCCAGACGCTTTATACGGTAAGTGCGCGAAAGAAGAAACAATCCAAACAGAGAAAGGAAAGTAAAGAAGGTGATTATACTAAATAATCCCCAATATCTAATTGACCTAGAGCTTATTAGTTGTTTTGTCCAGTGTAGAAAACCGGGCTCCGGCAATGTGACGATGTTATCGACAACCTGCATACGAGCAAGGTCAAGATTATAACGGATATCTTCATCATTAGGCGCCAGTTTTTTTGCACGTTCATAATTTAATATCGCATAGGTGGCATTTCCGGATTTATAAAATGCATTTCCCAGATTGAAGTATAACTCAGCCGATTCGAATCCCGCTCCGGTAACGAACTGGTATTTCCGGATCGCTTCCTGGTATTTTCCAGCGTTATAAAGCTGATTTGCTGCCGAAACTGAATCACTGACCGCTCCGGATTGTCCTTTCGAAATTAGACATGCCGCAATAATCAACAGTAAAAGACTATATTTTTTAATTGAGTTTCTCATAATTCATAATTACTAATTCCTAATTCTCAATTGATCTCCTTTTCCATTTGACTCATCACATCGCAAGCCTCATCGTAGATCTCATGCATTTTTGCATTCCCGCCACCAGGCGCAAATCTCGCAAATTCGCAGGTATCTATAATTTGAATAAAACGGGTGATTATACCTTCCGAAGCTTTATGATTTACCAGCTCGGAAGCAGCACGTTCCTTATTCAGTTCAGCGAAAGAGATAGTCATTTTGTCGCTTAGATAACCCCAGAAAGCACGGGTAACCGATTCGTAAAATTTTTCTGTTGCACCGCTGTTTAGATGGCCGCTTGCCTCTTTGAGCCGGCGCAGTGCTACTTTACTGGCTTTTTTATTCTTCATACGGGCAACATTCGCATTTTCACGGATACGCTTCTGGTAGAAGAGGTAAAGTGCAAGTAAACCCAAAATTCCAATCAGATAGATCAGGTAAAAACTGAAACTGCCAAAGAAAACTGACCCTTTGGGTTTTAGTGTAATATTGCTTTTTATGAAGCGAATATCCTTGCCAAGATATTTTACATCTTCTTTCGACACTGTATTCATCACTCTTGCCGTTTGGGTGCCGTCACCTTTGGCTACATGAATTTTGAATTCCTGTGATGATTTTGTCTGATATTTACCTGCAATAGGATCAAAATAGACAAAATCAACAGGTGGAATGGTATAATCGCCTGCAAATCTCGGAAGGAAAAGGTATTCAAACGAAATATTCCCGTTTAACCCTTCAGCGGTAGCAGTAAAGTTACTTTGTGTTTTGGGGTCATAAACCTCAAAATCGGCTGGTAATTTTAGTTTGGGGGCATTGATCAGTTTGATATTCCCATTCCCTGTGACGTCAAGCCGAAGCGTAATCGCGTCATTCTCTTTTACACTTGTTGAGGTGATTGACGAACGAAGATCGAACCGGCCTACAGCTCCTGAAAAATTGCCCGGTCCGGTCGGAAGGGGATTGACAGTTACAACTACCGGATCGCTCGTGACAGTAGCTTTGACATTTGCGAAATTATCGAAGAAATCGTCGAAGAAGCTCTTCGGTTGTTTAACACGCTGCTGAACAATACAATCTATTTTCACCTTGCCGATGGTAATTGTTCCGTTTTGTTGCGGAAACAACAACGTCTTCTTTAACGTCCCTACATTATAAATCTCACCATTATAGGATTCCCGCTGAAGTGAAATCTGCTGCGGCAATGCCACATCCTGTGACCAGAACCCTTCGAAACTCGGCAGGGAAATATCTTCGAACCCATTCAGGTTAACTTTTGAATAGATTTTAATAGTTGCCATCGCATGATCGCCTTTGTACAAACTTTTACGATCGATAATCAGCTTTACAAACAGATCGGATTTCGATATTGTTCCGGGCGTCGCCGTTGGCTGATCGACACCACCTCCGGAAGGCTTTGATGATCCTTTTGCTACTTCAATGGTGACTGAATTTGAATTGATAGTGGTGCCATTAACAGTGATCGAAGCTGGATTTATAGTGAAGCGTCCCTCTTTCTTTGCCCTTAAAATAAACAAATAGGAAAATGAAACTGATTGTGAACTAACTCCGTTAATAATTTGGAAAGAACTGCTCTGAGAAGTTGAAGGCCCCATTAGTGTCTCGAAATCAGATAGTTCTGGCAATTTCAGGTTTTGACCTTTGGCATTTACCATGAAAGAAAGCCTAAACTGTTCGCCAAGTTCCACAATCTTAGGCGCTTCCATAGTAAAGCTGACCTGCTGTGAAAACCCCTGCAAACTGAAAAGCAAAATACAGACGATTAGATAGAACTGCTTAATCCTCATAGTGCACTTTAATATTTTGTATATTTCAAAATCACTCAAAAATAATCATTCTTACCAGTTTTTCTCTACTTTGGTTTTTTCCGCTTTCATGGCCTGGGCTTTTTTTACTTTTTCTTGAGTCTGTTTTTCGTCATTCTCAAGCGCCTTCAGCATCTGTTCAGCACTTTGCTTCGAGATTTTATTCTGAGGCTGTGGTTGCTGGTCTTTATTCTGCTGGTCTTTATTCTGATCCTGCTTATCTTTGTCCTTATCTTTTTGATCCTTCTTGTCCTTGTCTTTATCCTTGTCTTTATCCTTGTTTTTATCCTTATCTTTATCTTTATCCTTATCTTTATCCTTTTTTTTCTGTTCCTGATCTTTTTTCTTCATTTTCATAGCATAAGCAAGGTTATACTTTGTTTCAGGATCATTTGGTGTAATTCGCAAAGCTTTTTTATAAGCGTCAATACTTGGATCAAATTTTTTCTGTGCGAGCAGTGAATTTCCAATATTGTAATTGACCATTGATTTTTCAGCCGGCAAAGTTGTTTTTTCAAGAAGTTTTTCAAATTCTGAGTTGGACTGATCCGGTTTATTTTGCTTGTAAAGTGAATTCGCCAGATTGAATTGCCAGTGGAAATCATCTGGTTTTAGTTGAAGTGCCCTTCGATAAGCAACTTCAGCTTTTCCAAAACTGATTGTGTCTAATTTCGTTGTATCCTTCAGTCCGTCATTATAATAATTATTCCCTTCACGAATAAACTTCCGCTCATTCTGCGCAAAAGATACGTTGACGATTCCTGTGACGAATAATATCAATAGTAATTTCTTCATAATACTCATTTTTGCTGGCCAAATAACCTGAAGTTACGTAACCATTTATTTTTCCTGTCGAGGATCATAAAATCGAAGAGGATCATTATCAGTGCAAGAAAGAGAAATAACGGAAACTGATCATCATATTCGGAATATTCGCGAAGATCCATCTCTGATTTTTCCATTTTTTCAATTTCATTGAATAGGTTATTCAGCCCGACCTCGGTATTGTTTGCCCTGATATAAGTTCCCCCGCCCGCCGTTGCAATCTGGGTTAACATGGGTTCGTCGAGCTTGGTGACAATAACATTATTGCTCTTGTCTTTCATGAAATCCTTATTTCCTTCTGCACCACCTATCGGAATTGGAGCTCCTTGCGGAAGTCCCATGCCAATGGTGTGAACGATAATTTTTTTCTCGACTGCTTTTTTGGCGGCTCCGACCGCATCATCTTCATGATTTTCGCCGTCAGTTATCACAATAACAGCTTTACTGCCGGCAAAATTAGGCGAGAAGGATCTTGTAGCCATCTCAATTGCAGCGCCGATGGCAGTACCCTGAACAGGTACAGAATTGGTATTTATCGCGTCGAGAAACAGTTTCGCCGAAACGTAATCGGTGGTGATAGGAAGTTGTACATAAGCCTGTCCTGCAAAAACGATCAGTCCCAGTTTATCGTCACGAAGCCGTTCAGTCAATTTGGCGATTGCCCTTTTTGCTCTTTCGAGCCGGTTTGGCTTAATATCCTCAGCCATCATACTGTTCGAGACGTCGAGTGCGATAATCAGTTCAACTCCTTTTCGTTTCGAAGTCAAAAGCTTTGAACCAAATTGGGGTTGTGCCAGTGCAGTAATGATAAAAGCCAGCGCCAGCATCCACAAGATGAATTTGATGAATGGCCGCGAGGTTGAAACGCTTGGCATTAATTGCGCGATTAATATATGATCGCCAAATTTACGGAGCGCGCGCTTTCTGTATATCCGCGACAGAATAAATAAAATCACGAATACCGGTATAACCAGCAACAGATATAGATATAAAGGATGTGCAAATCTAAAAGATTCCATAGCTCAAATTTTTTCTGACTCCTTACGGAATATGCCTGAATACAACAAATTGAAGAATCATTGCCAATAGTGCAAGAATAAGTGCCCCAACTGCATACCGGCGGTACTCTTCATTTTTTTTGCTGAACTCTTTATTTTCAATTTTTGATCTTTCCAAAAGATCGATCGCTTTATAGACTTCGATCAGTGTTTTATTGTTGGTAGCCCTGAAATATTTGCCATCGGTAGTATTGGCAATATCCTGCAGCGTTTTCTCATCAATTTTAACCTCCATATCGCGCATCTGGATGCCAAAAGGGGTTTGTACCGGAAAGGGGGCAGTACCTATGGTTCCAATTCCAATGGTATAAACCCTTATTCCAAAAGTCTTGGCAATTTCGGCGGCGGTGATGGGTGCTATCTCACCCCGGTTATTTTCTCCGTCGGTCAAAAGAATGATGACCCTGCTTTTTGCTTCGCTGTCTTTTAAACGCGAAACTGCATTGGCAAGTCCCAATCCGATAGCTGTTCCGTCTTCGAGGAGTCCGCTCTGCAGATTGTGGAACAGATTGATCAGCACAGCCCGGTCGGTTGTTAGCGGACATTGGGTAAAGCTTTCAGCAGAAAAGACGACTAAACCAATCCTGTCGAACAATCGTCCCGAGATAAATTCCGTTGCCACCGCCTTGGCTGCCTCAAGCCTGTTGGGTTGAAAGTCGCGGGCAAGCATAGAGCTCGACATATCGAGTGCTATCATAATGTCGATCCCTTCAACTGTTTGGTTTTGCCAGCTATCCGAAGATTGCGGTCTGGCCAGACAAACAATAATAAGTGATAAAACAGCTATCTGCAAAGCGAAAGCCAGATGACGAAGAACATGTTTCCAGGTCAGCGGTACACTTTTCAGCGATTCAATTGTGCTGATCTGAATGCTTGCTTTCGACCTTTTTTGTCGAAGAATATACCAGACAATCATTGGGATCAGCCCAATCAAAAGATAGAATACTTCGGGTTTGGCAAATATTACATGGTTCATGGCTGATTTCCCTCTTTTTTATCGGTTAAATCAACAGCAACAGCTTCCTTTGCTTTTAAATCGGAAGAATCGGGTATCTCTGTAACAACTTCAACTGTTGTCTCCTTCACAAATTGATAAGCATACGAAAGCATATTATGATTTTCGTCCGGGAGCGGTGTCAATTTTGCAAACTTCACAAAATCCGCGAGTTCCAAAATTTCTTTTAATTCTTTATACGACTTTTTATCTATTGGTGATTTGTCGCCCTTAAATTCCCTCAAAATCTCAAAAGTAGTCTGTTCCATCGCAGCCACCATAAATCGGTCTTCAATATAAAACCTGATAATATCGGTCAGGCGGGTATAATAATCCTTTACCTTTTCATGCTGCCAGAGCTCCTCTGTTTTTAATTTATCCAACTCCTGCAGCGCAATGATATGAGGAGGCAACTTTGGTTTGGGAGGTCGCTGGAACAACGGCTTGTTTTTATTCCTTCGGCTAATTGCATAAATCACCAAAAATATGAACGCAGCCACCAAAATTATTCCAAGCAGCCAGGGTGCAATTTCTTTAAAGGTGATAGGAGCAGTAAAAGGTTTTTTAATATCTGCAGGCCCTCTTTTTAGATCCACTGGCGGAAATTTCACAAACAAACTTAAGTCATTGCTTTTTAGCGAATCAATGCGGTCTCCATTTTTTATTTTAAAATAAAATGGCGGAATATAATGTGCTCCGCTGTCAAAACAGGTTACTAAATAGGTCTGTTTGAGTTGAATCTTGGTTCCGTCCAGTTTTGAAGTATCGATTTTTGATTTTTGCAGAATTTCAATCTTTTGGATAGAATCCGATATCTGAGGAAAATCAATTTTCGAACCGGCTGGCAGTTCAACAACCATCAATAGCTTGAGTTGATCACCAAGCCAGATCGTATCATGTTCAAGAGCTGTTCTCAGTCTTACCTCTTGTCCGTTCACCAAGATAAAGGAGAGAAAAAAGAGAGCCAACGAGAAGATGTATTTTAATTTGAGTGATCTGTTCATAATTTGTGCTCCCTTTTCTTGAAAAGTGCAACAAGTGATTTCACATAATCTTCACGTGTGCTGATATTGACATAGTCCAAACCGGTCTTTTTCAATAAACTGTCCAGTTTTTTGTTTCTGTCACTCCAATACCGGCTGTATGCTTCTCTTACCCGGCTGCTCGACGAATCGACCCAAAGGTATTCACCCGTTTCCGCGTCTTTCAGTTTGATCATCCCAACAGAAGGAAGTTCAGTTTCCCGTTCATCGTAGATTCGAAGACCCACCATATCGTGTTTATTATTGGCGATAGAAAGAGCCTGCTCCATCGAAGAGAGATTGTCCATTAAATCTGAGATAATAAAGGCAGTAACTCTTCTTTTCATGGCATTTGTCAGGTAGCGCAAGGCAACCGAAATGTCTGTTTTTCTTGAAACAGGTTCGAATTCAATGAGTTCCCGAATGATTCGCAGGGTATGGGTTCGCCCCTTCAGAGGCGGAATAAATTTCTCAATACGGTCGGAAAAAAAGATAACTCCTATTTTATCGTTATTCGAGATAGCTGAAAATGAGAGTATTGCAGCAAGTTCGACTATCACGCTCTTTTTTGTGCGTTCGACAGTGCCAAAATCGCGCGAGCCGCTCACATCTACCAACAGCATGACGGTCAGCTCTCTCTCTTCCTCAAATATCTTGATAAACGGGTGGCCATAACGGGCGGTTACATTCCAGTCGATATTCCGAATGTCGTCACCGAACTGATATTCACGTACCTCACTGAAAGCCATGCCCCTCCCTTTAAACGCGCTATGGTATTCACCGGCGAAAATATTCCGTGATAGCCCTTTCGTTTTTATCTCAATTTTCCGAACTTTTTTTAATAGTTCCGATGCTTCCACTTTTCTAAATTCTTGAATTATTGATTAGTAACAATTTTGACATTGCCGATCATAAACTGATCTTTTTTATGTCCGCTAAGGAACTTCAATTGTATTCAGAATTTCGCTGATAATCTCTTCTGTGGTAAGATTATTGGCTTCAGCTTCGTAACTCAATCCAATACGGTGGCGAAGTACATCGTGGCATACGGCTCTGATATCTTCAGGAATCACATAACCGCGTCGTTTAATAAATGCAAATGCTTTTGCGGCCTGGGCAAGACTGATAGATGCACGCGGTGAAGCACCATAAGTGATCATCTCCTCGAATTTGGCTAACCCATGTGCCTTTGGCTCACGTGTTGCAAATACAATATCCACAATATATTTTTGGATTTTTTCATCCATATAAACTTCTTTCACGATATCCCTTGCTCTTACAATATCTTCCGGTTTTAGAACCGTCTTTGCTTTCGGGAAATCTTTCAGCAGATTCATCTGAATGATCAATTTTTCTTCCTCTTTTTTAGGATAGTTCAGCACTACTTTCAGCATAAAACGATCCACCTGAGCTTCAGGTAAACGGTAAGTCCCCTCTTGTTCAATCGGATTTTGAGTAGCCATTACTAAAAATGGATTTTCAAGTTTATAAGTATTTGCACCGATAGTTACCTGCCGTTCCTGCATTGCTTCCAATAAAGCCGATTGCACCTTCGCCGGTGCCCGGTTTATTTCATCAGCTAAAACAAAATTGGTAAAAATAGGTCCTTTGCGGACTAAAAATTCTTCATTCTTCTGACTATAAATCATTGTACCGATTAAGTCAGCAGGCAAAAGGTCGGGAGTAAACTGAATTCTTGCAAATTTGGCATCGATGGTATTGGCAAGGGTATTGATTGCCAATGTCTTTGCTAAACCTGGAACACCTTCCAAAAGGATATGCCCGTCGGACAATAATCCGATTAACAAGCTCTCAACAAGATGTTTCTGTCCGACAATTACTTTGTTCATTTCCATGGAGATAAGATCCACAAATGAACTTTCTCTTTGAATTCGTTCGTTAAGTTCTCTGATGTCTAATGTCTCATTCATAATTCAAATAGATAATTTAATAGTATGCTTTAAAAACGGTTACGAAAATAGCATTTTGAATTGTTTCATTAGGCATGATTTTATTAAAAAATGTTAAGGTTATGTTTTATTGGTATGGAACAACTTTAAATGAGCAGACTTTCGAACATTTACCCTTCCTTTTTTATTTGGTTTTCAAAAAAATAGTATTCAAATTTTGTGACGCTTTTCAATCCGGAGATGATTTTAACCCTGTCTGTGTTCCAAATCCTCTTAGGTTTTTGCCTTTGAATTATTCTCAATTTAACTGTTAAATATCATCATTCCGATTAATTAAAGTCCTACTTTTGCAGGATAAACATCAGCAAACGGTTGATTTTACACCTTAGGATGATGAAAACGGATGTTTAAAGCATTAATATACTTTTGTTTATGAAGCCAAAAATAGCCGCCCAATCGGGGACTTTCGAATCAAGTGATGTGATCTTTTTGATAGAACCACTGCCAGCAAATTCCGGCAGAAAACTGGAAATTTCGTCTACTGTAATGCAGCAATTTGGCGATAGTTTTAACCGTATCGTTACAGAAATGCTTGATCAATACGAAATGACTGATATTCATTTAATTGCAAAAGATAAAGGAGCTCTTGAACCTACGATCAAAGCCCGTCTTGAAACAGCAATCAAACGTTCTCTCAATCAACAGGAGGGAACCATTAAATAACCGGAACCGTTATGATCAAAAATTTTAAGAAGCGGAGAACAATGCTGTACATTCCTGGAAATAATCCTGCAATGATTCAGCAGGGTGGTGTTTATGGAGCCGACAGTATTTTGCTCGATTTAGAGGATGCCGTTGCCCTGAACCAAAAGGATGCTGCCCGGGCACTGGTGAGAAACATGATCAAAGTCGTTAATTTTTACGACGCCGAAGTGTGTGTAAGAATAAATCACCTCAGTACTCCTTTTGGTCTGGCCGATCTTGAAGAGATTGTTCCCTTGCAACCTTCAGCAATCAGATATCCTAAAACAGAATCTCCGGAGGAGGTTGCTGATTTGTTGCGGATTATTGAGAAAATTGAAGACCGTCATCGGCTTCCACACAATAAAATGACACTTCATGCAATGATAGAAACTGCAATGGGTGTTCAGAATGTATTTAATATCGCGAGTAAATTCAATCGTGTCGATGCTATAACTATTGGAGGACAGGATCTTACGGCAGATATGAACATAGTATATACTCCCGATGGTATGGGAATCGATTTTGCACGTAAACGGATTGTAATGGCTGCCAAAGCAAGTCACATCGATGTAATTGATACTGTTTTCCCGGATGTGAATGATGAAGAAGGTTTACGTCATGAGGCCGAATACGCTAAAAAAATAGGATTCACTGGAAAAGCAGTCATTAATCCACGCCAGATTGGCATTATTCATGATGTTTTTACTCCTACTGAAGAAGAGATCAGGAAAGCTTATCGCATTGTCAAAGAATTCAGGGCGAACAGTGCTGCCGGAATTGGCGTTTTTGCCATCGATGGCAAGATGATTGATGCCCCGGTGGTTTCCCGAGCTGAATATATTCTGCGATTAGCCAATGTCACAATCGGTGGGTAGGATACGGGTGAAACGAGTTACGGGTGACTTGTAACTTTGTAACTTGTAACTTTGTAACTTGTAACAATAGGTACACAGGGGTACACAGGGTCTAAAAGGGGTTACGGGTGAAACAGGTTACGGGTAACTTTGTAACTTTTTAAACTTGTAACGGTTATTTTAAATCAAAAAATTGATCAATAATAAAATATATCTGCCATGTTAAATAGTTTAGGGCGTGAGATTCCTGAATTTATCGAGGGAATCGGAAAACTGGAACCGTTTCAGGGTGCTTTGACCAAATTACGCAAGGGATGGATGGATGAGCCCACTATTCCCGCACCAAATAAGGCATATCTCCCTCATCAGAGTAAGCTTTGTAAAACGCTTGAGGAGGCCATTATAAGGAGTAATCCGCACAATGGTATGACGGTTTCATTTCATCATCACCTGCGAAACGGAGATATCCTTTTGGTCCAGACACTTACCATCCTCCATAATATGGGTATCCGCGAGATTACGCTGGCTTCCTCATCGCTGAATGAATGTCATGATCCCATTCTTCCTTTTTTGAAAGATGGAACGGTTACTAAAATCTTTTCTTCAGGTATTCGCAGCGAATTGGGACGTTCTATCGCACTTGGAGTACTTGAAACACCGGTGGTAATTCACTCACACGGCGGAAGAGTGCGCAGTATCCATACCGGCAAAATTCAGATCGATTTATCAGTAATTCCAGCCTCTGCCGCCGACTGTGAAGGAAACGCGACGGGTTCTCATGGGAAATCGGCTTTTGGCTCGATTGGATATGCGGTCATCGATGCCAGGTATGCTAATCAGGTAATCGTGGTTACAGATAATCTGGTTGATTATCCATGTATTCCGCTCTCTATCTCACAAAATTTCATCGATTATGTAGTTGTTGTCGATTCTATAGGTGATGCTTCAAAAATTGCGACAGGAACCACACGTATCACCAAATCACCAATGGATCTGCGTATTGCCAAACTGGCCGCCGATGTGATCGAACATTCCGGATTTTTTGTCCCGGGTTTTGCTTTTCAGGTTGGAGCCGGAGGTGCTTCCCTTGCTGTCGCAAAATTCATTCGTGAAAAGATGAAGACCAAAGGAGTGAAAGGAAGCTTTATGCTCGGTGGTATTACATCCTATTGTGTTGACATGTTGAATGATGGGCTCTTTGAAACTATTTTTGATGTGCAGTCTTTTGATGCTGTAGTGAGTAATTCGCTGCTTAATAACCGGCGGCATATCGAAATTCCAGCTGCACTATATGCCAATCCATTTAATTGCGGCTGTATCACCAATAAAATAGATGTTGTCGTGCTGGGTGCACTTGAAATTGACGTCGATTTTAATGTGAATGTGATCACTGGTTCCGAAGGATATATCCGTGGAGCATCCGGCGGGCATTCCGATACCGCATCAGGCGCAAAGTTAACTGTAGTTGTTTGTCCGTCTTTCAGGGGCAGAATTCCAATTATCAAAAAAAGAGTGCATACGATAGTCACACCCGGAGAAACAGTCCACGTATTGGTTACCGAGCGCGGAATTTGTGTAAATCCTGCTTTTAAAGAGCTGGAGGACAATCTGCGTAAAGCAGGTCTTAATGTTAAGGATATTCACGATCTTGAAATTGAAGTAGATACCATAACCGGAATTCCCGGGCCTCTTGAATACACCGATAGAATTGTTGGAATTGTCGAGTATCGCGACGGTACCATCATCGATGTGATCCATCAGTTGAAGGAAAAGTAAATTTCGGCTATTCGACAATCTGAAAATGTGCTAATTTGCTAATTCGGAAATGAGGGCATTATGAATATGCCAAAAACAATTAAATCCTTCCGTCAGCTGACGGACATAATTCTTAATTCCTTCCGCCAGCTGGCGGACTTAATTCCTCATCCCATCGAACCACTCCAATCCATATTAGCTGCCCGGGATAAGCGGGCGATTCTGAAAAATCAGATAGCCTTAAAGAGTTTGCCAAGTTTGAGTCTGACCCTTAATATTCCCGGTTTTCCTAAAAGTAATCCCATAATAAAGGCTTTTTTTAAAATTTGTCTGCGTGAATTGAAGTTTACGCTAAAAGCTCATCAGATAGATTTTCACGAAACAGAATCAATTGAAGAATGTGACGCGGCAGGAGATTTTTATCTCGTCGCGTGCTCTCCAGATAGTTTAAGCCTGGACCAAATTAAAAATGTCTGTGAAAATTTTGAGCAGGAGCACTCGTTGGGACGGTTTATTGATGCTGATCTAAATGATCAAAATGGCGCAAGCGTGACATCGGGCAAATTAAAATTGTGTTTTTTTTGTCTAGAAAGACCTGCCATTGAATGCCGGCGTGAAAATGCACACGATCACGAAGAACTTAGATCGTTTATGTTTCCGAAAATGGCCGCTTATTCACGCCAAAAAGAAGAAGTTTCATTACTTAAAAACCTGACAGCATTGGCTCAAAGATCGCTGCTTTATGAAATTTCACTTACTCCTAAACCCGGTTTGGTAGATAAATTCAGTAATGGAAGTCATCAGGATATGAATTATATGACTTTTATTAATTCCATAACGGCGATTTCTCCCTGGTTTTTTGAGTTGGTAAGCGAGGGCTTCACTTTTCGGGATCATGACTTAACAAAGGCTTTGCCACTTATAAGGAAAATAGGATTGCAGATGGAATCAGCCATGTTTGAGGCTACTCATCATGCGAATACCCAAAAAGGAATTATTTTTTTAATGGGATTGTCACTGTTTGCATGTGGAAAATTGTACAGTCAGAGCGACTTGTTTAATATTGAAAAATTCCGCTATACCATCAGCAGTATTTGTAAGGATTTAGTCAAGAAGGAGATGGCGGATAATTCCCGGCCGGATAAAAGTCACGGTGAAGATATATTCCATAAATATGGATTTAGTGGAGCCCGTGGTGAGGCTGAAAGTGGTTTTCAGACAGTCTTCGAGTTTGGTTTGCCACAGCTGACAGGTGCTGCTGAATTGTCTGATGAACTAATGATAAAAAGCTTTTTAGCTATTGCATCGCATAATGATGACACCAATATCCTTTATCGAAGTAATCCTGATGTGTTGAGCGAGTTTAAGAAACTTTGCAAAAATGCACTGGTGGATTTCAATGACGTGAATTATTCATTGGTAATAGATTTTTGCAAAAATAAAAATATTTCGCCCGGAGGTTCTGCTGATTTGCTGGCAGTGACTATTTTTGTATGGTCAGTTATGCAAACAGGACATTAAAAATAAGTGATAATTTAAAAGTTTAAGATGACTTTCGAAGATACTGATTTTCGGCAAGAGACACTCGATCTTGAGAATCCTTTCGATGTAAAATTAGTGAAGGATTTTCTTTTTAGCCTTGGATTTGAATTTGATCCATCCGAGGTTGAGTGTACAATGATTGTGTATAATTTGAAGGGTGATTTAGTTGGAACGGGTTCACATCATGGCAGAATATTGAAATACGTTGCCGTGGATCCTAAATTTCGCGATACAACAGCTTTTGCGTTGATCGTCACCTATATGACAGAAAAGCTTCTCAAAATATATAAGCACACTTTTGTTTTTACACGGCCCGAGAATTCCATCCGGTTCTGTGGTCTGGGTTATACCTTAATCGCAACGGCCGAACCACTTTATGCAGTTCTTGAGTTTGGGTTTGAATCAATATTTACTTATCAGGACTATCTTAGAACATTAATTCATGCGGTTAAAAGTTCTGATGTGGCTGCGATAGTTGTTAATTGCAACCCTTTTACCAAGGGTCATCAATACCTTATCGAGAAAGCTGCTGCCGAAAATAAAATCGTCTATCTGTTTGTTGTTGAGGAAGATCTATCGGCATTTCCTTTTACAATACGATGGGAACTGATCCGCAAAGGTATCCGGCATCTAAAGAATGTCGTGATGGTTCGTGGGGGAATGTACATCGTTTCCGGGACTATTTTCCCGGCCTATTTTTTAAAGAATGAAGCAATTAGTGACGTAATGCAAAAGCAGGCTGAACTTGATGTTAGAACTTTTGCTAACTATGTAGTTCCGGTCTTAGGAATTAAGAAACGCTATGTCGGAACTGAACAGTATTGCAAAACTACGCAGGCTTATAACGAGGCAATGAAAACAATTTTGCCACCCTATGGTGTTGAAATTATTGAAGTTACCAGAAAATCGAGTAGATTAGGAGCCGATAACTCCCCCGATTATATTAGTGCTTCGAAGGTCAGGGAGGCAATCCGGGCAGATAAATTAGATGAAGTACTGGATTTTTTACCCGAATCAACCCGTGATTTTCTTTTTTCAAATAAGTCGTTGGCAATCAGGCGTAAGATCAAAGAAGGAAAAGGAAGGCACTAAGCAATTATGAATTTTGAATTATGAATTATGTCCGTCAGCTGACGGAAGGAATTATAAATGGCGAATTGTGAATCACGAATTATGGCAGAGATGAAACAGCGGTATTTTATTCAACTCTCTTACGACGGAACGGCTTATCATGGCTGGCAAATTCAGCCTAATGGGATAAGTGTGCAGGAAACCGTGGAAAAAGCGTTGGGTGTTGTATCCCGCGAGAAGGTTGCATTAACGGGTGCCGGACGTACAGACACCGGAGTGCATGCCTCGTTTTATGTCGCTCATTTCGATACCGGACATCAAAATCTGGATACTGATAAAATTCTTCATAATCTGAACTGTCTTTTGCCTTATGATATTGCTGTTCAACGCATTTTTAAAGTGTCCACTGAATCGCATGCACGATTCAGCGCGATTAACCGCACGTATCAGTATCACCTGATTAAAACAAAAGACCCGTTTCGAAGGCAATATGCAGAGAAAGAAGCCCGGATACCTGACCTGCAAATGATGAATGAGGCAGCCGAAAAATTATTCAATTACGAGGATTTTACGAGTTTTAGCCGTCTGGGTACTGATGTGAAAACCAATATTTGTAAAATTGAACAGGCCGTATGGAAAGAATCCGGAAACGAATACATCTTCACAATTAAAGCAGACCGTTTTTTACGTAATATGGTCAGAGCAATAGTCGGTACTTTGCTGGAAGTTGGCTTCAGTAAAATTACGATCCAGGAATTCTGTTCAATAATCGAAGCAAAAGACCGGTGCGCCGCGGGAGCAAGTGCGGCAGCCAAGGGACTTTTTTTAGTCGGAATTGGTTATCCGGAAGAAATCGCGGAGCGATTAGCGCAGCCAATAGATTAGTTGTAAACTAGAAACCCTCACATTAAATATCATCTACACCATGTTCCATATCTTCCAGGATTCAAGTGCTTGCAGATGAAGCATTTCTAGTCCGTTTTTAACTGTTGCTCCTCGTAATTTGCCCTGCATTAAAAATTCAGTGACTTCGGGGTTATAAACAAGATCGAACAGCAAATGTTTGGGAGTGATCAATTCAAAAGGGATGGCAGGACATCCTTCAATATTCGGATAGGTGCCAATTGGAGTAGTATTGATGATTATTTTGTAATTGTTCATCACATCCTCATCCAGATCGCTGTACGACAATTCACCTTTCTCCTCTGGATTGCGTGAGACAAATATGGAATCAATATGAAGATTTTCGAGGGCTTTGACTACTGCTTTGGAGGCTCCGCCGGTACCCAGAACAAGTGCTTTTTGATGATATTTCTGGATTAACGGCTCGATCGATGCTTGAAATCCGTGAATATCGGTATTGTATCCATGAAGTGATACATGGTGTCCGGTTCGGTGTATTCGAATAGTATTTACGGCTTTTATTTGAGCCGCGACTTCGTCTGTGTGGTCTAAGAATTTAATTGCCAGCTCTTTGTATGGAATTGTCACATTAATGCCTTCAAGATCAGGATGGGCTGCAATCAAATGTGGTAATTGAGAGATATTTTCAAGTTCAAAATTAAGGTATTGCGCATCAATATTCTCGTCCGAGAATTTTTCCGTAAAGAATTTTCTCGAGAATGAATGAGTGAGTGGAAAGCCGATTAATCCAAATTTGCGTTTCATTGTAATTCACCAAGGGTTTATATTCAGGGCGAACTGATTAATCATTTTTTTTATCCAGCGTTTAGATTCCAGATCGGGAAAATCGAGAAATAAATCCGGATGTATTGAAAAATTTAATGTAAGCGCTTTCTGGAGATATATTTTGGCAAGCTCAGTATTCCCATTTTCTGTAAGATAGCCGGAGAGCTTATACAACATTGGAGCGTTTACAGCTACCGATTTCTCAGCTTGAAAAAGAGTCTGTATAGCAAGACCTGTCTGGTTATATTGAAAGTAGAAATCAGCGTAAGCCATCCAAAAATCAACATTGGTAGTTTCTATTTCAACCGATTTTACGAAAGCAATAAGTGCTTCTTCGTAATTATCCAAAGCTGCATTGGCCTTTCCGAATGCGCTCCAAAAATCAGCGCAACTATCATCAAGTTTAATCGCTTTTTTAAAGAACACAAGGCTTTCCGCCAGATTTTCTTCAATCATAAGTACGATACCCGCACCATACCACCCATCTGCATTTTTTGAATCAAGCTGAATTGCTTGATTATAATACTGATACGATTTTGTGTAATCTTCCAGTTGGAAATAACACTCTGCAATATAGACATGAGCATCAGAAGAATTTTTGTCAAATTTCAGATAATCGAGGTAATATGCCAATGCCTCGGGATATCTTTCAACAGTTGAAAGGGTATTGGCCTTGTTGAATAGTGCAGAAGCATAGTTTTCATCGATCGCCAAGGCAAAATCATAAGATTGAAGTGCCTTATCATACTCTTCACGTCGGGTGTAAATAATTCCAAGATTGTACCAGGCTGATTCAGCGAACGGATCAAGATCCAGATATTTGTTGTAAAACTCAATACTTTTCACGTCATCGCCTAATTTATCGTAACAAAAAGCAAGATCGTACAAAACGCTGTCATTTTGTGGATTATCCATAAACGCCTTCTCCAGAAAATGAACAGCCCTGCGATAGTCTGAGCTCTGAACATACCCGGCCCCAATTGTGTACATCAGTTCATCGCGATCCTCAAATGAAAATTTTTCAGCTTTACGATAGCATTCATAGGCCTCATCTTCTTTATCCTGAAGACTGTAACAATTTCCAAGAAGTAAGAGAACTTCAGGATTTGAGCTTTCTATCTCAGCAAGTATTTTAAGCAGATGCAGTGCTTTATCCGTTTTCAACTGACCGATCAATACCTGTGCTTTCTTCAGCTTAACCATCAAAGAGTGAGGGTGTTGTGAAATGGCAATTTCGCAGGCCTGCAATGCATTGGTTAGTTGATTCTTATCAATATAGTAATCGGCAATGTGTTCGAAGTCAGACACATCAAAGAAACCCATCTGCTCCTGAGACAGCATTTTCTTGTAACGTTTCACAACTCCGGCGAATTCCTTGCTCTCGGAATTTTCTCTTGCCCCTTCCCACATTGCCATAAAAATCGGTGTTTAATTTTTTACAAAGATAATATTTCAAGTTATATCGGCTGATGCTCGCTGCGTAAAAGATCATTTATCGTTTTTACCGGATTAAAAGTGATGACCGGAACTTCGACAAACAAGGTGATCCAGTCTGCCATTGCTCCGTTCCATAAACCAGGTAGCTCCTGTGCCTTAAGCACTTTGCCGTCTTTTGATTTAATGGAGATGAATCCTGTTTCCGGGTCGCTGTATTTAAGCAAATCAAATTTACCACCTTTAAAATTCCGGATGCCACAAACAAGGTCAACCGGATTAAAATGGGTCGCATTCCGCGCAATTTCATTTTGAACAGGATTGGCAGAATCGATCTGACTGCTCTCAACCACTTGAAGAGAGACCGTTCCATCCGCGTTTCTGGCCCAGAAAGGACCACCTCCAGGCTCTCCTTCATTCTTTACCATGCCACAAACCCTGATCGGACGATTTAGCTTTTGATAAAGATAAGAAATTAATGTTAATTTATCAGCATGATGTTGATTTTCAATTGGCTCTATACAAAGCGTTTTTTCAGTAAATTCCACTATTTCTGCAATCTGCTTTTCAGAGATAGCATTAGCTTTAGTTTCAAGTAACTTTAAATAGTTAAAAATTCGTTCCTGAAATTCTAATAAGTGAAGTGCCAAAGCCATTTTATACCTGGTTGTTTCCTTTTTTAATCTGTCAGGAACAACATTATCGATATTTTTAATAAAAACGATATCTCCTTCCGTCTCATTCAGGTTGTTGATTAGTGCGCCGTGCCCTGCAGGTCTGAATAACAGACTGTTGTCAGACAGCCGGAAAGGATTGTTTTCCGGATCAACAGCAATCGTATCCGTTGAAGGTTTTTGTTCTGAAAAAGTAATGTAATAAGTCACACCAAATTTCGGCTCAAGTACCTGAGCCGCAAGGGTGGTTTTGCTGACGAAAAGTTCAAGGTGCTCTGGTGACACCGTAAAATGTAATTTTACATTTCCCTGATTATCAGATCCGTATAATGCACCTTCAATCATATGTTCTTCAACTGCTGTTCGGGATCCTTCAAGATAAGTATGAAAGTCCAAAAGTCCTTTTGGTAAAAATCCATAGTTCAAACCTCGTTCAGATAAAAGATGGTCAATGATTTCGCAATATTTCAGTTGTCCGTCAGCAGTTTTTGTGCCGTTAAGAATTAAGGATAGTTTTTTATAAAATGCAAAATCAGTAAGCCGGTCGAAAAATTGCCTGACACTCTTATATTCTGTTTTATCAAGTAATTCAAATGCTTTCTCGTTTGTGTCAGCAGCTTCGGCAAATGCAAAAAGCGATTGGAACATTCGGCTCGCAGCTCCGGAAGCCGGCACAAATTTCACAATTTTCAAACCTTCCTGAACCTTTTCTGTGAATTGTCTGGCTGCAACTTTGATTTTTTCTTCATCAATACTAACAATCCCGTCACCTATAGTGGCAGGTCTTAGGACCGTTAAATACGGAAAGCCTTTTTTGAAATGGGCAATCTGTGTCTCAATTTGCTGAACAGTTCCCCCTCTGTGTTTAATCTGTTGAATGTCTTCGTTCGTAAACATCTTTTTGTATTTCTTGATTTGATAAAGATAAAGAAATGTTGAATGTGTTGCTGTCTGAATTAGTATTTGTAGATATCACTTTTCAACAAAATAATCAACCGTTTTAAAAGCTGGTAATTACCAAAGAATATAAGCTATTTTTGCGGCTTAAACACAATTTAATGTCTGATATATTTGACTATCCGTGGAAACACGTTAAACGCTTCAACGATTTTTCGACGCATTTTCGAAAGGTGTTTAATGGTCGTGTTCAAAAAATATCGGTCAACGCAGGCTTTACGTGTCCTAACCGAGATGGAAATCGTGCTGTGGGAGGTTGTACTTATTGCAATAATAAAACCTTTCAGCCTTCCTATTGCGATTTGGATAATGTTCTGAAAGTACAGTTGGAGGAGGGAATCGCTTTTTTTTCAAAGAAATATACTTCAATGCAGTATCTGGCCTATTTCCAATCATACACAAATACCTATGCGCCTGTTTCCATCCTTCGCGATCTTTATTATGAAGCATTACAATATCCTGGAATAATTGGTTTGGTTATCGCAACACGCCCCGACTGCCTGAGTGAAGAGGTACTCGATCTGCTCGAAGAACTCTCCAAAAAGTGTTATGTAATGGTGGAAATGGGGATTGAAACTATTGAGAATCGTACCCTGGAAAGAATCAACAGAGGACATACCTGGGAAGAATCCGTAAGGGCGATCAGAGAAACTGCAAGCCGGTCGATTCACAATTGTGCTCACCTGATTCTGGGATTACCCGGAGAACATCACAACGATTTTATCGAACAAGCAAGAGTAATCTCAACCCTGCCAATTGAAATTATTAAGCTTCATCAGCTTCAGATTCATAAAGGAACGGCTATGGCTCACGAATATGCTCAATATCCTGAACGGTTTCACCCTTTTAGTGTCGAAGAATATTCTGAACTAGTGGTTGACTACCTCGAAAACCTTAATCCGGCTATTATCGTTGAACGGTTTGTTAGCTCGGCACCTGACAATATGGTTATTGCACCACGCTGGGGTTTAAAAAACTATGAATTTGTAGCTAAAGTAGAGAAACGACTTTTGCAGCGCGATACCTGGCAGGGCAGGGTTTGGACTAAGCCGTAATCCGTTACAAGTTACAAGTTACAAGGTTACTTGTTACGAGTTACAAAGTAACCTGTAACCCGTTTCACCCGTAACTTTCTTATTCTTTCAGATAAAGATTTGAATCTCCATAACTTAGAAAGCGGTAATTATTGAGGAGAGCATGCTCATAAATCCTTTTCCAGTCATCACCCAAAAAAGCTGCGATTAAGAGTAACAGAGTGCTTTGAGGTTGATGAAAGTTGGTGATCATGCCGCTGATTACCCTAAAATTGTACCCGGGAAGAATTATTATTTGCGTTGAACTCGTTAATTCGGTGAGCTGATGGCGATGCAACCAGGCTGACAGCGCTTCAAAGGCTTCATGGCTGGAATGGGTAGTGCCGGATTTATCGTAAGGTTCCCATTGCTTGACCGTTAGAAATTCAGAATGTATTTTTGGATTGTCAATTATCTTAGAGCCAATGAAATACAGGCTTTCCAGCGTTCGTACAGAGGTAGTTCCTACTGCAATTAACTTACCTTCAAACCTTGTCAGGCTATCAATGAAATCGCGGGAAACAACAAAATGCTCGGTGTGCATGTCATGTCCTCCGATTGTTTCAGATTTTACAGGTTGAAAAGTCCCGGCACCAACATGCAGCGTCACTTCCTGACATATAATATGCTTCTCTTCCAAGGCTTCAAAAATTTGTTCTGTAAAATGAAGTCCCGCGGTGGGCGCGGCAACTGATCCTTTTATTTTGGAATATACTGTTTGATAACTTGTTAAGTCTATTTCTTCCGATTTACGGTTAAGGTAGGGTGGAATTGGAATATTACCTGAAATTTCAAGAAGATCGGCAAATGTAAAATGTTGATTGTCCCAGCTGAAAAGGACTTCAAAAGCGTTATTGTTCAATGCTGTAAGCTTTTCAGCCCGGAAATTTACCCGCTTTCCCTGATAATCAAGTGTCTGCACCAGCACTTCCTCTTTCCATTTTTTCAAATTTCCGATGATACATTTCCATCGACATTGCGTTGTCTGTGAAAATGATCGTGTGTATTCATGCGGATCTAACGGTTCGAGACAGAAAATTTCGATTTTGGCTCCTGTCAGTTTTTCGAAGAACAATCGCGCTCTGATAACTCTTGTGTTATTAAATACGAGCATTGATCCGGAAGGAAGATGATCGGGCAAATGATAAAATTGTTCGTCGGAAATCAGGCCGTTCCTCCATATCAGCAACCTCGAACGATCGCGGTTTGGCAGTGCGTAGTGGGCAATATGCGTGTCGGGAAGTGAGTAAGTGAAATTTTGAATTGCGATATCTTGAACCTGATCCATATTTTTATTTAAAAATGAAAGCCGATGCCTGCATATCCGCCGGTTCTGTTTTCGAATCGGCTACCGTTATCACCGGCGATACCAGCATTGATCTGAAATGGTAATTTGCTTCCCTTATAACAGAATTCGAAGAGATACGAAAATTCGTCAAGTGGCACAGGATAGGAGCTGCCCGATGGACCGAAATTGGCGGACCAGGGAAATGCATCGTTATAAGTTCCGAAATTTCGCGAAAATGTCAACATGGTCTTCCAGTAAAATCCTGATCCTAAAGCACCTTTTACACCCAGATGATGCATCCACATTCTGGTACTCTCGAATCCGTCGGCTACACCGTTCGCTCCGATCCGCGGAACAAAAAGCGGCGTTCCCATCATTCGATTATAATAGGTAAATGAGCGATAAATATAATGATCGAAATAGTTGTCCCTTCCTCTGCCCGTAATCCGATCCGGATTCTCTGGAGTTGGCGCAGGGAGGTGATGAACTGATCCGCTCTGATTTAAAGTGTACATATATTCGTAAACGAGGTCAGTAATAAAAGAAGATTGATCCTTTTTATTGATGTGGAACCCCCATAATCCGTCCTGAAGATTAACCATTTCCATTCCTGACCGATCTTCAAAAGGATGGTTCCAGTAAAAGGAAACAGTTGATTTATTCCAGCCCTTTTTTATTTCCAGAGAATAGATTCCAAGCTGATTTCCGGCTCTGTTCATGCGGTCGTCGCGTAAAGCACCCACGCCGGCTTTTAGCCCCAGAATATAGTTTATATACTGATTCCAGCCGGGCATCTGTCCTTCTGTGGGGGATATTCCTCCCCATAATACGTAATGTTCCAGTCCTGCTGTAACTGTACAGTTTTTAGAGAGTTCCGCCTTTCCATAGAGTGACTTGTGATGCAGGTGAGCATCTTTTACAAATGCGTGATTGGAAAAGGATTTTTCCTCAAATTCTGCTTTAAAGGCAAACCATTCCTTCCAGAAAAAGAAAGGGATGTAATTGCTTGTTGATAACGATATTCCAGGTAGCGGACGTGCATTGTTGGAGCGGTCAAGGTTGCCGTTGGTCGATGACAGGCCACCATATAAGACAGGGTCGGATTGCGCGCCTGCCTTTATTGTTAGCCATTTGTGACGTATTCCAAACCAATATTGATTCACTTGCAAGTCAGTGGGCGCCACAACTCCTGAAACAAGATCCGCTCCCCAGGCGTAATTCCACTTTCGGATCGAATCAACTTCAAATCCTTTCACGAAGCCGGCCTGAATTAATTGTTGATTATTTTTGCTTCGCGATAATATACCATTGCGGTTTGATGTGAGCCAAAATGGCAAATCGTTACCCGATGAGAAATACGAATCGAATGATATGCTGTAACCTGTCGATCCGCTTTTCTCCTGTGCAAAAAGTCCCGGAGAAAGGAACAATGCCAGGATCAGCAGCTTTAATTTAGGCATTGGCGTTAAGTATTAAAAAAAAATCGCAGGCCTGTAAGCCGGGTTCTGTTTTTCATTCTATCATTTATCTGGGACTGCTGTCACCAACAGCCTCGTGCAGCCTACCCCTTACGACTCGTGGCTTCCCGGAGGAGACCAAAACCAGGGCGGGCAGCCCTGTGTTCCGAAGAACTCGTAATATATTTGGCCTTACAATCTATGAGGCGTACGGCTAATCGTGTTGCCACGACTACCGGTGGGCTCTTACCCCACCTTTTCACCCTTATCCGTCAGCTGACGGACGGTTATTTTCTGTTACACTACTGTAAACTTACGTCTGCCTTTCCGTTAGAAAGCATAGCGCCCTGTATTGCCCGGACTTTCCTCCCCGATTTAACGGGGCGATAGAACAGCCTGCGAAGGTGCAAATTTACAAAATACTTGGCATATTCCTTTAAATTGTGAATTGTCATTCTAAATTGGAGACATTTATCTCGGATACTTCATCATTTTATATTACTTTAGCAAATTGCATTGTTCTGACATTTTTTTTAGTCACAGTGAGATGCTATTAACCTATTAATTTCGTGTGGAACAAAAATTTATTGTTGCGGTGTCGGAACACCGTTTATTTGGGTTTTTAATATTGCCTTATATTGTCGAGGATGGCCCCGATAATAAGTATTTTACTATAATAAAGCGTCTTCGTCTGCATGATCTGTTGAAAGGAAATTATAATTTTTCATCGGTTCAAACGCAAATAACCAAGCTGACTGAAAAATATGCAGATGAGAATCTGGCAAAGAAATACAACAAGAAGGGGACGTTAAACGATTTTTATAAAAACATCAAAGGGGAGGAGTTCACCAAAAAAATTGTTCCTTATGTTCAAGAGGTAATGATTCGCTGTCTTGAATTACTCAAAACTGCCGAAATCCCGGTTTACTTTAAACGGGCAAAATATTCCAACCTTTATGAGGAAGATTTGATAGAGTTGTGTTACAAAGATACCGGCGCAGTATTCAATTTTCACAGGCTCGATGAAGAGACACGGTATTTTCTGACTATCAGGTATGGAGATAATCAACTTTCGTTACTTCGACGGAATATTATTTTGCTGGTAAATGAGCCATGCAGGATGCTCTATCAAAATAAACTCTATTTTTTTGATAATATTTCAGGGACAAAGTTGCAGCCTTTCTTTGATAAGGAATACATCAGTATTCCAAAAAAAATGGAAGAAAAATACTTTGGATCGTTTATCCTGAATGCCGTTAAAAATCACGAGATCAGTTATTCCGGTTTTGAAATAATTGATATTCCTGCCATGAAAAAGGCCATATTATCTGTTGCTACTGATTTGGCAGGCTTTCCCGTTTTTATTCCGGTATTTAAATATAATGACCAGAAATTACCGGCTGGTGATGAAGGGAAAAAAGTGGCGGTTTTTAATGTGGTTAATGGTAATTTTGTTTTTCATCGTTTTGAAAAGGATCAGTACTGGGAATCGGAGATAATTTCAAAACTTCGCAGATTGAAGTTGCAAGGCGAGACGCACGCTTTGCATTTGGAGGATCCGGATGATGATGGTCACGTTAATGCGCTTTATAAAGCCATCGGATGGTTGTCGAAAAATAAGGTGTATTTAGAAGAATCCGGAATTTCTATTGATCAGGAAAATCTTGATCATAAGTATTTTACCGGATTTCAATCGCTCGATGTACAGGTTAATCAATCAACCGACTGGTTTGATATCTATGCAACAGTGACTTTTGGTCAGTTTTCGTTTCCATTTATCCGTTTAAAAAGGCATATTCTGAATCAAATCAGAGAGTTCAAGTTACCCGATGGTGAGGTTGCAATCCTTCCGGAAGAGTGGTTTGCGAAATACAATACTATTTTAAGTTTTGGGAAAGTGGTGGATCAATCAATTCGTTTGCAGAACTGCCACTTCACTTTGATTGCAGAAGCCGCTTGGGAATTTGATACTTCTATTGGTGATCGCATAAAATCACTTGCGGGTCTTGCCATTGAATCCCAGGGAATTCCTGCGGGTCTCTGTGCTGAACTTCGCAGTTATCAGCATGATGGATATAATTGGCTCTGTCGCCTGGCCGTCAATGGATTGGGAGGATGTCTCGCAGATGATATGGGATTGGGCAAGACGATTCAGGCGCTGACTTTATTGCTTCAACAAAAACGTAAGGAGTCCGATTTCCCGGTGTTTCAGCACAAAAAATCGGGGCAATTATCGCTTTTTGCCTCTGAAGATCCTTCAGCAGAAAAAATTCAACCTGCCAGTTTGATTGTATTGCCAGTATCGTTGGTTCACAATTGGGAAAAGGAAATTCGGAAATTTGTCCCGTCACTGAGGGTTTATGTTTATAGTGGTGTCCGTCGCCGCGAAAAAGGAGCTTTAGATGATCTGCTTGTCAATTACGATATAATTCTTACTACGTATGGAACGGTAAGAAACGATGCTGAGGAACTGTCGCGACATGAGTTTTTTTTCCTGATTCTCGACGAAAGTCAATATATTAAGAATAGCGAATCCAAGACTTACAAAACCATCATTGGCATAAGATCTCTTCATCGGCTTGTTTTAACCGGCACACCTATTGAAAATTCACTGTCTGATCTTTGGGCGCAAATGAATTTTTTAAACCGCGGATTACTTGGCAGCAGAAATTTTTTCAAGCAAGAGTTTATTATTCCTATTGAGCGGGATAAATCGCCCGAGGTTTCTGAAAAACTTCAAAGATTAATCCATCCATTTATATTAAGACGAACAAAAGAACAGGTTGCAAAAGATCTGCCGGCACTTACCCTGGAAACCATAATTGTTGAAATGACACCGGATCAGCAGGAGTTTTACGAAACAGAGAAATCTGCTGTACGAAATCTGTTGCTGAATAATATTCTCGAAGTAGGGCTCGAAAAATCTTCATTCATTGTGCTACAGGCGCTTACGCGGTTAAGGCAAATAGCAATTCATCCCAGGCTAATCGATCCAACTTCAAATTTTGAATCTGGCAAATTCAACGAAATAATGGCGATGCTCAGTATTCTTGTTGCGGAGAATCATAAAATACTTGTATTTTCTTCGTTTGTGAAGCATCTCAAAATTTTGGCGGCGGAATTTGCTAAGGAACAATGGAGCTATAGTCTGCTTACGGGTCAAACTACTGATCGAATGAGAGTTATTGAAGAATTTCAAGATAAAGAAGAAAAAAAAATATTCCTGATATCTTTAAAAGCCGGAGGAGTCGGATTAAATCTTACGGCAGCTGATTATATTTTTATCGTCGATCCATGGTGGAATCCGGCGGCAGAAATGCAGGCAATCAGTCGTGCACATCGGATAGGGCAGGATAAAAAAGTTTTTGTCTATCGGTTCATATCTGAAAACTCGATTGAAGAAAAAATTCAGAAGTTACAAGAGAAAAAATCGAAATTAGCCGAAGCATTTGTGAACTCAAATGATCCGTTCAGAGATATTTGGAAAAATGAAGTTCTTGATTTGTTTGAATAAAATTGAAAAGGATGAAACCGGGTGGCTTCATCCTTTTACTAAAACTAACCAAACTAACTAACCTAACTAAACCTAAACTTATGAAAAAAAATGTATCGCAAAGATAGACTTGTGAAACATACTTTTCCAAATATTTAGTGTTAAAAAATTGTAAATTCAGATTTGTAAAAAAAACATCATCATTATGATTAATAATATCTTGTAATATAAGGATATGGGTAATAAAGGTATTGCTTTTGGTTGCCTGCCACCTGTCCGGTGATATTATTAGCGTGAAGTTTTACTTTACGCTCAAAGCAAACAATAAAAGGATTAGCAAGTTGTTTGATGGACTAAACCTCGTAAATCAATAATTTTTCACAGGTATATATTCTCAGACAGGTTTAAAAAACTATTTTTAAAACAAATAGTAAGTGTTTGTCAGACGTTTTATTCCGGAAAAAATAAATATCTTTGCGTCCTGAGTTTTTTGAGTATTATTATATAATTCAATACAGATAATTAAACCGTTTATCCAATGCAGAATAGAGGATTGATTCGGCTTTTAGCCATTGCACTTGCCTTAGTGTGTTTTTACCAGCTTTATTTTACGTTTATCACCTATAAGGTTGAAAAAGATGCAAAAGCTTATGGTGTTAAACATGCAAGACTGAAAAACCCTGGTTCGACTCCTTTGGAGTCTGAGGCGTTTGCTCAGAAGTATGAGGTATCTTACCTTGATTCGATTGCCAGTCAACCGGTTTACAACTTTTTAGGCTTGCGCAAATATACTTATCGTGAAGTGAATGAGTATGCTATTCCTTTAGGTCTTGACCTTAAAGGAGGTATGAATGTTACGCTCGAAATCTCGGTAGTAGATCTTATCAGGGCGATGTCGGGGTACAGTACTGATTCGACATTTACCAAAGCAATTGCATTGGCAAATAAAAATCAGAAAACCAATGGTCAGGATGATTTTGTGACCTTGTTTGGTAAGGCCTTCACAACTGTTGACCCGAATGCCAAACTTGCAGCAATATTTAATACGCTTGATTTAAGAGACAAAGTAAATTTCAATTCAACGAATGACGATGTAATAAAAGTTATTCGCAAGGAGACCAATAGTGCGATAGACAACTCTTTCCAGATTCTTCGCACACGTATCGACCGTTTTGGTGTTGCACAGCCTAATATTCAGCAGCTTCAGACCAAAGGACGCATACTTGTTGAGTTGCCGGGAGTAAAAGATCCCAAGCGTGTAAGAAAATTATTGCAGGGAACAGCCAATCTCGAATTCTGGGAAACTCACGAAAATAGTGAAGTCTATCCTTTCTTGCTTGAAGCAAACAAACGGCTTCGCGAGATCAAAGAACTTACAAAAGTCAACACAAACATCAGTGGAGCTGCCAAGGTTGCTTCAACTAAAGATTCAACAAAAACCACCGATCTGCTGAGCGAAGTTAAAAAGCAAGGCAAGGACTCACTGGCAGCCGGATCTGCTGATGACATCGCGAAAAACTTTCCGCTATTCTCTGTTTTATCTCCCAGCACATCACGCGATGGTCAGCTCTTCCGTGGCCCGGTGATCGGATATGCCCATGCTAAAGATACCGCTTCAGTAAGCGAATATCTGAATATGCCTCAGATCAAATCTATATTCCCGCGGACAATGTTATTCCGATGGGCTGCCCAACCGACCGAAAAAGAAGGTAACTTCTTTCAGCTTATTGCTTTAAAAGTGACAAACCGCGATGGACGTGCTCCTCTCGACGGCGATGTTGTTGTGGATGCGCGCCAGGACTTTGGCCAAAATAAAGCCACAAGTATCGTGGACATGAATATGAATGCTGAGGGTGCTAAAATCTGGCAGCGTATGACCCGCGAGAATGTGGGTAAGAGTGTTGCAGTAGTCCTCGATAATTATGTACAATCTTTCCCGACCGTTCAAGGTGAAATTCCTAACGGCCGCACCGAAATTTCAGGCAACTTCACAGTAGAAGATGCAAAGGATCTTGCTAATATGTTGAAATCAGGTAAGATGCCTGCTTCCGCGAAAATTGTACAAGAGGAGATTGTAGGACCTACATTGGGAAGGGAGTCAATTCAAAGCGGTATGATCTCCTTCTTTGTCGCTTTCCTTTTGGTGCTTTCTTATATGATCGTCTTTTACAGCAGAGGTGCCGGTCTTGCCGCCAATATGGCTTTGGGAGTCAATCTTATATTTGTAGTTGGTATTCTGGCTTGTATCGGAGCTGTGCTTACGCTTCCGGGTATTGCCGGTATGGTACTTACTATAGGTATGGCCGTGGATGCGAACGTGTTGATTTATGAACGAATAGAAGAGGAGGTACGAGCTGGCAAAGGTGTCCGCCTTGCTATTAAAGATGGTTTCTGGCACGCTTACTCCGCCATTATTGACGGTCACGTTACATCGCTCCTGACTGGTATTGTACTTTATATATTTGGTTCCGGTCCCATCAAAGGTTTTGCTACTACCTTGATTATCGGTATTATCACTTCTCTGTTTACCTCAATATTTATTACCCGTCTGATTTTCGAACGCTGGCTTGATAAGAATAAAAAAATCACTTTTATCACCGACTGGTCTAAGGAATGGTTACGTCATGCTAAAGTTCCATTTATTCAGAGCCGTAAATTTTTCTATTACTTTTCAGGTACTTTAATTTTGATTTCAGTTCTGTCACTCACATTTAAAGGGTTGAATTATGGTATCGACTTTAAAGGTGGTCGTACCTATGTGGTTCGTTTCGATCAGGATGTTAATGTAGAATCAGTCGTCACCTCTTTATCTCCTCAATTTGGCACAGCGCCTGAAGTTAAAACCTATGGTGGTAATAATCAGGTTAGAATAACTACTGATTATAAGATTACCGAAGACGGAGAAAATATCGATTCCGAAATTGAAGGATTACTCTTTAAAGGATTGAAGCCTTTCCTGAAAGAAAGTGTTTCCGAAGAAAAATTTCTGGCCGACTATCAGTTAAGTTCTCAAAAAGTTGGACCTACCATCTCGGCAGATATTAAAAATCAGGCTATAATGGCCGTAATATTTGCGTTGTTAATCATCTTCCTTTACATCGCGTTCCGTTTTAGAAACTGGGCCTGTGGTATTGGCGGCTTGGTATCGCTGGCGCATGATGCAATAATTCTGCTTGGAACTTACTCCTTATTAGATGGATATCTGTCATTTTCCCTCGCGGTTGACCAATCCTTTATTGCTGCGATTTTGACGGTACTGGGCTATTCGATCAACGATACGGTTGTTGTATATGACCGACTTCGCGAATACCTGCATCTTCATCCGAAGCAAGAGACATTGAAGACTTATAATGACGCAATGAACAGCACACTGCGTCGTACCTTTAGTACTTCACTTACGGTGTTAATCGTTTTGGTTGCTATATTCCTGTTCGGGGGAACCTCCATCAAAGGCTTTATTTTCGCCATGTTGTTTGGTATTTTTGTAGGTACTTATTCTTCTGTATTTGTCGCTACACCAATCGCATACGATTCATTGCCTAAAAGCAGAAGAATTGAATACGATAAAAAATAGTTGTAAAATATAATTTTTAAAACCCGTCATTGATACAGTGACGGGTTTTTTTTTAATGTGGAAAATCTATTCCTTTTTAAATCGAAATAATTTGATGATATTTGGACTGTTAAAAGTCAATCGTAACCTTACCATTTTTCGGAAACTGATTATGGTTTTATCCTTTGATTAATAAGTTCTTAAATAATATTCATTATAATTTTATTCAATGATATTGCTACTTGAACCCGCAGTTGGAATTTCGTACCTTGATCTTTTGATGAAGGGAGGATGGTTGATGTACCCATTATTTTTACTGTCAATTATTTCTGTTTATATATTTTTTGACAGGTACATCTATTTAAAAACCCAAAAAAGGATTGATCCGGCTTTCTTTATAAAGATTAAAGAACTGGTAACAGAAGGTAAAATTGATGCCGCTTTGGCTTTATGCACTGCAACCAACAGTTCGGAATCCCGTATAATTAAAAAAGGAATACAAAATTTAGGAAAATCCTTACGTGATATTCACGATCAGATGGAGATGGAAGGGAAACTGGAAGTTTATAAATACGAAGGGAATATGTACTTTCTTGGTGTTATAGCAGGTGTGGCTCCGATGATGGGTTTTATCGGTACTATTTCGGGCGTAATCAAGATTTTTTATAATATTTCATTGGCTGATAATATCAGTATCTCGTTGATATCCGGAGGATTATACGAAAAATTAATCACATCCGGCGTGGGTCTTAGTATTGGGATTATAGCATATGTATCGTATCATTTTTTAAATAATAAAGTGAATAAACTGGTTCAGAAATGGGAATATCAGAGTGTCCGGTTTATTGACATGATCAACATCACATCAAGATGAATTTAAGAAGTGCCAGGAAAACGAGTTTTGAAATATTTTCAAATTCCTTCAGCGATATCATGTTTTTTCTGATGCTGCTCTTCCTGATCGCATCAACTATGATAACCCCCGGAACGATTAAGCTGATTCTTCCTCAGGCGAATCAAACACAGTCAATGAATAAACCGCCCAAAGAAATTGCTATCTCTGTGACAAAAGATTTAAAATATTACCTTGATAACAAACAAGTTCAATTTTCTGAAATTGAGCCTAAACTGCGTCTATTAAAGAAAGAATTCAGCGAATTGCACGCAATTGTCCGATGCGATAATGCAATAGCAGTTCAGTCATTGGTAGATGTATTACAAATTGGAAGTAAGGTTGAGGTGAAAATGGTTTTAGCAACAACACGAAAAGAAAAAGCAAATTAGTATGGCACATATTTTACTCTTTTTTAGTGGTGGCGAGATAATGTTTATTGTTTTTGCTGTTTTAGTTCTATTCGGAGCCGATGCTATTCCCGGTTTGGCACGCACTGTGGGAAAAGGAATGCGCGAATTCAATAAAGCTACGGCCGATCTCAAAAGCGAATTTGAAAGTCATACAGCTGAAATCAAACAAGATCTTGGTAAGATAACCGATAAACTTGAAAAGGGAACTTCGGAGGTGAAGCGCAAGATTGAAGACGAGCTCAAAGATTAAATTTGTATCCCAGTTCTAAATATTGATATCAAACCGGATAGATGCTAACGGCTGAGTTATTGGTTAAATCGTTTGGAGACCTAAAGGTTTTAAAGGGAATCTCACTACATGTAGACAAAGGTGAAATTGTCTCGATTGTTGGAGCAAGCGGTGCCGGGAAGACAACTTTACTGCAAATACTTGGAACACTTGGGAAACCCGATTCCGGTAAAGTATGGATCAATCAAAAAGATGTATTTGCACTGGGAGAACGGGAACTGTCCCATTTCAGAAATAAAGAAGTTGGTTTTGTATTTCAATTCCACCATTTATTGCCTGAGTTCACAGCATTCGAAAATGTTTGCATCCCCGGATATATTGCGCGCCGAACCCGAAAAGATGTTGAAGCGAGGGCCAAAGAATTACTCCGGATGCTTGATTTAAACGATCGGCTTGATCACAAACCCTCACAACTTTCAGGTGGCGAAAAACAAAGGGTAGCAGTAGCACGGGCATTAATTAATAATCCTGCCATAATTTTAGCCGATGAACCATCCGGAAATCTTGATTCTCATAATCAGGAAGAGCTTTACCGCCTGTTTTTTGATTTGCGCGAAAAATTCGGACAAACGTTTATTATTGTGACACATGATGAACATTTTGCCGGTATGTCTGACCGTATGATTCACATCCGTGATGGCGTAGTAGAAATCTGATTTATTCAGAGATGCTTCATTAAGAAATAGGAATAAAATAATGTCAGCTGACGAATGGTGGCAAAAAAATTAATTTTTCATGTGCTCAAGAATTTAAAAATAAAATGCGGCATCTAATTATTCGTACTACTTTATTATCAGAATTTCTCAAAAACCCCTAATCCAAACAACGCAAAATCATACTTTACCGGATCAGCCTTGTCCATTAACCGCAAATGACCATCCAATTCGGCAAGTGATTTAGCATCATTTTGATTTCTCGTCAGAAGACCTAATTTTCGGGCTACATTTCCTGAGTGTACATCAAGCGGACATGAGAGCTGACCTGGTGAAATAGATTTCCAGATTCCAAAATCGACACCTTGAATGTCGCTCCTGACCATCCACCTTAGGAACATATTGATTTTTTTTGCGGCAGATCCTTTGTCTGGATCTGATATGTGCTTGGCAGTTCTGTCAGGATGCGGTAATGAAAAAAAATCATGTTTAAAAGCGTGAATTGCTGGTTGGGTGGAATTTTCAGTCACCGACCGGGCAAATACAGTTTCCAAACCTCCTTTGTTGATATAAAGGTGTTTTAATGCTTTCAGGAAGTAAATCAAATCGGTTTTATTAAACGTCCGGTGTACAAATCCGTCGAACCGGTCCAGATGGTGCTCCTGATGGTTCATGATAAAATCATAGGGTGAATTTCCCATCAGATTCATCAATTTGAAACCATTTTTCAGGATCATTGTTCGGTTGCCCCAAGCAATTGTAGCTGCCAGAAATCCTGAAATTTCTATGTCTTCCTTAAGTTCAAATTGATGAGGAATGCTTATTGGATCTGATTCAATAAACTGCAGGTTGTTGTATTTGACAACCATCTCATCCAAAAAATCCTTTAATTCGGGGGTAATACTATTCAAATTGAAATTATATTTACAGAGGCAAAAGTAATGAAGATTAACCGGCTTTTCGTACAGGGACTGGCCAGTAGTCTTTATGCATTTTAAAAATCGCCGCCTCACCGATAATGGGACGAAATAATTGGTTCGAATTTAAGCAATTCAGAATAGAACAGCATAAAACCGCGATGAAAGTCGGAACAGATGGGGTTTTACTTGGGGCGTGGACACCGGTGCTTGAGGCTCGGAGGATTTTAGATGTTGGCACCGGCACCGGATTGATTGCCTTAATGCTTGCCCAGCGTTCGGAAGCTATAATCGATGCGGTGGAGATTGATCAGATGGCTTGCGAAGAGGCGGAATTTAATTTTAAGCAATCGGTCTGGCATGATCGGCTTAAAGTTTTTAATATTGATTTTCAGTTATTTGCAAATTCTGCTCAAGAGCCATATGATCTGATCGTCACAAATCCTCCATTTTTTATCAACTCCCTGAAGACAAAGAGTTATGCACTTTCTGTTGCACGGCATAATGACTTTTTGTCTTTTGATCAGATTGTGACAGGAGCCCGAAAATTGTTGACCTGCACTGGTCGGCTTTGTGTTATCCTCCCTTTCGTAAGTAATATTGGATTCCGGGAAACCGCCCGGCTTGCTGGTTTTTATTTACAGCAGCAGACCAAAATCATCCCAAAGCAGGGAGGAGTTCCAAAGCGGGTATTGCTTGAGTTTGGACTTGAAGCTGGTTATCCGGTAGAGAATGAATTAACTTTGTTAGACGAAAACGGGTTTTATTCTGAGACGTACAAAATCTTAACAGCACCTTATTATCCCGCATTTTGAAACATTCACCAAAATATTGTGTTACTTTATCGATGCCAACGAAAAAATAGATTTATGCCTTTATTAAATGATATTAATTTCTGGGCTGTCTGTCTTGCTGCCATTGCAAAGGTGGTCATCGGGAGTTTTTGGTATTCTCCGGTGATATTGGGCAAGGCGTGGATGAAAGAAAATAAGCTATGTGAAGCTGATTTTATAAAAGGACATCCGATTTGGGTTATGGCTCTGCTGTCGCTCTCCTTTGCCTTCGCCGGCGCTTTGGCGATGGCTTTTTTCATAACACCACAATCAACCGCTTTATCAGGTGCCGGTTTTGGGTTTGTGGTTTCATCTATTTGGATATCAGCATCTAAGGCGAATACTACGCTATACGAAAATTATTCAATCAGGCACTACCTGATCCACGCAGGATACGATGTTTTAGGTTACACTTCAATGGGAGCAATACTGGGTGCATGGCATTAAGAATTAAGTCCGCCTGCTGGCGGAAGGAATTAAGAATTAGGCAATAGCTGATATCCCGATATGTTAATTCGGAAATTGTTATTTTTGAGCTGGAAATTCAAAATATGCCTCAATGAAGAGCTTTGTATTGCTGACTATTTTTTCTCTTTTAATATACCTACAAGGATATTCTGTACAACTTTCACCGGAAGCAAAAATATCTTTGCTGACTTGTGCTCCCGGCGACGAAATATATTCCTATTTTGGTCATAGTGCAATACGAATTAATGATCCCAAAAGTGCAATTGATTATGTCTTTAATTATGGTGTTTTTAGTTTTGACGCACCTAATTTTATCTGGCGGTTTGTGAGAGGAGAGACCGATTATATGCTGGCCGGCCAACGCATGGCTTCATTTATGGAATCTTATCATGAAGAGCAACGGAGCGTTTTTGAGCAGGTTTTAAATATTTCTGAAACTGAGAAGCAGATTCTTTTTGATCGTCTGATGGAAAATGCCAAGACTGAGAACCGTGTTTACCGGTACCGTCATTTTTCTGATAATTGTTCCACCCGTGTTCGCGACCAGTTCGAAAATTGCGTCAGTCATCACCTTCAATACGATAGTTTAAACGATGCCAGACTGACTTATCGCCAACTGGTAGATCAATATGTTCCCGGAAATAGTTGGAATGGTTTTGGAATCAAGATTGCGCTGGGCATACCCGCCGATAAATTGACGACTTATTCCGAAAAAATTTTTCTTCCCGATTATCTTCTTAAAAGTATGACCGGAGCTAAAGTGATTCAGAACGGAATGACTACTCGATTCGTCCTGCCTCAGACGACACTTTTTGAAGCGAAACCACTCCGTTCTGATTTTAGTTTCAATTCACCTGCTGTGATCCTGAATCTGATTCTGATCCTTATCACCGGCTTGACCTATCTCGAATATCGCAGAAAAATAAGGATGATATCGCTCGATTTTTTAACCTTTTTCTCAATTGGGTTTGCCGGTATTCTGCTCACTTTTCTCTGTTTTTTCTCTGAATTGGAGGCTACAGGATCAAATCTAAACCTGATATGGGCATTGCCAACTCATTTTGTTTTTGCATTTCTTTGGCTTATTCCGGCTTTGCGACCTAAATTAGGCTGGTATTTGAAATTTACAGCCGGAATTGTAATCCTTTTTCTTATCCTGATGCCTTTCCTTCCTCAGGTTTTCCATTGGCTGGTTGTTCCAATTTGCCTGATGATTTTATTGCGAACCGGTGGTAGCCTGAAATTAAAGCATTATCTAATTCCTTCAAAGGGCTGACAGCTTCCCGATTCACGTTTTGTTGAAAACTTCTTCTAAACTTTGATTTTAAAATATTTTTTGATTAGCTGATTGTTTTATCTTTGTTTGCAAGACTAATTTTAATAACCCGCTTTGACACAACTACCGAATAAATACGCCGAAACACCGCTGATGAAGCAATATTATGCGGTCAAGAATAAATATCCCGATGCTGTGTTGCTGTTTCGTGTTGGCGATTTTTATGAAACATTCGGTGAGGATGCCATTAAAGCATCAGGCATTTTAGGAATCACACTCACCCGTCGGGCAAACGGTTCTGCCAGTTTTGTTGAATTGGCCGGTTTCCCTTATCATGCACTTGATACTTATCTGCCCAAATTGGTGAGAGCAGGTCAGCGCGTTGCGATTTGCGAGCAGCTCGAAGATCCGAAACTTACAAAAAATATTGTTAAACGAGGAATTACTGAGCTGGTAACTCCCGGAGTTTCAATCAATGATAATGTGCTTGAGCATCGCGAAAATAATTTTCTGGCTTCGGTACATATTGAAAAAACTCAAGCCGGAGTTGCCTTTCTTGATATTTCAACAGGTGAGTTCATAACGGCTGAAGGATCATTCGAATATATTGATAAATTATTGAACAGCTTCCAGCCTAAAGAGGTGCTTTTTCAAAAAGGGAAAGAAAAACTTTTTATTGAGCTCTTTGGAAGTAAGTTTTATACTTATAAACTCGACGACTGGGTTTATACCGAAGATTCGGCTAACGACCGGTTACTTCGTCATTTCGAAACCGTTTCATTGAAAGGTTTTGGCGTTCAGGCACTCCAGTTGGGTATCATCGCCGCAGGAGCTGTTCTTCACTATCTTGATTTTACACAACATTCTCAGCTTCAGCATGTATCGGCTCTGTCCAGAATTGAGGAGGATCGTTATGTATGGTTAGACAGATTCACTGTTCGTAATCTTGAACTTTTTCATGCATTGAACGAAGGTGCCAGAACCCTTGTGCAGGTAATCGATCAGACTATTTCTCCAATGGGAGCACGTCTGCTAAAACGATGGGTGGCACTGCCTCTGAAAGATATCCAGAGAATTAATGATCGGCTGGATGTGGTTCAGAAATTCACCGAAAATACTGAATTAAAGGATAGTATAGAAGCTCAGCTTCGGCAGATCGGCGACTTGGAACGGATCATTTCGAAAGCCGCAGTCGGCAGGGTTAATCCACGGGAGGTCGTTCAGTTGAAAGTAGCGCTGAATGCCATTGCTCCTGTCAAAACACTATGTGCTGCCTCCGGAAACAATGTCCTTGTCCGATTGGCGGAACAGTTAAATTTATGTCTGACAATTCGTGACAGGATTGAAAATGAGCTATTCCCGGATCCTCCGATGATGATTGTAAAAGGTCACGTTATAGCCCGTGGCGTATCTGAGGAACTTGACGAATTGCGCGATCTGGCTTTCTCGGGTAAAGATTACCTGCAAAAGATGCAGGAACGCGAGATTATCAATACCGGAATCACGTCCTTGAAAATTGCTTTTAATAACGTATTCGGCTATTATATTGAAGTGAGGAATGTTCATAAAGATAAAGTCCCGGAGACATGGATCAGGAAGCAAACACTGGTCAATGCTGAACGGTATATCACCGAGGAATTAAAAAATTACGAGTCGAAGATCCTGGGCGCGGAAGAAAAAATACTTGCGATTGAGACCCGCCTCTTTAGTCAGCTGGTATCCGCATTAACCGAATATATTCAGGCGATTCAACTTAATGCTTCGGTTTTGGCTCAGATAGACTGTTTGCTCTCTTTTGCTACTATTGCGAAACTAAATAAATACAATCGGCCTGAAATCAACGAATCAAAAATTATTGACATAAAGGATGGCCGTCATCCGGTAATCGAACGGGCACTTCCCATCGGCGAGAAATATATCACTAATGATGTTTATCTGGACAACGAAGAGCAACAGATCATTATTATTACAGGTCCAAATATGGCAGGTAAGTCGGCTTTATTGCGCCAGACCGCATTAATTGTATTGATGGCACAGATGGGTTCCTTCGTGCCGGCAGAAGCAGCGAAAATTGGTTTTGTGGATAAAATATTTACCAGAGTCGGGGCATCCGATAATATTTCGCTTGGAGAATCGACTTTTATGGTTGAGATGAACGAAGCTGCCAGTATTTTGAACAATATGTCTGATAGAAGTTTGATTTTACTAGATGAACTGGGGCGTGGAACAAGTACCTATGATGGCATTTCAATCGCCTGGTCAATCGTAGAATATATTCATGAACATCCAAAAGGGAGGGCGAAAACTCTCTTTGCCACCCACTATCATGAACTGAATGAGATGGAGAAATCATTCGGCAGAGTCCGCAATTTTAATGTCACAGTAAAAGAAGTCGGGAATAAAGTAATATTCCTTCGGAAGCTGGTTAAGGGTGGGAGTAACCATAGCTTTGGAATCCATGTTGCTCAAATGGCTGGAATGCCCAAAAGTGTTGTGAACAGGGCAAGTACAATTCTTAAGCAACTCGAACAGACAAATCGTAAGGATCTGCCGGCCAAGAGGGTTAAAGATCTCGCTGAAATGCGCGAAGGCTTCCAGATGAGTTTTTTCCAGCTCGATGACCCTGTTCTAAAACAAATAAGGGACGAAATAAAAAATCTGGATGTCAATAACCTCACCCCGATGGAGGCATTGAATAAATTGAATGAAATTCAGAAAATCATTGGCAAATAAGAAGAAGACAATTTTCAATGGTCAATTTTCAATGGTCAATTTATCAATGTTCAATTTATCAATGTTCATTTTTCACTGATCATTTATCACTGATCATTTATCATTGATCATTTATCATTGTCTAGATGACCCTTGCCACTTCACCGTGTGAATGAAAATCCAGACCTCCCTTCTGAACAGCATCGGTAACTTTTACCGGGACAAACTTGTCGATCACATGAAGCATACCCCATGTGAATGAACTGGCCCAGATAATTGCTGTCAGCAAAGCCACTAACTCTTTCGTGATTAGTTCAAAACCTCCTCCATATATTAAGCCGTTGATTGTTCCTGGATTGATCGTGTTTGTCGCAAAAAAACCAAGCAAAATTGTTCCGAAAACACCTCCTACTCCGTGCACGCCCCAAACATCGAGAGCGTCATCCCATTTCATGCGGTTCTTGAACTGCACTGCCTGAAAGCAAACAATTCCGGACATTATACCAATGATTGCGGCAGAACCTACTGTTACATAGCCGGATGCAGGAGTAATGGTTGCCAGACCCGCTACAGCTCCAGTCATTAATCCAATAAAAGATGGTTTCTTTTTTCCGCTGTTCCATTCGATAAGCAACCAGGTTATCGCGGCAAACGAAGCCGAGATGTCGGTATTAATAAAGGCGGCTACCGTGATATCGTTCATGTCGAGTTCGCTGCCGGCATTAAATCCATACCATCCAAACCATAACAGGGTGGTTCCAATTGCAACAAGAGGGATGTTGTTAGGTTCGTGTTCGCTCCCTTTCCTTTTCCCGACATAGATTGTTGCAACAAGTGCAGCGAATCCGGCTGTGGCATGAACTACAATTCCTCCTGCAAAATCAAGCACTCCCCAATGCTGAAGTATGCCACCGCCCCAGATCATGTGTACAAAAGGGTAGTAAACCAATATCTGCCAGAAAATAAGAAAGATAACGTAGGATTTAAATGTTACACGGTTGATAAAAGCACCGGTTATTAATGCGGGAGTGATAATGGCAAACATCATCTGGTAGGCAAAGAAAACATATTCAGGAAATGCTTTGCCGGGCATAATGGTTTTTGGAGTGATTCCATTCAGAAAAGCTTTGTCGAGGTTGCCGATTATGCCCCATAAATCGGTTCCGTTAGCCAGCGTTCCACTAAAGCAAAGTGAATAACCGAAACTAAACCACAGTACTGTTGTGAGTCCCAGCGAGACAAAGCTCTGCATCATAATATTCAGAATATTCTTTTTATTGCCTAATCCGCCATAGAAAAATGCTAATCCCGGTGTCATTAACATCACAAGACTTGTTGCCAATACCATAAACGTGGTAACGCCTTTGTCGATCATTTATATTGAAATATTAATTAATTCTGTTTTTATATAATAGTTCGCAAAAGTATAATAAAAGATCAGGTATCCTCATTTATTAGAGGGATATGTTTAAAAAAGAAGAGTAATATATAAAGTTGATATATTTTAAAGGGGGTATAAATAAAGAAACCATAAATTAGCCGTTTGTTTATGCAGGGTTTTTTATTGATAAATGTCAATCAAAAGCGCTATATTTGATTAGAAATAAATTTAAAAACTGAAAATATGGGAATGTTAAGTGAATTCAGACAGTTTGCCATGCGTGGAAATGTAGTCGATCTTGCTGTTGGTGTGATAATAGGCGGAGCTTTTGGAAAGATTGTATCTTCTTTTGTAGCTGATGTGTTGATGCCCCCGATTGGAGCCTTGTTGGGAGGAACTGATTTTACAGGTCTTAAGCTTATCATAAAAGATAAGGTGATAGAGGCGGATAAAGTTGTAGCGCAGGCGGTGACCATTAATTATGGGAATTTCATTCAGGTCACTATCG
>JBAXOA010000017.1:0-57326 GCA_037133495.1 Mariniphaga sp. | reverse complement strand
CCTGAATTTCATCCGGGATCCAATTTCACCTTCTAATTTAGGAAATGAGAAATAACCATGAGCCTCCTTCTGGTATTGACCCAGATTGCCCTTGTCATTTTTAAATTTTTCAAAAATATCCACGATTGTTATGATTTTATTTTTAAACTATGCAAAAGTAAACTTTTTTATATTGCGATAAAAACGTTATGACAATTACTTTCTGAATCTTGCAAAGAGGGAAATGACAATGAAACTTACTATTGATGCTGCAATTCCGTAACTATTAAGAATCAGAACAAGTGCAATAGAAATAAACATAAAGATAAATCTTAACTGATTGTCTTTCCATGACAGATTTTTGAATTTCAGGGAAAACATAGGTATTTCAGACACTAAAAGAAGCGACATCACTATTGTAATTGTTGTTAAAACAATTGGTTGCATAATAAAAGCATCCAACATTTCATACCTGCCATGACTTATAATTAGTGCCAGAGCAGCAATGAAAATGGCATTTGCCGGAGTAGGTAATCCGATAAATGAATCGGTCTGACGTGTGTCGATATTGAATTTAGCCAGCCGGAGTGCCGAAAATACCGGGATCATTAATGAACTGGCAATGCAGATTATTTCATAAACTGACAATTGAGCGAAACTTTCGGCGCGTACATTTACCCCGAAGAGCGCATTTTCCTGCATGACCATCATCAGCATACCCGGAGCAACACCAAATGAGATCATATCTGCCAACGAATCAAGCTCCTTTCCCAACGGAGAATAAGCCTTAAGCAGACGGGCCGCCATACCATCGAGAAAATCAAAAATTGCTGCAATAAAGATGAAAATTACCGAAATTGTTAATTCCCCTTTTACCGCAAAAACAACCGCAAGGGTTCCGGATACGACATTTAAACAAGTGATAAAATTGGGGATATGCTTACGGATCATTGGTCGTAGCTATTTTACAAGTCTGCAATAACTGTCTGACTTCCAATTACATTCTGGCACAATTCAACATTTATCTTAGTTCCGATCGGGAGAAAAATATCAACTCGGGAGCCAAAACGGATAAATCCCAGCTCATGTTGTTGATTTACAATTGCATTTACTTTTGAATAAGTAATAATCCTTTTAGCAACGGCTCCTGCTATCTGCCGTACAAGTATCTGAGTTCCGTCTTCCATCTCAATAACGGTAGTTGCTCTTTCATTCTCGGTAGATGATTTAGGCAAGTAGGCAGCCATAAATTTACCACTGTGATGTTTAAAATATTTTATAGTTCCAGGGATTGGCATCCAATTTATATGGACATTATTTACAGACATGAAAACCGAAACCTGAAGGCGACGGTCAGCAAAATATTCCGGTTCATAGGTTTCTTCAATGGCAACAATCTGACCATCGGCAGGAGACAATACGCTCTGCGGTTTCAACTCAATTGAACGTTCAGGATAACGAAAAAACCGCATCACGAAAATTAAAATTGGCGTTGTAGCCAGGAATGTAAAGCTCCGGAAATAAAGCTCATCCGTCATGCCAACACCTATATTGAGTGCAAGCCAGATTATAAATGCTACCGCGATAACCAGAAACCCTTCTTTGTGAATTCTCATAAGTTTAAACTATGTATGGTACAAATCTAAACAAATAATTATCACTGAAAAAATTGGATCACAAAATAAATTAAAGGAGAAGCCAGCAATATACTGTCAAACCGGTCGAGGAGACCTCCATGTTCAGGCATAAACCGCCCTGAATCTTTAACGCCAATGCTGCGTTTGATCATCGATTCAATCAGGTCGCCAAGAGTTCCTGAAATCACAACAAGCAAAGCCATTGCTGCCAGTACAGAAAATTGATAGTATGGAAATAAAAAGGAGAGTATCCATGCGGCGAAAATGGCAGTTATCACACCTCCGAACAGTCCCTCCCATGATTTTTTAGGAGAGATTCTTTCAAACAAACGATGGCGTCCAAAGCGCACTCCGAAGATATAAGCTCCTGAATCGCCTGTCCATGTAAAAACAAACAAACTGATTAGTAATGCGTGATTATAGACCGGCATACCTTGGGCATGGTGAAATGCGAGAAAGTTAAGCAGCGAAAATGGGATAGATACGAAAATAATCCCAAATCCGGTAAGCGCGATATTTGTTAACGGATCTTTCTTTTTTCGGAAAAGTTCATAAACCGGAATGGCATAGATTAGAGGTATCAGATAATTGAAAGCGTTGAATGTAAGCGATTCCTGAGCTACAAAATAAGATATCACAAAAATTGCCGCACCGCTTACTAATCCTGAATAAACCTGAGGTGAATACCCTGCTTTGCGGCACAGCGCATAGAACTCACGGAGAGCAAAAACCGAAAGAATCAAAAAAAGTGATGCGAATGTATAAGATCCGAGAAGGATAGATCCTGTTAATACAGTTGCAAAAAGGATTCCCCAAACGCTGCGGGTATAAAACTCTTTCAAATTCGACCTTTTTTAATGTTTCGGATGCTATTATACCTTAGTTTCTTCAATGCTGTCAGGCACTTGAACTTCAATCTCTTTGACGGGAACCTCTTCTTCTTCTTTTTTCTTACCCCACGGACGTACTCCAAAGATATTCTCCAGATCCTCTGTAAAGATAACTTCGCGTTCGAGAAGCAATTCAGCCAATTGTTTATGTCCGGCAGCATTCTTACGCAAGATATCTTTTGCCCTGATAAAGGCATCAGAGATCAGTTCTTTTATTTCAGAGTCAATCAGTTCAGCAGTTTTTTCGCTGTATGGTTTATTGAAACTGTAATCGCTCTGACCGGAAGAGTCGTAGTAACTTACATTTCCCACTTTTTCGCTCATTCCAAAATAACAGACCATCGAATAGGCTGTTTTTGTCACTTTCTCGAGGTCGTTTTGTGCTCCCGATGATATTTTAGAAAAGACAACTTCCTCGGCTGCTCTTCCTCCCAATGTGGCGCACACTTCGTCAAGCATCTGATCGCGGGTTGTAATTTGTCGTTCTTCAGGGAGATACCAAGCAGCTCCCAACGCTTTTCCACGAGGAACAATGGTAACCTTAACCAGCGGATGAGCGTGCTCAAGCATCCAGCTAACAGTTGCATGACCCGCTTCATGATAAGCAATAATCGCTTTTTCGTCGGTGGTAATAATTTTATTCTTTTTTTCCAGTCCTCCGACAATGCGGTCAACAGCATCCAGGAAATCCTGTTTCTCAACCTTGGTTTTTTGTTTTCGGGCAGCGATCAGGGCTGCTTCATTACAAACATTTGCAATATCGGCACCCGAGAATCCAGGTGTTTGCTTTGCGAGGAAAACAACATTTACATCGTCAGATAAGGCAAGCGGCCTCAGATGAACCATGAAAATCTCTTTTCTATCAATAACATCCGGCAATTCAACATGAATCTGACGGTCGAATCGTCCTGCGCGCATTAAGGCCCTGTCAAGTATATCTGCACGGTTTGTGGCGCCCAAAATAATCACTCCAGAATTGGTGTCAAATCCATCCATTTCTGTAAGTAATTGATTGAGTGTGTTTTCGCGCTCGTCGTTTGATCCCATATTAGGATTTCTACCTCTGGCACGTCCTATCGCATCAATCTCATCGATAAAAACGATACATGGGGCTTTTTCTTTCGCTTGTTTAAAAAGATCACGCACACGGGAAGCGCCCACGCCCACAAACATTTCTACAAAGTCGGATCCTGACATGGAGAAAAACGGAACGTCAGCTTCTCCGGCTACCGCCTTTGCCAACAGTGTCTTGCCGGTTCCCGGAGGGCCAACTAACAATGCCCCTTTAGGTATTTTACCCCCAAGTTTGGTGTATCGTTCCGGATTTTTTAGAAATTGTACTATCTCTTCGATCTCCTGCTTGGCTTCTGCCAGACCGGCAACCTCCTTAAATGTGGTACTTACCCGCGATTCCTTATCAAATATTTTAGCTTGAGATTTTCCGACATTGAAGATATTGCCACCTCCGCCGCCACCTTTGCTCATTCTCCGGAAAATATAAATCCAAACACCAAGAAGTAAAAGAGGTACAAATAACCAGCTTAGAATTTCACTAAAATAATCGTGACGTATTTCATAGGTTAAAGTAACTTTTGAACTCTCTCCAAATTCAGCAATTGCACTTTCGAGGTTTTTTTCAAACACATCAACCGATCCGATTGTGAAGAAAAAATGAGGACCTATTTTAGCCGGCGCTCCAAAACCCTGAGTAAATTTACTTTTATATTTTTCGTAAGAACTTTCTTTGAGATAAATATCGGATTGCGATTTATTAACGACAACGATTTTTTCTACATCACCGTTTCTGAGCATGGTATTTTTAACTTCTTGCCAGCTCGTTTCCACCGGTGTTCCGCCTGTGGTAAAATATTGGATTGCAATAAAAGCAATCACTAAAATCCCATAAATGTATATCGGATTAAACCTGGGCGTGAGCTTTGCTCCTGGTCCTGCCGGTTTCTTAGCTCCCCGCGGGATATTATTCCCATCGCCGTTTTTTGTTTCTTTCTCAGCCATAATCTATTAAATGTCAGCATCAATATTATAAATTCTTCCGTCAGCCCATAAACTTTCAAGATCGTACAACCTACGAAAGGGTTCCTGAAAAACATGGACCATTATATTTGCATAATCGAGTAAAATCCACTGTGCATGAGTATAACCCTCGATAATCGCGTCAATTAAATCCATTGAGCCAATTTTACTGGCAGAAATAACCATATTGGAAATTTAAAGTACAAAGATAATTTTTTTGTCCGATAGATAAATAAAGAAATGAAGTGGTAATCTTATGGATTATTAGTTTTTACTTTGATCTCACTAAATTATCGGATTAAAATGAACGAAATTATAGGATCAACGATTCAGCGAATCCATGAAACTGATTCGACCAATAACTATGCCGCGACTCAGTTACTGACAAAACGTCTGCAAGAAGGAATTGTTTTTGTTGCAGACAGTCAGTTTGACGGTCGGGGACAGTCCGGCAATAAATGGGAGAGCGAACCAAGCCGGAATTTAACCTTCAGCATACTTCTTTATCCTGATTTTCTTGAAATCGGAAAGCAGTTTGAGATTTCAAAAGCCATTTCTATTGGTATAGCTGATTTTTTAAAAGAGTTGACAGATTACGTTTCCATAAAATGGCCTAATGACATTTACATAGGACAAGGAAAAGCAGCCGGAATACTGATCGAAAATTCAATCCGGGGAAACATTATATCCACATGCATCGTAGGCATTGGCTTGAATATCAATCAGCAATCGTTTTTCAGTGATGCGCCTAATCCTGTTTCTTTAAGCGGAATTACCGGCAAAGTTTACAATCTCGGAGAATCGTTGACAAATTTATGTCTTAAAATTGATGCCCGATATAGGCAGCTTCGCGATGGAAAATTTAGTCAGATTGATAATGATTATACCGATATTCTTTTTCAACGAGATGTTTGGTCCATCTATTCCGATGAAAATGGACATTTTGAAGGTAAGTTGCTGGGTGTTGATCAGATTGGACGCTTAATGATAGAAACCAGATCGGGGAGGGTCAATAAATATCAATTCAAAGAAGTTGCATTTCAAACTAACAATAATCCGTCAGCTGACGGAAAACATTGACCATTGAACATTGATCATTGAATTAATAGGGTATTTTAGTCAAAGCATCTGCAATACGGTCAACCCCTTCTTTTAAGTGTTTGTCAACGAGCATCTTAATCATTGGATTTAAATCTGCATGCAATGTAATTCTCACTTTGCAATTGGAATTATCAAAAGGCAGAAGCTGAACCCAGCAATTAAACTGAAACGGAACCGATTGACTGCCGGTTAGTTTAATGAGTTTAGAAGGTTCGCGTTCAATGATTTGTACACCAATATTACCGATAGGACTTATCGAAAAACTACATTCGTCTTCGGTTGCCCGAAAGTTATCAAGTTTTATATCAGGAGCATTAGGGTGTTGTTTTCTGATCTCCGCGATTCTTTCAGGATTAAAAAGCTGCTCGAAATTATTGAGATTTGACAGACGAGTATAAACTGTCTCCTGTAAAGCAGGAATTACTTTTATCTCACTGATATATTTTTCGGTTCCCATAATAAATTTTAAGCGTATTTAGGTTGGAAGGGCAATTATAAATTAGGAATTATCAATTAGGAATTACAAGTTGATGATTTGAAGATCAATGAGCGAAGCCGAAGTGCTTTCTCTGCTATCTTCCCCAGGTTTCAGGGCTCTTTCTCCAGTTATTTAGACTTTCAAGCTGTTCGTCTGTAATTTCACCTGAATCGTATGCCAGTTTTAGCAATAAATTATAATTACTTAGTGTGGTTAGCTCGATGTTGGCCTCCTGGAAATTTTTTGTCGCAATCGGGAAATTATAAGTGAAGATGGCGAGCATTCCAAGAAATTCAGCACCATAGTTACGAACTGCTTCTGCGGCACTCAGTGAACTTCCTCCTGTTGAAATCAAATCTTCAATGATTACTACTTTTGTGCCGGGTTGAATATCTCCTTCAATAAGATTTTCCAATCCATGTCCCTTTGGTTTTGATCTGACATAAATAAACGGTAGCTGGAGCGCGTCAGCTACTAATACTCCATGAGCAATGGCACCGGTAGCAACTCCTGCAATTGCCTCAGCATTAGGATATTTTTCGCGGATCAGTTTTACAAACTGACTGCAGATAAACGTTCTGGTTTCCGGAAAAGAGAGGACTTTGCGATTGTCGCAATATATTGGCGATTTCCATCCCGATGCCCAGGTAAAAGGGATGTCGGGTTGAATTTTAATTGTATCGATAGCCAGCAGGCGTTTTGCAACCTCTATTTGTTCGTTTTCCATTTTATGTCAGACATTTTATTTTATGCAAAAGTAAAAAGATTTTTGGCTTGGAAATGATTCAATTAATCTTCAAACGTAAATAAAACGTTAATTACGTTGCCGACGAAAATTGGATGCTCTGAGCAGTTTTAGAAACAGCGGTTCAAATCCCTGCGACGGAGAAGGGGCAGGGGAGAGTTGCAACGTCCCATCGGGGGCAATTAAGTAAAAAACCGGGGATATTGAGGCGTTATAGTTGATAATCAGTTGCTTCTGCCTTGTTCCATTAAGCAATTCCCAGGGATATTTCTTTGAAGTCCAAAGTTTTGAGGCATTACTGAAGTCAGCATCCAATGAAACAGAAACACAATAAAGCACTTGCTTTAACCTTTTTTCAATCGAAACAATCGAATCAAGCTCCGTTTTACAATCGGAACTTGTGCTTTTGAAAAAGGAGAGATATACATATTTTCCCCCGAACTGATCAAGGGTGATCAGCTCATTATTTAAATTGTACAGTTTTATGGCTGGTGCTTTTGACCCAACCGACAGCAGTGTCAATTTGCTTTTAATCTCTTGAGTAATTAATTGCAGATCAGGTGATAATACTGCTGTTTGCGAAGTTTCAACAGCCCTGATAATTCCTTGTTTTAAAAAACTGCCTGTGTAAAAACCATCGTATAATCCCTTCAGAACGACAAGTTCTGCAAATTCTTCCTGATAACCTTTATTGGTGAAAAACCGAACAAGATCTGTATAATTGCCTGAATTAGTGAGGTTAATGATTTTTCTATTTTGAATATTTTGCGATTGTTTCCTGAGAAAATCGGTAAATAAAGCTTCAAATGCCCTTTGATAAATTGGATGTGTTAGCTGTACAGGCTTGTTTATAAAATATTTTTGGATGACAAATTCAGGAGTATTTTGATTTACAGCATATTCCAGCTCTGCAAAATAATACCGTTTTAATATTCTGAAGTATTCGTTTTGATTGGATGAATACTTTTTATCCAATCGGTCCTGAATTTGAGCGACGATCTCCTTTGACTTTTGCCGGTAAATTGCATCCGTGTTTTTGACTGTTTCAAGATTATAGTCAGTAATAAAAGAACGTACAGTGAAATTAATATCTGAATTGTCCGCACCAGGCATTCCCAGCCAAAAAGGCGCTGCTTTAAAATAGGCACTATGTGCTTCATCGGCTGTTCTTAGCGAAAATGGTGGAAGTACAATTCTGTAATTTTTGCCCGGTTCAACAACCATGGTTCCGCAGTACTTTTCGAGATCGACATAAATTTCAACGGTGTGGACAATTGGAAGGGCAGCAGAAAATGTTCCGTCGGCAGCAATTTTAACGGTTGCCAGTTCAAGCTTTCGGTGAAGAACAGGATCAGGTATCGTATAAAAAGTAAGCTCTTTAGTACTGTAGCCGGCTGCTTTTCCGGTAAGTACCACACGTTGACCACTAAGCTGGACAGCAGTTACGAACAGAAGCAGTGAAAGTATGAATGATTGCATTTTAATCAGAAAGTCGAATCGTCGTCGTAGAACTCTGAAATATCAAGGCAAGCCGGAAGAAAAAGACTGGCATCTCCCCGGTGGCGAAGGATGTCTCTCACTATTGTGGATGAGATTGCTGTTGTTTCGGGCGTGGTCAACAAGAAAACTGTTTCCACGGATGGGTGCATTTTGCTGTTTATCTGGGCAATAGCTCTCTCATATTCGAAATCTGAGGATGTTCGTAATCCACGTAAAATATATTGAGCATGGACTCTTTCGCAATAGTCAACAGTAAGTCCGTCGAATTTCCCCACCTTTATTTTTGGTTCGTTTTCGAATACCCGTTTGATCCATTCTTTTCGTTTTGCCAATGGATAATAGGGTTTCTTATCCGAGTTGTACCCAATCATGATAATAATCTGATCGAACAAAGGCAAAGCGCGTTTGACGATCGATTCATGCCCCAGAGTAAAGGGGTCGAAAGAACCAGGAAATATTGCAATTTTTTCCATCTCGGATGTTTTTATGCTACAAAAATAATAAGAAAAACGGGACAATTAAATGATAGTACAAATCGGCAATTTTTTGTTTATTTTACATCAGTAACAATTACGAAAATGATACCACGCGATATTATTGGAATTTTTGGTAAGATGAATTCGGGGAAGAGCTCTTTGATGAATCTTCTTACACAACAGGAAACCTCCATTGTTGATCCGACTCCCGGCACTACTGCAGATACCAAAATCACGCTTACCGAAATTCATGGACTAGGTCCGGTGAAGATAATGGACACTGCGGGGTTCGATGAAACTGATGAGCTTGGCACCAAAAAGCGGAAAAAAGTTCTTGATGCCTTGAATGAAGCTGATCTTATTTTGCTTGTGATCGATCCTTCTACCTCAGATTTTCGTACGGAAAAATTAATTATTCAGGAGGTAATCCGGCTCGACAAACAAATGATTGTTGTTTATAATCTTTTCTCGGATAACGACAAAAACTACATCGCTAAGGTTGAACTTTCGGTCAGTGAATTGTTCAATTACCATAATATCATAATTAATGCCCTTGATGTTCTTTGTCGTCAGCCTTTGCTTGAAGCGATTCTGACGGATTATATTCCTAAAAATGTGACGGTTGAATTACTGCCTTTTGTTGAGAAGGGTGAATTCTATATTTTGAATATTCCGATGGATGAAGAGACTCCTTCTGGAAGATATCTGCGGCCACAGGCGATGGCTGAAGAATATATCACCCGAAAGTGGGCCTTCCCGGTTTCATATCGGATGGATCTTACTAAAGCACGGGCAAACGACCCTTTAGAAAAGCAAAGGTGGACCACATTTATCAACAGTTTCACCCCAAAGCCCAAAGCTATTATTACTGATTCTCAGGCAATTGATATTATGAACGAGTGGGCCCCTGACGATATGGCACTAACTACCTTTTCGGTTATGATGATTAACAACATGAGCCGTGGCAGACTTAACGACTTTGTTCGCGGGGTGAGAGAAATCGAAACCTTAAAGCCTGGTGATCGCATCCTGATTGCTGAAGCCTGCAATCACTCCCGGATAAAGGAAGATATTGGAACTGTTCAGATTCCCGCCCTGCTTAAAAAGTTTTATCCCGGTGTGATTGTCGAACATGCCTTCGGGCGGGAATTTGTTGATCAGACAGGGATGAAGAATTATAAGCTGGTGATTCATTGCGGTGGATGCATGATCTCCAGCCAGCGCATAGTGGCTCGTCTTCGTGATTTAAAATCAATCGGAATACCGATCACAAATTATGGCATTTTTCTCTCCTTTATTCAGGGTGAAGCAACCCTAAAACGTGTCATTGAGCCTTGGCTGATCAGTGAAAAAAGCAATAAAGATCATAATCCGTCTGACGGGAAAAATTACTAATTGACAATTACTTATGTTCATTCTGCCGGAGGATAAGCCAGCCTTAATACTGATTGATTTACAGAAAGCTTTCCAAGATCTCGCCTGGTGGGGAGGAGAGAGGAACAACCCGGATGCTGAAATTAATGCGTCACTGCTGCTCGGGTTTTGGAGAAAGCATTCTTTACCTTTGTTTCATGTTAAGCACTGTTCTGCGAATCCGGCATCTCCGCTTGCTGAGGGCGCTCCGGGTAATGAATTTATGGATATTGTAGCCCCGATGAAAGGAGAACCAATTATCCGAAAAAATGTGAACAGCGCTTTTATTGGCACTGACTTAAAGCAATTACTTGATTATGATGGCATTAGAAAGGTGGTGATTGCCGGGTTGACAACGGATCATTGCGTCTCAACAACAGTAAGAATGGCAGCAAATTATGGTTTTGAAACCTTTGTTGTAGATGACGCGACGGCAACTTTTTGCAAGACAGGCTTCGACGGATCAGTTTATTCGGCGGAACTCATTCATAATACCGCACTTGCAAGCTTAAACGGGGAATTTGCAACTGTAATTCTGACAAAAGATTTAATTTTTTAAACAGCAGCTTTTGTATTTTTTTCCTGAACCACAAGGACAAAGGTCGTTGCGACCCACGTTGTTAAAAATGTCTGAGAGCATTGGATTTTCGTCAGCGAAGAGTTGTTCCGCATTTTTATAATGGGTATTCCAGTCAGCCCGCTGCAGATAATAGCAGCCTGGCTGATGCGTCTCGTCATCAAATAATTCGAGCGCAAACTGAAGCTCCTCCCGGATAAGATTTTCATTCGTACCCTTTTGGGTGAATGGAAGAAAATGCTGATGAAGATTAGACACATCATTGCGACACGAAAAGATCCGTGCTTCTGCCACATGAACTGCCAACAAGGGCTTCCACCCTGTGGCAGGGTGACTCAGCAACCGGGAAATCTGAGCTCCATGTAATTCATCTTTAGAGAAATATATGCAATCGTAAAGAAAAAGATAGGGTGCATTGCTTCTTTTTGTCACTTGTTTTTCGATCGCATCCAGAAAGAGTTCAACCGTTTCAGGGTAACGTTTCGAAAGCATCCCAACCAGATATAAGCCCTGCTCATCCAGAAGATCCCAGTCGGGAGAATCGGGAGTTGTGAAAAGGTTAATCACAGAGGGGACTATTCGTAAAGATGAATGTACTTCGCCAAGAATAGCATACCACAATGGCAGATTGGGAAAGCTTTTGTTCAGCATTGCAATTCTCTCATCATAGGCATTTTCCAGATGAAAGATTATTTTATTTTCAATATCTTCATCATAAGGGAGCTCCATTAAATATTCCAGCGCTTCAAAAGGGACTCCTTCAGTTTGTGAATGAATTAATGCAATGGCTTCTTTTTTGGTCATACACTGATTAATTTGTTGCCTTTTCAAGCCTTTTTAATATCGTGAACATAAACATAGCAGACAGAAGACAGCAAATTACCAATACTCCCCAAAAAGCGTACAATGGAAGTTCATCCCAGAACATACCCAAAATACCAACAAGATAGTTGCCTATTGCCGTTGCAGCCAGCCAGCCTCCCTGCATCATCCCTTTGTATTGGGGGGGAGCAACTTTTGCGACAAAAGACAGACCCATCGGACTCAGAAATAATTCGGCAAGGGTTAAAATCAAATAAGTTCCAATTAACCACGACGGTGAAACCAATACATTTGAAACTCCCTGAATGTCAGAAGGAGCCGGAAGTCCAACTGAAGCAACCATCAACACAACAAAACCAACGGTTGCCATTAACATTCCATATCCAATTTTTCGGGGAGCTGACGGCTCTTTCCCTTTGTTACCAAGATAGGTGAAAAATGCTACAGCTACCGGAGTCAGAAGGACAATAAAAAGCGGATTAAACTGTTGGAAAATCTGCGGCGTAATAGGAACCAGATCCATTGAATCTTTTACCACAATAAAATAATAAGCCAAAAGACCTGATAAACCTACAGCCGAAAGAATTATTCCTTGTCCCGGGTTTTGCTTTCCTCCGAACAAGCCCATAGTTGCATGGTAAATTCCGTAAGCAAAAAGTATAAAAGGGAGTAAAGCCAGTAACGAAAATACCATGTTCATCATTGGCGAAATCATGCTTTCAGTATAGTCTCTGGCAAAAAAGGTCATGCATAATCCGTTCTGGTGGAACGACATCCAAAAGAAAATAACTACAAAGAATACCAATAACAAAGCGATCACACGCTCTTTCACCTGTTTTGGCGACAAAATAACCATGTCGGATTTTACCCCGTCGGTTTCAGCCTGTTTAAGCTTTTGTTTGTGTGTAACATCAACTGCTTTCCATGTTTTTCTGAAACCTAAAAATACAAGAATAGAAATAATCAAACTAAGACAAGCAATAGCAAAAGCCAGATTGTATGATTTTGTCAGTGATTTCACTACATATTGTTTGCCAAAGTTGGCTGCAAACGCATCCGGATTTTGCGGATCACCATATAATTTTGGATCAGTAATGGCAATTGAATTAATCCTTTCCCTAATCGCGGTTTTTGCAGTTTTATCTTCAAGTTTTTTACTGTCCAGAAGCCTGTAATCCTTTAGAGAAAGCGTCTGGGCCGGATCTGTAAGCAAGCCGGCGTTGGTTAATTGATTTAATCCCGATGCCTTCAATTTGAACAATGCCTTATCCCGATCCTCCTGAAATAGTACACCTTGTTTTTTCTTTGCTTTTTCAATAGCCTGAATACTGTCCTTTTGTGTTGCAAGATTCTGATTGGAGCCTTTGAAAACAGCGGAAATGAAGGTTTTTTTATCAACTACCTTATCATTTAATACTACATAACTCTTTGGTACTGAAGCATCATAAGTAAAGTGCTCCTTGGCTAAAACAGCATTGTTAATACTGTTGGCTGCACTTGGTGCAAAGAAAGCACCGATATTGATGAACATGTAAAAGATTGAAAACGCAATATCGCGTTTCCCTTTATACTGATCGGATTCGTAAAGACTACCCACCAAAGCCTGAAGATTTCCTTTAAACAGACCGGTGCCTATTGAGATTAATGCCAAAGCGCCAAACATGATGTAGTACCCGATATTATTGGCATCAGTTGGCATTGCCAGAAGTAAATACCCTGAAAACATGACAATAATGCCGAGCAATATTGTCCTTCCATATCCCAGCACTTTATCCGCAATAAACCCGCCTAATAAAGGGAGAAAATAAACCATCGACAGGAATGTTCCATAAATAATACTTGTTGTAGACGATGAAAGGCCAAATTTTGATTGCATATATAATGCAAGTATCGCGAGCATTGTATAATAGCCAAAGCGTTCGCCCATGTTGGCAAATGCTAATACTACGAGTCCTTTAGGATGTCCTTTTAACATGGTATTTATTATTTAAGATGTTTTATTGTTAATTTGATTGCGACAAATATAGCGAACTTTTCCGGTGTCAGAATACTGCACAAAATCATGTTTGATAAGACTCTTGCGTATTTATTGAGCTCCATTCAAACTTTGTTTTGCCACGAAGCGATTTCTTCGTAAATTTGGAAGAAGTAAAAAATCATTGAATGAAAATTTTCACTACTGCTCAAATTGCGGAAATCGATCAGTACACCATTGCAAATGAGCCTGTAGAACCCATTGACCTTATGGAACGGGCTTCAAGGCAAGTTGCTGATTGGATAATAGCCCGCTACAACGTCAGTCTGCGGATCTCTGTTTTTGCCGGTCCGGGTAATAATGGCGGCGATGCTCTTGCCGTTGCACGGATGCTGGTATCCGCAAATTTTAAGGCGGATGTTTTTATTCCCGGTTCAGATAGAAATTTTTCGGCTTGTTTTTTAACGAATCTTGATCGGCTGAAAGATCGGACGAATATTACCACATTAAATTGGAATGAGCCGGGTGAGTTTCCTGAATTATTAAATTATGATTTGCTGATTGACGGATTATTTGGTTCCGGACTTTCCCGCCCCCTTTCGGGATTTTCTGCCAGATTGGTAAAATATTTGAATAATTCCGGGATTCCGATAATCTCAATCGATCTTCCTTCCGGTTTGATGGGGGAGGACAATTGCAGAAATGATCTGGATTCAATTATTCAGGCATCTTTTACACTTACTTTTCAGAGTCCGAAATTGAGTCTGTTTTTTAAAGAAAATGAACGGTTTACCGGCCGGTGGGAAGTTCTTCCGATTGGATTACATCCCAAAGGTATTGACCAAACCGAAACCCCATGGCATTATTCAGATCGCGGCACGATTGCTTCAATTCTGAAACCACGCGGAAAATTTTCGCACAAGGGAACATTTGGACACGCATTGCTGGTTGCTGGAAGCCAGGGGAAAATGGGTGCTGCTGTACTTGCTGCAAAGGGATGTCTTCGGTCGGGTGTCGGTTTATTGACAGTTCATGTACCTCAAAAAGGAATTCAGATACTTCAGATTGCTGTATCCGAAGCTATGGTTAGCGCTGATGAAACAGAAGATTATATTTCCTGTATTCCATTGCTAGCCAAGTATAAATCGGTCGGAATTGGACCCGGAATAGGAAAGGCAGAAGAAACAGCAGATGCATTTGGCTTATTGCTATCGAATTACCATGCTCCTTTGGTGATTGATGCTGACGCTCTTAATCTGCTTTCCGGCTATCCCGAAATGATAAAACTCATTCCCGCTGATTCTGTTCTGACACCTCATCCAATTGAATTTGAGCGATTAGCCGGACATTCTGAGACTGATTATGAACGAGTGGAACTTGCGCGGAATTTTGCGTGCCTGCATCGGGTTATTTTGATTCTCAAAGGGGCATATACGGCAATTGCTTTTCCCGACGGCAGTTGCTGGTTCAATCGTACAGGTAATCCGGGTATGGCCACAGGTGGTAGCGGCGATGTTCTCACAGGTTTGCTAACCGGACTGATTGCGCAAGGATATTCTTCGCGGGAAGCCGCACTTCTGGGTGTATATCTGCACGGTCTGTCCGGTGATTTAGCGCTTTCCGGTTCATCTGAGGAGTCAATTCTTGCCGGCGATCTGACAGATAATTTTGGCAGAGCATATACACTCCTTAAAAGTGATCCTAATTTTGGGAAAGCCAAAAAAAAGAATCAATTTTGAAACATCAAAAGATACGAGCAATAACTAAAAATTACAATAATGAAAAGCGTCACAATTATGTTAATAACTTTCATCCTGTTTACCGGAACACTTACCGCGCAAAGGAAGGATGATAAAAAAAAGCCCGCCGGCGAGATGTCTGCTGTTATAGGAGGGGTGGTTTATTCTCTGCCCAGAACCGGAATTCGTATTTTAGCAGAGGCATCGCAGGAAAAATTTTTCCATGGTCCTTATTGTGAATTTGCCCAGAAATATTTAGGTGTGAAAAATGCTGCTACTGTGGATGGCGAATACTGGAAAATCACGGATCTGAAATTAACCACTTTTGGCGAACCTGACCCTGCCGAAGTTCATAAAGCAGTTGGCGCTGCTGCTTCGTTGCTCAGCCTGTCGGATCAAGGCGTTCTGATAGGAATTAACAGTCCGGCAAAAGCAGAGGCGAGCAAGTTATACACTTCTTCATTTACTCCTGCGGTTGAGATTCCCCGTGAAATTTGGTCTGAAATGTCGATGCATTCATTTCTTGTCGGAAAAGATACAACCCGGCAGGCTGGCGACAAGGTGAAATCATTTGAGGAAAAAGCTGCTGAAGCTGCTCACGATATTATGAAGCTGCGTAAACGTAAAGCACTCATCCTCGCCGCCTCCTATGAAAGACTTCCTCCTGATGGAAAAGCTTATCAGATAACAGTGGAAGAACTGGACAAAATAATCGCTGAATACGAAGGTCTTTTTATTGGAAAATCTTACAAAGCGATGCATAAATATGTATTCGAAGTAGTTCCGGAGGTCAAATCGGGCAAGGCTTTGGTCGCATTCAGGTTTTCACCCTCTTCAGGTGTCCTGCCTGAAAGTAACGTATCCGGAAAACCTATTATGCTTGAGCTGGATCCCAATCAGGATCTTACCCGCAACAGCGAACAGAAGGCTGCTCTTGCGGCAGGCGAGACCTCAACCAATGGACTGTTTTACAAAATTCCCGGACTGGTTGTCGCCCGATTGTTGAATGGGAGTGACGTTCTTGCTCAGGCCCGCCTTTCAATGGCACAGTTTGGTGTAACGTCTCCTTTGCCTGACGGATTGGTTAATGGAGAGTATTCGATTGATATTCATTCAGTAACAGGTGCTATTCAGCGCATTGGAAATTGAGGATGGCGTATAATCAGAAATTAATAATCATGATTTTCGACCAATACATAATCATTCATTTTTACCTATATTGCGCCGCTAAAATCAAATTAAAAACTTAATAATTTAACTTTTATGACAATAGTTACCAACAGAACCTCACGCGATTCTGCTGCAATGCGTTGGTTTGTTCTTATTTTAATTTCAGGCCTGACTTTTTCGACTTACTGGTTTCAGGATTTTATGTCTGGGTTGAAAGGAATCATGGAATCGGAAATGGGCTTTTCAAGCGAAGAATTTGGCCGTATTATCGGATTGACTACTATCGCAAACATGTTCGGAATGATTTTGGTTGGAGGCTTTATTCTCGATAAATGGGGAATTAGGATGACCGGTTATGTGTTTGGCGTTCTTGCAACTATCGGCGCAGCTACAACGGCACTGGCAGCTGCCGGGTTTTTTGGACACGAAAAAAGTACAATTCTTACGATGATGATTGTCGGAAGAATCATGTTTGGATCGGGACTCGAGATTTTATGTGTTTTAGCGACCCGAACGATTGTTAAATGGTTTAAAGGTTACGAGATGGCGCTGGCCATGGCGATAAATATAGGATTTGGCCGACTGGGAACTGCGCTTGGCATGGCTTCATCGCTTGATATTGGCGGCGGTCGTTTTTCACCTGCCGTTACTTTTGCGGCCACTTTGATTGCACTTTCATTTCTCATGTTTGTTATTTATTCGTTTTTTGATGTCCGCATCGACCGTCAGGCAAAAGGATATATTTTACCCGGAAGCGCTCCTGAAGAGGATGAGGAGTTTCACTTCTCTGATTTCATTAAATTAATAACAGATAAATCATTTATTTATATCACATTGCTTTGTGTGACTTTTTATGCTGCAGTTTTTCCGTTTATTCAGTACGCACCTGATATGTTGATCAATAAATTCGGATTTACAGCCAAACTGCCGGCAGAAGGATCTGTCATGATTTTTGGGAGCGAGGCGATGGGAATTGTAGCTGTTTACCTGATTCTGTTTATTTTTGCGCTCACCTTCTCCATCGTTCCGTCAAGGATCGCAAATCTGACAACCCGCAAAATTTTCACTTTCACCTTGGTGGCCGCTTTTGGAATTATCATCTATAATTTTTGGGATATCCTTCAGGTCTGGCTTCATAACGGATCCAAAACAGCATCGCTGATTCCTCTTGGAACAATTGTCTTTACTCCAATATTCGGTAATATCGTCGATAAAAAAGGAAAAGCAGCATCGCTTATGATGCTCGGATCTTGTTTGCTGATTTTTGCTCACCTTTCACTTTCATTGTCAAACAGCGTAACACTCGGCTATGCAGCATTAGTAAGTCTGGGCATTGCTTTTGCACTGGTTCCGGCTGCAATGTGGCCATCAGTAGCAAAAATTGTTCCTGAAAAACGTTTAGGTACTGCTTATGCAACCATGTTTACCGTTCAGAATTGGGGTCTTGGCCTGTTTTTCTGGGGCATCGGTGCAGTGCTCGACTTAGTCAATCATGATAATCTTGTTGCAATTCGTGCCGGTAAAATGACCTATAATTATACGATTCCGATTATGATGCTGGTGGTTTGCGGGATTATTTCCATTTTCCTTGCAGCATTGCTTAAGAAAGCTGATAAAAAACAAGGGTACGGTCTTGAGTTTCCCTCAAGTTCAAAACACTAAAAATTTAACTCATAAATAAAAAATATGTCGCAGGAAATTCTTAATCTCGAACCCAAAACTGTCTGGGAGAATTTTTATAAACTCACCCAGGTACCGCGTCCTTCCAAAAAGGAGGAGAAAATTCAAGCGTTTATGATGAGTTTCGGAAAAGGTCTGGGTCTGGTTACCGAAAAAGACAGTGTCGGTAATGTTCTCATTCGCAAACCCGCAACTCCGGGAATGGAAAATCGGAAAGGCATTGTTTTTCAGGGACATTTGGATATGGTACCGCAAAAAAACAACGGTACAGCTCACGATTTTGAGAAGGATCCTATAGATGCATGGATTGATGGTGAATGGGTTCGTGCCCGCGGAACCACCCTTGGCGCCGATAATGGAATTGGTGTTGCATGTGCAATGGCTGTACTAGCTTCGAAGGATCTTGTTCACGGACCAATTGAGGCATTATTCACTTGCGACGAGGAGACCGGGATGACAGGTGCACTTGGATTGCAGCCTAATTGGTTGAAGGGAGATATCCTGCTCAATATGGATTCTGAAGAGGAAGGCGAATTGTATGTAGGTTGTGCTGGTGGTATCAACGCTGATATCGAATTTGAATACGATGAAGTAATCGTTCCGGAAGGTGTTTCTTCTTTTAAACTTGTGATATCCGGATTAAAAGGGGGTCATTCAGGATTGGATATAAACCTTGGCAGAGGAAATGCCAATAAATTAGTAATCCGTTTCTTGAAATATGTAACCCGCGAACTTGATGTGCGTCTTGCTGCTATCAGTGGCGGAGGCATGCGAAATGCCATTCCCCGCGAGGCCTGGGCTGTGGTTCTCGTTCCGGATGAAAATATTGCCCTGCTTAAAAAAGCTGTAAATCAGTACGAATCGATTTACCAGTTTGAACTTGGCGCTGTAGAGCCGACACTTAGTTTTGAAATTGCTGAAACTGAAATGCCGAAGTCAATGATTGAAGAGCGTGTTCAGGACGATCTTATCGACTCAGTTTATGCTTGTCCAAATGGCGTAATCCGCATGAGTGATGGTATGCCCGGAATGGTTGAAACTTCCACGAATCTTTCGACAATCAGGTCTCAAAAAGGGGTGATTTTTGTTAAATGTCTTTTGCGCAGTTCTGTCGATTCAGCAAAAGATGACCTGGTTGAGCAAGTTGACAGCGTTTTTGCCCTTGGGGGTGCCATGGTTTCGTTCGACGGAGGTTATCCGGGCTGGAAACCCAATATGGATTCTCAGATACTTGCACACATGAAGGAAATTTATCTGCAGAAGTTTGGAAGAACTCCTGCAGTTATGGGAATACATGCCGGTTTGGAATGCGGTATTTTAGGCGCTGTTTATCCTAATTGGGATATGATTTCTTTCGGCCCGACAATGCGTTCTCCCCATTCACCCGATGAGCGTGTGAATATTCCTTCGGTTTTGAAATTCTGGGATTTCTTAATTGAAGTTCTGAAAAATACACCCGTTAAATAAATTTGGGTTGAAATTATAATATTAACAAGACCCTTCAGGTTTCCAAAACCTGAAGGGTCTGTTCGTTTTAATTGGTTTCTAAAACCTTGAGGGTCTGTTCGTTTTAATTGGTTTCTAAATCCTGACGGGCCGCTTGTTTTTATAATTCAGTTCGAATGATTATGTTTGTTGTAATTCTTTCATCATCAATCAAGGGAAATGATCATCGAAAATTGATTTTCAATTACTGAACATTATTTTTTTTTAATCGGTTATGTTTAAAAGAAATTTTTTCATCCTGCTCCTTTTTCTGATGTTTTTTAATTTGGGTTATTCACAGATTAAAAACATTGGAATACCTTTTATCAGAAATTTTCCTAAAAGAGAATATAAGGCTGGTACCCAGAATTGGGGGATCGCCCAGGATCAGAAAGGATTTATGTATTTTGCCAATAACGAAGGGCTTTTAGTTTTTGATGGTGTAGGGTGGCAATTGCATAAAATGCCAAATTCTTCCATCACGCGATCCGTATATATAACCGAAACCGGCATTATATACGTTGGAGCATATAATGAACTGGGAAGGATGGAGTACAGCAAGAACGGAAAACTGGAGTTTAAGTCGCTCAAAAAAAATATCTCTGCTGAGCATCAGAATTTTGACGATATCTGGAATATCACCTCATTTGAAGGGAAAATTGTTTTTCAATCTTATACCAGTATTTTTATCCTTGGAAATGACAGCTTATTTACTGTTATTAATGCTCCGTCCCGGATACAGAACTCCTTTAAAGTCAAGGAAAAACTCTATTTTAATGATATTGAAAATGGATTATACGAATTGGACGGGGGTAAACTTGTTCCACTGCCGGGTTGCCAAAGTTTAAGAGGAGAAGAAATTACCTCGATTCTTCCTTCATCTTTTGGGGATGAATTACTTTTATTTACCCTAAAGAATGGTGTATTCGTATATGATGGAAAGCAATTGAAAGAATGGAAGGTTCCGGCAAATGAATACCTGAAAAAAAATCAGACTTTTAGCGCTGCATTTATTCAGAACCTTTACTATGCTGTAGGAACCATTCAGGATGGCGTTGTCATTGTCGATTCACATGGTGCGATTGTTCAGCATATCAATCGAGAAAAGGGTCTGCAAAATAATACCGTTCTTGAAATTTTCACCGACAGGTCAGGGGATCTTTGGCTGGGTCTCGATAACGGAATCGATTATATTAACATTAATTCTCCCATTACTTTTTTAAAACATTCGGAGGGGATAGGTGCCGGTTATACCTCATTAATTCATAAAGGAAAGCTTTATCTGGGAACTAATCAGGGGCTGTTTGTTAAAGACTGGAATGAAAATGGACAGAATACCGGTATAAAAATGATCCCTAATACCTCAGGACAGGTATGGTCGCTGGGAGTTTACGACGGAGTTCTCATTTGTGGTCACAACAATGGAACTTTTGTGGTTCAAGGAGAGTCGGCACACCAGATCAGCAAGGTTCCGGGGGGATGGAAATATCATATTTTGAAGCGTTTCCCAAATTATTTAATAGGTGGGACATACGGTGGATTGATTCTTTTCAAAAAGGAAAATGGATCATGGAACTTTCAACGAAAAATTAAAGGATTTAGTGAATCTTTTAGAATTTTCGAGGAAGACAGTGACGGTGCCCTCTGGATGAGTCACGGTTTTAAAGGAATTTATAAAATCAGTTTTGAAAATAACCTTGACAGTGTAAAAACATCAAGGTTTTACACCGTCAAGGATGGTTTGCCTACCAATTATAACCTTAATGTTTTTAAAATTAAGGAGAAAATTGTTTTTGCAACAAACGCAGGTATTTACCAGTATAACTATCAAAATCAGCGCTTTGAAAAATCAAATTATTTTAATCAGTTATTAAGCCCAATAAAAGACTTTACCTACTTGCGTGAAGATCCTGATGGTAATATCTGGTACATTGCATGGTATCTTTCAAATCACGTTGCAGGAGTTTTTCGTATGCAGGAATATGAAACTTTCAAGCATGTTACCGCTCCGTTTGTTTTGCTGAATGGCAAATTTATCAGCGGTTTTGAATCCATCTATCCTTATTCAGCCGATCATTTGTTTTTTGGAAGTGAAGACGGTTTTGCTCATTATTCGCCAACTGCACACTTTAGTTTTAATCCCGAATTCTCTGCCTTTATCACAAAAGCGGTGGCTTTGAATATCGACAGTACTTTTTTTCATGGAAATCCCCGCCGGCTTAATAAAGATTTGGAAACAGGGAAATATACTTTCAGATACTCTAAAAACTCTTTCAAATTTTATTATTCATCACCTGTATACGATCATCCTGAAAGTGTTGAATTCAGCTTTAAGTTGTCGGGATTGAATAACGATTGGTCTGCCTGGAGTAGTTCCACTTCTGTGGAGTTATCCCTCTTGCCCGAAGGAGGCTACGGATTTAGCGTAAAAGCCCGCAATTCACTCGGTGTTGAGAGTCAGAGTGATGAACTGTTATTTACTGTTCGTCCGCCTTGGTACCGCTCGGGTTATGCTATTTTTGGTTATATTCTTCTGTTAATTATTCTTGCTGTACTATCTGTTAAAATGTTTTTGCTCCGTATGGAAATATCCAAAAGGAAAGAACGGTTAAAACATTTAAAGGCTTACAGACAAAAAGAGAACGATTATATTCAACAAGTTGCTCTTTCTGAAAAGAAAATTATTAAGCTTAGAAACGATAAGCTTAAAAGCGATATGATTCACCGCGACAAGGAGCTTGCGAATCAAACGATGGACCTGATCCACAAGAATAAATTTCTATCCAAGATCAAAGAAGATATTGAGAAAATAAAAAATTTATCATCTGATGAATCGCTGCGAGGAAAAATCTCTTCCGTGATTGTGAAAATAGAAAAAGATGTCGATCACAACAAACAATGGGAAGTTTTTGAAACAGCTTTTGATGAAGTCCACGAAGATTTTTTAAACAGGCTTAAGTCCCGTTTCCCAACCCTGACTCCGAAAGAACTCAGGTTATGTGCTTACCTGCGGATGAATATTTCTACCAAGGAAATTGCTCCGTTAATGAATATATCGATTCGTGGTGTAGAGATTTGCCGGTACAGAGTGCGAAAAAAGCTTAAAATTGACCGCGATACTAATCTCACAAGTCTTATTATTGACCTGTGACGCTTCCAAAGCATTTGTAGTATCATTTTAATCCTTGTGGTGTAGTATTAATATATAAAAATATGTGTTTAATATATTGATAATATGATATATATGTAGTTTGTTGATGTATTTTTGATGTATTGATTATTTTGACTTGATGTATTAATGTTGTACTTTATTTAATTTTTTATTGAATTGTTATAACTTATTTTGCAACATAAAATTAAATTCATTATTAATTAATTGCAAATTAACATTAATAAATCCTAAAAATGTGTTCTTATTATCAATGTAGTTGTTCATCAACAATTCTAAAATTTAAGTCAAATTTATGAAAAAAACAATTTTAGTGCTTTTAGTCATTGTATCTTCTCTGATCGGCTACGGACAGGGAGTACAAGTTAAGGGGGTTGTTACTTCTGCCGGTGACAGGCAACCTATCCCGGGCGCCAGTGTGGTCGTCAAAGGGACTACCGTTGGCACCGTTACTGACATCGATGGTAAATTTTCCATCTTAGTACCTGCCGAAATCAAAACACTCTTGTTTTCATTCGTTGGAATGAGATTACAAGAAGTTGTTATTGGAAATAAAACCATTATTTCAGTTATTTTAGAGGAGGAAACAGTCGGGATTAATGAAGTGGTTGTTGTCGGTTACGGCACTCAGAAGAAAAGTGTTGTAACAGGTGCTATTTCCAGTATCAAATCCAAAGAACTTGAGAAAATTGCTCCCGGACGAATCGAACAATCATTGCAAGGTCGTGTTGCCGGCGTTACTATTGCTCAGAATTCCGGACAGCCCGGATCCGCTTCTACAATCAGGGTCAGGGGTGTAACTACTTTTGGCGACGGAGGAAATAATCCGCTTTGGGTGGTTGATGGTATTGTTGTCGATGCTGGCGGAATTGGTTACCTCAATCAATCAGATATTGAATCTATTGAAGTTCTTAAGGATGCGGCATCTGCTGCTATATATGGTACACGCGCTGCAACGGGTGTTATAATGGTAACAACTAAAAAAGGTGTGGCCGGCAAGTTAAGCGTTAACTATAATGGCTTTTATGGAACCTCTGGTCCGGCTAAAGTTCTTAATCTCCTCAATGCTTCTCAATATGGAGTATTATTGAATGAAAGATCTCTGGCAGGAGGTGGCAACCTAATCTTTTCAAATGTTGGTTCGCTGGGTACCGGAACCGATTGGCAAAAAGCTATTTTCAATAATAGCGCAAATCGTTATTCTCATGAATTAAGCATGAGCGGTGGTAATGAAAAATCTACGTTTTACCTCTCTTTTGGCATTCAGGATCAACAGGGTATTGTTGCATCTGATATTTCCAATTTTAACCAAAAGAATATGAGGTTGAATTCTACCCATAAGATTTCCAAAATATTCACTTTTGGCGAAACAGTGAGTTATACCCATCAAAAACAGCTTGGCCTTGGAAATACAAACAGCGAATTTGGTGGACCGTTAAGTTCTGCCATTAACCTCGACCCAACAACTCCTTTGGTTGTTACAGACCCTGCCATTTCAGGTGCTGCACCCTACAGCGTTAACCCGGTTTTGAGAAATGCGAACGGAAACCCTTACGGAATATCATCCTATGTTGGTCAGGAAATGACAAACCCTATGGCTTATATCCAAACAAGATTGGGCTCCTACGGTTGGTCCGACAATTTTGTTGGAAATGCCTATTTACAAGCGGTAATAACCAAAGAAATTACGGTCAAATCTTCTGTTGGATCAAAATTGGCCTACTGGGGCGATCAGGGCTTTAACCCGGTTAATTATTTGAGCGCCACTAACTCGCTAACAAAGAACAATATTTACAAAAATAATTCTACGAGTTTTAACTGGAATCTTGAAAATACCCTTACCTATGCCAAAAAGATTGGCGAACATGATTTTACTGTACTACTTGGGCAAGGTTCCTATGTTGAAAATATTGGCGGAGGTTCTTCGGTAACCTTATATGACCTGCCGATCAGCAGTTATAAAGATGCTTCGTTTAATTTTAATATTCCCAGTGCTACTAACAGAGTCGGCGGTGCATGGGATCTGGTTGAACATCGTTTGTCATCTTTATTTGCTCGTGTCAACTATAATTATAAAGAAAAATACCTGTTTACCGGAATCTACCGTCGTGATGGCTCTTCAAGATTCGGAGCAAACCATAAATATGGAGTATTCCCTTCTTTCTCTTTGGGCTGGGTGGTTTCCAAAGAAGATTTTTGGAAAGCGAATACAATCATCAATACCTTAAAAATCAGAGGTGGATATGGAGTAGTTGGAAATGACGCTATTCGTGATTTTGGATACCTTGCCACTGTAGGAGGGGGATTCAATTATGCTACAGGCACTTCAGGTGCTATAACTACCGGCTATGCACCGGCTTCACTCGATAATCCAGACCTGAGATGGGAACAAACAGCCCAGGCAAATATTGGTTTTGAAGCGCTGTTGTTCAACTCTTTGAACGTGACAGTAGATTATTATCAGAAAAAGACTTCCGGTATCCTTAGGCCTATCACTATTCCCGGATATGTTGGCGTCTCTTCATCTCCTGTAGGAAATATCGCTGATATGCAGAATACCGGACTGGAAGTTGAGTTAGGTTATCGCAAGAAATTGGGTGAACTTAATTTTTCTGCTAATGCGAATGTTGCTTATCTAAAAAATGAAGTAACTTATGTTGCCTCAGATGCAAACTACATCACAGGTGACGCGTCGTTCCAATCAATGGGAGCCGTAACAAGAACTCAGGTAGGACAATCGTACAATGCTTTCTATGGCTTTCAAACTGCCGGAATCTTTCAAAATGCAGCTGCTGTGGCAGCGAACAAGAATTCTAGCGGCGGCTTGATTCAACCCGATGCCAAGCCAGGTGATCTTCGCTGGGTAGATACAGACAAAGATGGAGTCATTACTGATAAGGACAAAACCTTCCTGGGCAGCAATATTCCAAAATATACTTTTGGTCTGACCTTGAATTTTGAATATAAGAACTTTGATCTTATGGCATTTGCTCAGGGAACAGCCGGGAGTAAAATTTTCCAGGGATTACGCAGGTTGGATATCAATAATTCAAACTGGCAAACAGTAGCATTGAGTCGCTGGACTGGTGAAGGAACTTCAAATGCTTATCCCCGTTTGACAAGTAATGATTCGAATGGCAATTTTGGTAAAATGTCTGAATTTTATCTGGAAAAGGGTGATTATCTTCGTCTTAAAGTGATCCAGCTAGGTTATTCATTACCTAATAATATCGTAAGTAAAATAGGAGCAAATAAATTACGTTTTTATTTATCGGCCGAAAATTTGTTAACCCTGACCAAATATACCGGATATGATCCGGAAATTGGTGGTGGTGTTTTTGGAATAGATAAGGGTGTATATCCTCAGGCTCGTTCTTTTATGCTTGGCGTTCAATTACAATTTTAAAAAATAGACAGAGATGAAAGGAAAAGTAATTAATAATTTATTTATAGCAGTAGCCACGATTATCTCATTGGTTTCCTGCGAAAAAGGATTTGTCGATATCCAGCCTAAAGGCCAGTTTTTATCGGCGAATTACTATGCTGACAAAGATCAGGCTTATGGAGCATTGGTTGGCGTTTATGATGTTTTGCGAAAAAATTCAGGCGGGTTTGAAAATATGATCACCATGATGAATGCCGGTTCTGATGATAATTTCGCCGGTGGTGGCGGTTCCACTGACGGTGCAGGAATCCAGGGTTTCTCAAATTATAGCTTAACTGCGATCATTATGCCCGGAAGTTTCTGGAACGACTATTATCAGGGAATCTTTAGGGCTAACACCTTATTGGCAAAATTACCCGGCGTCACAATGGATGCAACGCTAAAAGCCAGATTTGCTGCTGAAGCAAAGGCTTTGCGCGCCAATTATTATTTCAACCTGGTAAGAATGTTTAAAAACGTTCCCTTGCTTTTAGATCCTTTAACCGCTACAAATATGTACGAGGTTATCCAAGCTGCGCCAACAGTAGTATATACTCAAATCGAAAAAGATTTGACTGAAGCTATTGCTGATCTTCCTGTTGCTGTTTCGTTAGCAACAGAAGCAGGTCGTCTTTCGAAAGGATCTGCAAAGGCGTTGCTCGGAAAAGTTTACCTCTACGAAAACAAGGGATCGCTTGCTGCAGCTCAATTTGCTGATGTAAATGGTACGCCTGGGGGCACAAGTCAATATGGATATCGGTTGTTGACTCTTTTTGGCGATCTTTGGAATACCAGCAATAAATTTAATACTGAGTCGATTATAGAAGTAAGTCACAGTAGCATCGGAAGTTCCGGCTGGGGAAACTGGGGCAGTGGCAGCGATGAAGGAAATACGGTTAATGTAATGGTGGGTCCAAGAAGTTATTCAAAACTCGGATCCCCCGCTCCCGATTTACCTTCAGGCTGGAGTTTTAATGTTTTTACTCAGGATTTTTATGATGTAATTAAGTCCGACCCACGCTTTGGAGCAACAGTATTTGATCTAAAAGCATTAAAAGTTGCCGGTAAAGCTGATTATATTGAAGGATATCAAAATACAGGGTATTTTTTAAATAAATTTTTGCCCAGAACATCTGATGTTTCTACAGGATCAGGCGATCAGGTTCTTAATTACAAACAAGATACTTATGTGATTCGTTTGGCAGATACTTATTTGATGGAAGCTGAGGCATTGGGAGCGACCGGGGCAAGGGCTCAGGCATTGCTGGATGCAGTAAGAACAAGAGTTGGACTACCTTCAGTGCCGGTTTCCATAGCTGCAATTAAAGCAGAAAGAAGATTGGAATTAGCTGGTGAAGGTCACCGTTTCTTCGATTTGGTGAGATGGAATGATGCTGTTGCAAAATTAGGCAGCAGAGGTTTTGTCGCCGGTAAAAATGAGGTCTTTCCAATTCCTTTCCGGGAACTTCAAGGGACTAAATTGGTTCAAAATCAGGGTTACAATTAAGTTTTAATAAAATAACTGATTAAAAAGTTTTATATGAAAAATGTGATATTAAAATCAATAAATGCCTGGCTAATAACACTCCTTTTATTAAGTGTTTCGCTTAGCTATAGCTGTAAAGATAAAGTTTATACCTTGGGGGCAGCACCAACCGACTCACAGGTTATCATTGAAAAATCAGCTGGTGCGGATGCCAATCACTGGGTTTTGAAAAATAAGTCTACAACTGTCGGTGTAGCTTATTGGGACTTAGGTAACGGTGCTTCGGCTTCCGGAAATGAAGTAACTGTTTTTTATCCGGACGTAGATACCTACAAAGTTGTTTTAACACTCGCAGCCAGCGGTGGTATGGCTTCAACTTCAATTACTCATTCACAAACTGTTGCTGATCCCAAAGCGGGGAATCTGGTTAAAGGTGGCAAATTTGCAACTGCCGGGGATATTGCCCAATGGACTATTCAGCGAATTGGCGATAATGTTAATTCAACTATCGTATTTGCAAACGGTTGGGTAACAATTGATAATACTCCTTGGACCTGGGGTCAAGCTGCAATTTATCAGCCAATTCAAGTGGTTGCCGGACAGAAGTATAAAGTCGATTTAAAGTTTAAAACAGATGGTGTTACCAATGGCTGGTTCAAAGTTTATGCTTGCACTACTCAACCTGTACAACTGACTGAATACGGAGGACCTGTTCTTGTTGCAGAAATTGGTGTCTGGGGTGACTGGGCCGTAAGAGGCGCCCCCAAAGCCGGATTGTTATCAATTATTAATGACCCAAATTCTGGTCTTAAAAGCGGTTGTATCGTTTCCTTTCCTTCCAGTGGAACTATATGGCTTGAAATTCAAGTCGGAGCTCAGGAATTGAATGATGGTATTTCTTTTACAAATGTTGAATTTAGAGGCGTTCAATAAGTAATTAATACGCTATTTGAATATAATTTCTTAATAGCCGGTCAGTTGGTGAGATTGGCCGGCTATTTTACAAAAAACAAGTTCTTTAGCTCATATTCAGGAAATTGCAGCTTCCGGATATAAAGACTGCCAAAGTTCTGGCAGTGGACCCGATGTGTTCTCTGTTGTTTCTGCAAGTGCAAATGGTTCTGCCTCGGCCGTATCAGCACATGCCAGCACTATTTAATTCAGATAATCAGAACAAAAGGTCGTTAAAGCATTAAATGACTTGTAATATTACTCATGGATCATTATTAAATACTATGGAACAGCGAAAGGTATTTTCTGTCTTTTTATTTGTTACATTCTGTCTGACACTTGTTTCATGCAAAAATGGCGGTGATGTACCTGTTATTCCACCGGCAATTATACCGGAAATAACAATTTCTGATGTTAGCCAGCCTATAGCAGCAGCCAATACAACGATGCAGTTTTACGTGAATAGTAATAAGATTACCACTAATGCGGTTTTGGTTGATTATTCTCTGACCGATGGGACGGCAACCTCAACAAAGGATTTTGTGGCAACATCAGGCACATTAACGATCCCGGCCAACCAGACAAAAGTAATTATTGATGTTCAAATTAAAGGAGATCCGACTAATTTACGCCAGGATAATTTACAGTTTACTGTCCGGTTGAGTAATCCAAAGTTTTGCACTATTACCACGGCAACTGCCAAAGGAACGATTCTGACAGAGGACGGTTCCTATTTGCCAACCGATAATTCAGGTTATTCCACGCCATTGACCTATTCAGGATTAACGCTTGTCTGGAGTGATGAATTTGGCGGTTCAAATTTGGACCAGAATATATGGAATCAGGAGATTGGCAATGGAACCGGCGGATGGGGAAATAACGAACTGGAATATTATACCAACAGTCTGAAAAATACTTTTCTGTCAAACGGAAATCTAATAATTGAAGCTCGTAAAGAGACCTTATTGGGATTTAATTATTCCTCGGGTAGAATTACAACCCAGAATAAGAAAAATTTTAAGTTTGGACGTATCGATATCAGGGCAAAATTACCCGTTGGCAAAGGATTATGGCCTGCCTTATGGATGCTTGGAGCGAATATTACTACGGCTGGATGGCCGGCTTGTGGCGAATTGGATATTATGGAATTGATTGGTACTTACCCATCCCGCGTGACAGGCACCATGCATTGGAAAGATGCAGGCGGTCATGGGTCAAAGGGTGCTGATTTTAATTCATCCACAGGAAATTTTTCTCAGCAGTTTCATGTTTTTAGTCTCATCTGGACTCCGGACGTTTTAAAATGGTATGTTGATGATCAACTATTCCTAACCACTGTTAAGGCTGATCTGGGAAGTGCTAATTATCCGTTTAATGCAGATCAGTTTTTTATCTTTAATGTTGCGACAGGAGGAAACTGGCCCGGTTCGCCCGATGCCAGTACCGTTTTTCCCCAAAGAATGTTTGTTGATTATGTCAGGGTATTTCAATAGACGGACATTTTAAGCAATTAGCAATTAATGATTTTTTAATGGCCATTATTGTTGATGTTCTGCAAATATTCCTTTTAACAATGATTTTTTTTTCATTATGAATATTGCCATAGGTGGAACATTTGGCCGTACTGTTGATCCGGCATTTACATCCTCTGCAATGGAAGTAGATTATATCCGTATTTATAAATAGCTAATCATTATTCTAACAAATATTTTATGCAAAAACGAAAAAGCTCTATCATGCTGATTGCACTCGTGGTGGCGATGGGTGGGTTCTTAATGGGTTTTGATGCATCTGTTATTTCGGGAGTGATAAAATTTATCGAACCGGAATTTCAGCTTTCAAAGATTGAATTGGGATGGTCGGTGGCCTCTTTGTCACTTGCGGCTACTGTTGCAATGATGTTCGCGGGTCCCTTAAGCGACAGGTTTGGACGACGGATTGTTCTGAAGTATTCAGCATTGCTGTATGCATTTTCCGCTTTATTATCCGCTTTCGCCCCTACATTTATTATTCTGGTGATAGCCAGAATGATTGCAGGAGCCGGAGTCGGAGCCTCATTAATACTTGCGCCTATGTATATCGCAGAGATTTCCCCTTCTGACAAACGCGGCAAAATGGTTTCTTTTAATCAGTTAAATATCGTTGTTGGTATTTCAGTCGCATTTTTCACAAACTACCTGATTGTTCATTTAGCCAAATCGGATGCATCCTGGGTTGAAACTTTAAAAATAAGAGAATACAACTGGAGATGGATGTTAGGAATCGAGTTTTTTCCTGCTATTCTCTACTTCTTTTTTCTGTTGTTCGTACCCCAAAGCCCGAGATGGCTGGTGATGAAGGGCCGGTTTGATGAAGCATTAACGGTAATGAAAAGACTGGGTGATGAAGCAACAGCTATAAAGGTAGTCGCTGAGATGCAAGAGCGTATTTTACTGGATACCAAGCCTAAAGAGAAAACGTCCATCAAAGAGCTATTTGTTCCTGCAATGAAACTGGTTTTGTCAATTGGTATTATTATTGCCGTTCTTCAGCAAATAACCGGCATAAATTCTGTGTTCTTTTATGCTCCGATGATTTTTGAACAATCAGGCATTGGAACGGATGCATCTTTTATCCAGGCGATCCTGGTTGGAATTACCAATGTTGTATTTACAATTGTTGCGATGGTGCTGATCGACAAACTGGGACGCAGACCCTTGCTAGCCATTGGAGTAAGCGGCATAGCGCTGAGTATGCTGTTACTCGCTTTTGGTTTTAATGCAGCCACCTATACCATAACTGAGGCTTCACGCCCGAAATTGCCTTCCGAAATTACAGCAGCACAGCTTAGTCCGTTAATGAATAAAACATTCGACAGTGATATCAGATTCAAGAATGAAGTGGCCGCTGCAATCGGAGCCGCGCAGGAGAAAAAATATGAATCAGAATTTATTGCCGCTTCGATCACTATGAATCCAACTTTAATTCTAATCGGAATATTGGGTTTTGTCGCCTCTTTCGCGGTTTCACTTGGACCGGTTATGTGGGTTCTGTTTTCTGAACTTTTTCCTACAAGAATCCGGGGATTGGCCATCTCATTCGTAGGATTTATTAATTCGGCGATCAGCTTTCTTGTTCAGCTTATATTCCCATGGGAGCTGGCAAACCTTGGCAGTACCGGCACTTTTCTGCTATATGGCGTATTCGCATTTATTGGCCTGGTTTCTATCATGAAATTATTGCCCGAAACAAAGGGAAAATCACTTGAACAACTCGAAGCAATCCTTATAAAATAAGTACTATTAATTAACTGCTCTGAAAAAACCAATTGAAGCTACTGATATGGATCACAAAAAAATAAATTATTGCAAAATTACTCCTCTGCTTGCTGCGCTTTTACTTTTTAATCTTATGATATTTACTGTTGGTAAAGGTCAAAATATTCGTAAAATTGGAATCCCAGCCTTGATTGTTCAAGCTGAGAATTTTATCAGTAACTCCGGAAATATCGTCCAGATTGAAAAGAAAAATAAAGGTGGCGGAATAATGACAAACACTGAAGAGGCATGGCTGAGCTATAAATTAAATATTCCGGTTACGGGAAGGTACAATATCCGTATCTATGCTGCAAATACTGGGGGAAAGGAAGCAAGCTGCTGGATAGAGGATTATATCGACAATAAGGATGGCAGAACCTACAATATCAGTGGTGATATGGTCGTTAAAGGAAATCGTCTGTCAGAGAATAATTTCATACAAAAAGATGCGGCACCTTTGGCAGCCGGCATTCATTATATAAAACTTCACATTGAAAAGGGGGCAGTCATCGTTGATCATCTTAATTTTACAATGATGAAGGAACATAAGGCTTCACCTGTTGTTTTCAAACAAAATACGCTTGGTAAAGAGTGGCAACTGGAATGGAGCGACGAGTTCGACGGAACAGGATTACCTGATTCCAGCAAATGGACTTTTGATATTGGAAACTGGGGATGGGGAAACAACGAACTGCAGTATTATACCAACAAAAGGGTTCAGAATGCCCGGCAGGAAAATGGGAACCTGATCATCGAAGCACGGAAAAATGACAATGGATTTCCTTGGAGCTCGGCCCGATTGACCACCCGCGGAAAAGAGAGTTTCTTGTATGGCAAGATCGAATTCAGAGCCAGAGTTCCGGTTGGAAGGGGAACCTGGTCGGCCGGGTGGTTGTTGGGTGATGAATATACCGATGAATTCTCATGGCCCTATTGTGGCGAAATTGATGTTTTGGAAAGTGTCGGTTTTGAGCTGAATGGAGTAAATGGAAATGGTAAAACACATGCTTCTGTTCATTGTGGAACCTATTATTTTAAATTGGGGAATCAAAAAACGGCAATTACCGATGTCGAGAATATGAGCGGCGATTTTCATACCTATGCACTCGAATGGTTCCCCGACAGTATGCTTATTTCCGTTGACGGGAAAAAATATTTCAATTATCATGATACTTCCGACAAGTCATCATGGCCGTTTAATAAACCTCAGAACTTGATATTGAATCTTGCCATTGGGGGTGGTTGGGGAGGAGCAAAAGGGGTAGACTCAACACTGACCTCACAAAAGCTGATCTTCGATTATGTCAGGGTGTATTCGCGGAAATAAACAGAAAATACTATTGATATGATTCATAATGAAGGATATAGAGCGTAAAATATTTCTTGGAAATTGCGAATTTAATGTTGAAAATCACCCGGTTGCCGGCGATTTTATGGAAATTGAAGGCGAACCGTTTTATAAAATTTCCAATTACGATCAGATGGATCCGTTCTTTTTGACTATTGTGAGTAATTCGGATCATTGGATGTTTATTTCCAGCAATGGTGCATTATCCGCAGGCCGAAAAAATCCGGACAATGCATTGTTCCCATATTATACAGTCGATAAAATTCAGGATGCTGCCGGTATCTCAGGCAGTAATACGCTGATGCTGATTAAAAGAGGCGAACGTACTTATTTGTGGGAACCTTTCTCAGATAACTATACGGGCATTTACCAAATACGCCGCAACCTCTATAAAAGTATTTACGGTAATAAATTAGTGTTCGAGGAGATCAACCATGACCTGGGTGCGAATTTTGCATACCAATGGTCGAATAGTGAAAAATTTGGTTTTATTAAAAAATCATCGTTAATTAACAATGCAGAGAGTGCCTGTAAAGTTTCTGTCCTTGATGGAATACAAAATATTTTACCTGCCGGAATTAACAGGCAATTGCAGCTCTCTTACAGTAACCTTGTTGATGCGTATAAGAAAAATGAACGGATCAGCAATTCTTCGATCGCACTGTTTATGCTCAGCGCGGTGATCGTCGACAGAGCCGAGCCGAGCGAAGCCTTAAAAACCACTATTGTATGGTCTCATGGTCTTGAAAATACGAAAATACTCTTGTCATCAAATCAGGTGAACAACTTCAGAAAAGGACATATAATTGAGAACGAAACCGATGTGAGGGCAACCCGGGGAGCCTATTTCGTTAATGCAGAAATTGAACTTGCAGCAGGACAGCAAAAGATGTGGCATATTATATCGGAAGTAAATAAAGATGCCGGTGATATCGCTGCGCTAAGACATTTTGTTGCCCAAGAGAAAGACATCACACTTCAGCTTCAAAAGGATGAGGAATCCGGCACACAGGATATAGTCAAATTTCTCGCCTCAGCTGATGGTTTGCAACTTACCCGCGATAAATTAAGCGTTAGCCGGCATCTGTCAAATGTTTTCTTTAATATCATGCGGGGTGGTATTTTTGATGATAATTATACGATTTCAAAACAAGACCTTCTTCAATTTATACTTGGGGCTAATAATAGCGTTTATCACAATCACAGCACTTATTTGCAGAAACTGGATTCTGTTATCTATTATCCGGCTTTGATCCGGAGTATTGAATCTTATGGCGATACCCAGTTGATCCGGCTGTGTTACGAATACTTTCCGCTTGCTTTCAGCCGGCGACATGGCGATCCTTCCAGACCGTGGAACCTCTTCTCTATCGAAATGAAAAGAGAAGACGGATCCAAAAATCTGAATTATCAAGGCAACTGGAGAGATATTTTTCAAAATTGGGAAGCCCTCGGAATGAGTTATCCCTCTTTTATTGAAGGAATGATTTGTAAATTTCTAAATGCCTCAACTGTTGATGGATATAATCCTTTTCGCATCACCCGAAATGGTGTCGACTGGGAATCACCCGATCCCGGTGATCCGTGGGCAAGTATAGGCTATTGGGGTGATCACCAGGTAATTTATCTGGTGAAATTTCTGGAGCTTTCAAGAAATTTTCATCCCGGTAAATTAGACAGTATGTTATCACGAAACATATTTTCGTATGCCAATGTTCCTTACCGGATTAAGTCATATCCGGAAATAGTTGGGAATTCTTTTGATACCATAGAATTTGATAACGAGGCAGAGAAAATCGTTTTAGAACGCATAAGTCAAAAGGGGAATGATGGGAAACTGATTTGGGATAAAAATGGGGATGTACTTCATGTAAATTTCACGGAAAAAATCCTTGTAAGTGTACTTGCCAAGCTGTCGAACTTTATTCCTGAAGCCGGTATCTGGATGAATACCCAGCGTCCTGAATGGAATGATGCCAATAATGCGCTTGTAGGTAACGGTGTTTCTATGGTTACTTTGTACTACATGCGCAGGCTTCACACCTTTTGTATGGATCTTTTCCATAAGACAACCATTAATCAGATTAAAGTATCTAAGGAGATCGGAATATTCTTTCATTCAATCAATAATGCATTCCTTCATTTTGAACCATTACTCGCGAAAGGATTTTCTGATCAGGAGCGAAAATTACTGACCGATGCCTTAGGAATGGCAGGAAGTAATTACCGGGGTAAAATATACAGTCATGGTTTTTCCGGAACTATTGATTCCGTTGATTCCAACGAGCTGGCAACGTTTTTTGCATTGACGATTAAGTACATCGATCATACCATTAGAAAAAATAGACGATCGGATAATTTATATCATGCCTACAATCTTATTTCCTTTAAAGAGGATGCTATTGTAATACGTCCGCTTTACGAAATGCTTGAAGGACAGGTTGCAGTGCTAAGTTCAGGTATTTTAAATACCATCGAAGTAAATGAAGTTCTTGATGCGTTGAAACGGAGTGCCATGTTCCGAACCGATCAGTACAGCTACATGCTTTATCCTGACAGACAGCTTAAACGGTTTACTGAAAAAAATAGTTTTCCGGCTTCTTTAATAAAAGGCAGTCAGTTGCTTACCCGTCATCTTGCAGAAAACAACAAGAGCATTGTTTATAAGGATTTAGATGGAATTTGTCATTTCAACTCTAATTTCAGGAATGCTTTGGATGTAAAACAAGCGTTAGAATTAATTCAACCCAATAACTGGAGTCAGTCCGACAAGAATCTGGTACTCGAAATATTTGAAAATGTATTTGATCATCAGTCTTTTACCGGCAGATCAGGCGCATTCTATGGTTTTGAAGGTCTCGGTTGTATCTACTGGCACATGGTATCAAAACTCTTGCTCGCAATTAGTGAAAATTATTTTTCAGCTTTAAAAAACAATGCAGATAAAGGTCAGCTTGAAAGGTTGATACAGCACTATTATGATGTACGTGCCGGTCTGGGTCAAAATAAATCACCTGAAGTTTTTGGAGCATTTCCAACCGATGCTTATTCTCACACCCCTGGCAATGGCGGTGCCAAGCAACCAGGAATGACTGGTCAGGTTAAAGAGGATATTATAACCCGATTTAGTGAACTGGGTATCTTCGTTGTGGAGGGTAAGATCACTTTTATTCCAGGGCTGCTTAGAAAGTCCGAATTTTTGGAGAGGCCCGAAGATTTTCAATTTATCACTCTAGGTAATGAACCCGGATGTATTACTTTATCTGTTGATAGTCTTGCTTTTACCTATTGTCAGGTTCCATTTGTTTATCATATTTCAGAACAAAGTCAAGTGAAAATTACCCATTCAGCCGGAATTATGGAAATTGATGGATTGAAATTGGATACTTTAATCAGTGATGAAATATTCAATAGAATGGATATCATAAAAAAAGTAGATGTTTATCTGATGCCGGGGCTCGAATAGCAGAGTTCTAAAATATGCTCCCGATTTTTTTTAACTTGCAGAAATTAAAGAAGATATAATGAAATTGTTCAGGAGATTTATATTTCAAATTGCACTGGCTTCAATTCTGTTAAATTGTGCGAAATCCGGAACGACCCCAACTCCACCTCCGGTTACGCCACCGGTCACGAACGATGTTGATTTTTGGTTAACCAAAGCAGACCAGTCGGTAAATTTGCAAAAACAAACTGCGGTTTTGGGATTCGGGACGACTTATAATATATATTCTACAATAGGAGTAGATGATAGTCAGTCGTTTCAGACAATAGATGGGTTTGGGTACACGCTTACAGGCGGAAGTGCCGAGGTAATCAAATCGTTAAGCACATCAGTGAAACAACAATTATTGCAGGAATTGTTTGGTTCCGGGAACACTTCTATCTCCGTGAGCTATCTCAGACTTAGCATAGGAGCGTCTGATTTAAACAGTATGCCCTTTACGTATGATGATATGCCTGCAGGACAAACAGATATCAGTCTGAATGATTTTACTCTGTCTCCCGATATGACGGCTTTAATTCCACTTTTAAAGGAAATTTTAGCAATAAATCCTTCGATAAAAATAATTGCAACGCCGTGGTCTGCACCTGTCTGGATGAAAGACAACACAAACTTTATGGGAGGAAGTTTACAACCACAATATTATAATGTCTATGCGCAATATTTTGTTAAGTATATTCAGCAAATGAAAGCCCAGGGAATTACTGTCGATGCAGTAACACCTCAGAATGAGCCTTTACATCCCGGTAATAATCCAAGCATGGTAATGACTGCATTGCAACAAGCCGATTTTATTAAGAATAACCTGGGACCGGCATTTCAAGCAGTAAACATCACAACTAAAATTGTTATTTATGATCACAATTGTGACAAACCGGAATACCCGATTTCCATTTTAAATGATGCCGGTGCAAAATCATTCATTGATGGTTCTGCTTTTCACCTCTATGCAGGTGATATCGGTGCACTGACATTGGTTCATAGTTCATTTCCTGATAAAAATATCTATTTTACGGAGCAATATACATCATCATCAGGTAGTTTTGGCGGCGATTTAAAATGGCATTTAAAGAATGTAATTATCGGTTCAATGCGAAACTGGAGTAAAGTTGCACTGGAATGGAATCTGGCTAATAATGCTGCTTATGAGCCTCATACGCAAGGTGGTTGTACTACCTGCAAAGGGGCCGTAACGATCAATGGAAGTGATAATTACACTAGAAATGTAGGTTTTTATATCGTTGCACATGCTTCAAAATTTGTTCCTTCCGGTTCGGTACGGATTGCCAGTAACCTGATCGGGAACCTCAATAACGTTGCATTTAAAACACCTGGCGGAAAAAAGGTGCTCATTGTAGAAAATGATGGAAATACATCCGAATTGTTCAATATTAAATACAATGGCAAATGGATTACAACTTCCCTGGAAGGTGGTTCGGTAGGAACCTATACCTGGGAATAATTATAAAACAAGTTTATTATCCGAAAATTTATTAGGTAACAGATGAAAAATATTTCAATTTTATTGACGCTCACTGTTTTTCTTGCCTGCAGCGGGTCGCTTTTTGGTGAGATAATTCGGCCTGATACACCAGCTACTTCCGGCACGCGGGAATCAAATGTCGCCTTTTGGCTGAGCAGTCCGTCGACAAATATTCTTTTTCAACAACAAAATGAAAAACCGGTTTTTGGTAAATTAAACAATCCGAATTTTACTATTGATGTCAGTCAGAGCCATACTTATCAGTCGATTGATGGCTTTGGCAACTGTCTTACCGGAGGAAGTGCAATTCTATTGCACCGGATGGATGCTGCAAATCGGAGCGCCATATTAAAAGAGTTATTTTCGACAAATGGTAATGGCATTGGAATCAGTTATTTACGTGTCAGTATCGGTGCCTCTGATTTGAGCGACAGGGTATTTTCGTATGATGATTTGCCCGATGGTGAAACCGATCCTGGGATGACCAGATTTACGCTCGATGCAGAAAAAGTTGATTTCATACCGGTTTTAAAAGAGATTCTGTCAATTAATCCGGCAATAAAAATAATGGCTTCACCATGGTCTGCTCCTACATGGATGAAAACAAATAATAATTCCAAAGGGGGAAGTTTAAAACAGGAATATTTTGATGCTTATGCCCTGTATTTTGTAAAATATATCATGGGAATGAAGGCGGAAGGGATTGAAATTGATGCTATAACAATTCAGAATGAGCCACTCCACCCCGGAAATAATCCTAGCATGTTTATGACGGCTGATGATCAGACCTTATTTATCAAACGAAGTCTGGGTCCTGCTTTTGCCGCAGCAAAGCTTAAAACGAAAATTATTGTCTATGACCATAATGCCGATCGACCCGATTATCCGCTTACGATCCTAAAAGATCCGGAAGCTGCAAAATATGTTGATGGTTCGGCTTTTCATCTCTATGGTGGTAAAATTGATACATTAACTCATATCCATAATGCCTGGCCGGAAAAGAACCTCTATTTTACGGAACAGTGGGTGGGAGCTCCGGGAAATATGGCCGGTGATCTGGCATGGCATGTGCGCACGCTTATAATTGGCGGAACGCGCAACTGGTGCAGGACGGTGCTGGAATGGAATCTGGCAGGCGATCCCAATAATGATCCTCACACACCAGGGGGCTGCACACAGTGCCTGGGTACGATAACAATCAATGGAAATGAAGTCACCCGTAATCCGGCCTATTACATTCTGGCTCATGCATCAAAATTCGTACGCCCGGGATCGGTGAGAATTGATTCCCAACCATCAGAAATACTGCCCAACGTTGCTTTTAAAACACCAGATGGGGAAAAAGTGCTGATCGTGCAGAATAACAGTGGTGTTAAGAAGAATTTCAATGTTCGTTTTAAAGATAAATCATTTGCAACTTCATTGGATACAGGTGCAGTCGGAACTTATGTGTGGCGGTAATCAACTGTAAATTGCTGATTACATCAAATCCGGTATGTGAAATGACCCGAAATCATTGATATTTCAATCAGCAGAAATCAATGATAGGGTATTTTTTTCTGACTTTCCCTTTTTTGATTTTTCCGAATCATTTTAATATCTTTAGCATAAATAAAGGAGCAATGATTCAGCGATTTATCCGGTATATTCAAGATAACCACATTTTTAATCCTACAGATACACTTCTCGTTGGGGTGAGTGGCGGTATCGACTCGGTCGTATTGCTTGATCTGCTTGATAAAGCCGGCTTCCCAATCGCAATTGCCCATTGTAATTTCCGGCTGCGTAGTGCCGAATCCGATGGCGATGAAAGGCTGGTAGCCGAACTGGCCAAAAAATACGATGTGCCTCATTTTGCAACTTCTTTCGATACTGCTGCCTATGCCGAAGATCATAAAATATCGATCGAGATGGCAGCCCGCGAATTGCGGTACGAGTGGTTCGAAACGATCCGGTCGGCTCATCATTGCGACTACATTGCTGTAGCACATCACCGCGACGATCAGCTTGAAACATTTTTCCTGAACCTCTCCCGGGGCACCGGCCTGACCGGATTGACAGGAATGCGCCCCGTAAACGGTAAGATTGTCCGGCCACTGCTCTTTGCCTCGCGCGAAGAGATTGAAAAATACCGCTTCGAAAATCACCTCGATTTCCGTGAAGATGCTTCAAATATGAGCCTCGACTACCAACGGAATAAAATACGCCATACACTCCTGCCTGTGATGGAGACACTCAACCCGTCTTTCCGTGAAGGTCTGATCAAGACAATGAGCTACCTGGAAGATGTTGCCAAAATCTGCGACCGGGCTATCGCTCAGGCCTGGGAACGTGTGGTACTCCGAAAAGGAAATGATTTTCTGATATCTATCGCTGAACTCCGGCTGCTTGATCCACTGCCAACCTATCTGTTCGAATTCTTAAAGCCGTATGGCTTCAACAATGCAGTGGTGGGGGATATTATTTCAGCGCTCGACGGTATTTCGGGTAAACAGTTTATCTCGCCAACACATCGGCTGGTTCACGACCGGGAGACACTCATCCTGTCGCTAATTACTACCGGCAACGAAAAACACTATTATTTGGAAGAAGGGATGAAGGAGCTGGCTTTCCCGGTTCATCTTAAGATCGCAATAACAGAAAAAAACGAACGTTTTAAGATTTCCCCTTCGCCGCAGGTGGCCTGCATCGACCGCGACCGGATCAATTTTCCGTTGCTGATCAGACGATGGCAGCAAGGCGATTATTTCAAACCACTCGGCATGGGTGGGTTTAAAAAAGTGAGTGATTTTTTTATCGATTTAAAGCTTAGCATTCCCGAAAAAGAAAATGTGTGGATTCTGGCCAATGGCGAACAAGTGGTGTGGATTATCGGCCACCGCATCGACGACCGTTACAAAATTACAGCGGACACAAAGCACATTTTAAGGCTCGAGATACCTGCAGAAATTGGTTGATTCAACTGTATAAAGCTGTTGGGGTATCGAGCAAATTTATATCCTGACGCTCCGTGACCTGGTCGAAATCTTAGCTGTTTTTTTGCAAGATTACCTTAATCTTCATCCTTTACGATTGTTTTTTTATTGGTTTTGAATAAATTGTCGTACAAATTACAGTGCATGAATATTGGCAACGCTCTCTGCGAATTTATCCATATCCATTTCTACAAAATAATTCTTCACACCACCAATTTCAGCTGCATTGTAAAATGATTTCCAATCGACAATTCCTTTACCTACAGGTACTTGTTTGTTTTCAGTGGCGGACCAGTCTGCCAGGTGAGCCGAAATAAATCTGCGGGGGTATTTGATAAAATAGGTCTCAGCCTTATATCCGATGCTGATTACCGCAACCTGAAACTGCATTTTAACGAGGTCCGGGTCTAATTTCTGGAGTAATTTGTCGTAGATTAGCTCACCTTCGAGCTTTTCAAATTCCATGTGATGGTTATGATATCCCAGTTGGATGCCTGCTTTCTGCGTTTTGATGCCGATTTCATTCAGCTGGTCGGCCGCCTTTAACCAGTCGCTCATCGTGGCTTCTTTTGGAAGTCCGGCACTTGATGCGATCATCTGTGTTAAACCGAGCTTACCGGCAAATTCGATGCGCGCGTCAAGATTATTCTTTAATTCTTCGATTGTGAAGTGCGAGCTTGCGCATGTAAGCCCCGAATCGATAATGATTTTACGCATGTCTGCCGGATTTATTTTCACGAGCGGTTCAAATCCGGAGGTGATATAACCTGCCGGGGAACACATTTCAACCTCTTGATAACCCAGTTTTACCATCATCTTTAAAGTGCCCGGAAAGTCTTTTACCAGCATCTCACGGATAGTGTAAACCTGAAATCCAACCGGATGCCGGGGATGCGAACCAGCAATATCTGCCATTCCGGTTAAAGGGATCTGAGTGATCAGCGCCGTGGCACCTAATCCGAGCAGGCTCTTCCCGATAAATTTTCTTCTGTCAATGTTCTTCATTCGTTTAGTTTTAGTTTTCGATTTGTTAGTTCTTTCAGATGGATTTCGACCTCATCACCTCCTCAATCCATCGTGCCCGGAATTTTTTCTTAGATCGAATCAGGATTCCAACCTGAACGATATGTCCGCGATAAATAGTTGTTAGCTTCAGGGATATTGGTAATAGTAGTTTTTGCAGCATCGTATTTCAACAGCCGACCCGCTCTGAGTGCTGCAGCATACAGATTCATTGCTTCGGTAATCGATTTTGCCTCGGCGAAATTACCCGGACACTGTTTTCCACTACGGCAGGCATTCAAAAAAAGCTGAAATCCGCTTGGTTTGATGGTTTTTGGGGTGATAACAGGCGTTACTATTCCTTTCATCCGTTTTGCAGAGATCAGCCGGGGATTATCGACATGAAATCCTGCGAGTATTTTTCCTTTGTCGCCAACGAACATCATCCCTTCAGGTTCCAGCTCCGCACCGTCTTCAAGCAGCTCATCCGGAACACGCGGACGCATCCCTCCGTCATACCAGCATAAATCCACTGCAGGCCGGTTCCCTTTAGCCGGATATTTAAACCGTACCGAACAAGCCATTGGGAAAGAGAAGTCGTTCTTTATCTGAAACGCTGTTGAGTCGCGCAGACCACAAACATGGCTTAGATTAGGCTCAATAATGGTTGGTGAATCAAGCTCAAGTGCTTTAAATACGGTCCAAAGACTATAATGACCCATGTCAGCCATCGATCCTCCTCCAAAATCATACCAGCCCCTGAATACCATATTAGTGTAATTTGGATGGTAAGGGCGGTTGGCTTCGGGACCTAACCATAAATCCCAATCGAAATATTTAGGAACTGGCGGAGCATCGGTTGGTAAAGTGGGATATTGCGGCCACACCGGCCGGTTCGACCAATTGTGTACCTCTTTGAGTGTTCCGATTTTTCCTTCATTAATCCATTTCATGACCAGTTCCATCGAACCGTTATAATCCCATGGAATAAGGTGGGTCGTCACTTTTGGATTATTTTGAGCCGTTTCGATCACCTTTCTTCCTTCCAATAGTCTGTTGGATAATGGTTTGTGGATAGAAATATGCTTCCCTTTTTTAATGGCTGCCATCGCAATCAAACCATGAAGATGATCTGGAGTCATCACTTTGATAGCATCAAGATCTTTTTCTTTTTCGAAAAGTTCCCTGAAATCGGCATATGTATTGCATCCGTTAAGCTTCTGCTCCGGTCTGAATTTTTGGTAGTATTCATCAATTATAGCTTTCCCGTTATCGCGCCCTCCGGGTATGGTATTTTCACCGCCCGAACTCCATCCTGGATTGTTAAGTTTTTTACGGATCTCATCCCGGAGTCCGTTTTTGCCCCAGTCGAGATAGCCGACCGCCTCTTTTCGGGGGTCGCAGACTGCAATAATTTGGAGTTCAGGAATATCCAGAATAGGAAGTAATTCCCGCAATCCCTGCGTGCCGGCACCTATATAAGCAAGGGTTGTTTTATCACTTGGGGCAATGAATCCTTTTCCTCCAAGAACGTGGCGGGGAACGATCGATAGACCGGCAGCGGCCGCTGTTGTTACGCCAATAAAATTTCTTCGGTTCACAGGTGATTTGCCTGTTGATGCTTTTTCTTCGCATTTAATCGGATTAACCGATACATTTTGTTTAATTAGCTCATTCATGGCAATTTATATGTTAGTTATACAATTGACAGAAATATAATGAAACACCCATGAATCTGCGCTTCGCAAACATGAATGAAGATGACTCAGGTGTTCCATCAGGCAATTAAAAAACAAATTATCTTCTGATGAAAAGAGTCGACTGAGATTATCTCAAGAAATAATAATTGTCGAATTTTACAGAAAAGGGTTTGTTGTCAGATAATTTAAAACCAAAATTAATCAATAGTTTGAAATATCAAAGTAAAAGGGTCGTTTTTTGCTGAACATAACGAAGGGGTACACAGGGTGACACAGGGTTGTAAAAGGGTTACGGGTTGTAAAAGAGTTACGGGTTACGAGTGTACGGGTGTACGGGTAACTTGTAACCTTGTAACCTTGTAACCTTGTAACTTGTAACGAAGGGGTACACAGGGTGCCGCAGGGTTGTAAAAGAGTTACGGGTTACAAAAGAGTTACGGGTTACGGGTGTCCGGGTGTACGGGTAACTTGTAACCTTGTAACCTTGTAACTTGTAACTTGTAACGAAGGGGTACACAGTGTTACGCAGGGTTATAAAAGGGTTACGGGTAACTATTTTAATTGAAAATTTTCAGATAAAGACCTGATCATGAAAAAAGGCGCACAGATCAGCACTAAAACAGAAACAGATGCTATGGCAATGCCAAGTCCAAAATGATCGGCAAAAATTCCCAGCAATGCAGCCAGAAGGGCAGAAAAAAGCGTCTCAAATTGCGAAGCCGTTGAAAGTACTGTGGCGAGAATGTCAGATTCGAGTTGATTGGCTGTTTCACTGATGGCTATTGGTTTACGAAGATTTTCAATCAGGTAGACAACAATATAAAAAATTACTGCGATTGCTGTATAGCCCGAATAATAAGCAATCCCGCTGATCAGACCTGCCAGCAGTCCGATGGTAAGTGAAAGTGAGAGTGCCTGTTGGAGATTCCGGGTTTTTTTCGAGAATGCCGACGATTTTCGTGATGCATAGCTGGTAGCCTGATAAATGATGAAATAGGTAACTCCTACAACGAGCGCACTCCTTTGTTCGTCGGCATAACTGGTCATCAGGGGAAGTGTCAGCGCCAATGCTGCCAGTATTGGCTGAAGAAAATCCTTAACTGCTTTGTAATAGCCCGAATAAATTGAATTGCTGATCGTCGTTTTTAAAAGTCCGGGTTTTTTAAAGGAAAAGATAAATTCTTTCAGATTTCGCGTATAATTGGCTTTTATTTCCATGAGTTGAAATCCTGTTTTCGCTCCGTCCAACGATCTTGGATAAAATGCAATCAGTATTAAATCAGCAATATATGGAATTGTTGAGATCAAAAAGATCATACGGTAATTATGTGTCGCGATAACAAAAAAAGCAGCCAGAAGGGCTGAGATTGCAGAACCTCTTTGCGACCATGCTCTGGTGATACCGTAGTACGCAACTTTCTCCGATTGCCACCCATTCATCTTCAAGTAATCGAAGATCATCGCTTTATGGGTCCCGGTCCGAAGTGCTTCACCCAAACCAAATAAAAACATGGCTATTATAAAACCTGCAATGCCATAGCTGAAGTAAAAGAAAATAAAAGCTGTAATATAAAATGCCAGTGATGCCATCAGCGTACGGCGGCGTCCTACTGAATCTGCCAGAATTCCGGCAGGTATCTCGAGTACATTTTGGATGATTAATTGGAAGCTGATGAGCAGTCCGATTTGGGTATAGCTAAGCTTTGCATCAAGTAGAAACAGGATCAAAAATGGCTCAAAGAAAATAAGATTCTTTAGAAAACCATAGGCACAAAACTTCCGGAATTGTTTATTACGTGCAAAAGTCATCAGAACAAATTTAAATTATGGCATTCTGATTCTAGCTACCCAACCGCCATTATTGGCCAGTTTAATTTTTATAAGATCACCCGATTTTATAATTTGTGATGAGATTTTCAGATTTTTTGGTTCCTGACCGGCATCTTTGGCATCGGCCCAAATGTCGATAGGATGTGCGCCCGGTGCGATAAAGTCCATCTTAATGGTAATTTCCTTCTCTTTGCTATTATTCATCACACCAATATACCATTCGTTACCCGTTTTTTTCGCAATTGCTACATATTCGCCGGGATAGCCATCAATGAAGTGTATATCGTCCCATGTTGTTGGAACCAGTTTCAAAAAATCGGCTCCCGGCTGATTTAGTATATGATCGGGATGATCACAGATTACTGTAAGCGGACTTTCATAAATTACAAATTTCGAAAGCTCGGCTGCACGGGTATTCCAGACCAATGCCGGTGATTGCTTTTTAAACTGAGCTTTAGTAACATTCAGAAAGCCGCCCGGCGTGTAATCCATCTGTCCGGCAAGCATTCGTGTAAAAGCCAGTTTTATATTGTGTTCCGGACTCATTTTCTCCGAAAATTTATAATATTCATTTCCCATTACTCCTTCGCGGGTGATCATATTCGGGTAAGTACGGATGATGCCATCGGGTTTGTAGGCTCCGTGAAAATCAACCATCAGGTGATTTTCTGCTGCGCATTTGATAATATCATGGTACCAGTTGACCATATCCTGATCATCGCGGTCCATAAAATCGATCTTAATACCGGCAATTCCCCATTCGCGGTAGATCGGGAAAGCCCTTTTATAGGCTGAATTACGGTTGACATCGCTGTTATAGAGCCAGACGATGATTTTTACATTTTTTGATTTTGCGTAACTGATTATTTCGGGCATATCGAGCTGTGGAGCCCATTTGGTGATATCGGCTTCAGGAACAGCATATTTCCCGTACCATTGCCAGTCTACCAGCATATATGGCCATCCCATCTGTGAGGCAAAGTCTATATATTGCTTTATGACAGGCATTTCCATTTTTACTTCGCCGCTCCACCAATGATCCCAGGCACTTTTCCCGGGTTTGATCCACGATGGATCGGCAATGGCACATGGCGCGTTGAGGTTTTGGATAATCTCCGATTCAATCAGTTTTCCAGGAGTATCGCCAATCATAATAACTCTCCATGGAGTATATACTTCATCGTCGAAACGTGCTTTTACACCCGCCACCTCTTCGCCGGGAAGAGGTGCCAGCTTAGTAGTCAGGATATTCTGCTTCCCGTTCGTGCCAATGTAAAAAGCCGGATAATTGTCGATGACAGCTTCTGTGATGGCTACCCAGCATTTATCTCCATATTCCATCAGAAAGGGTAAACCGGCAATGGTCTTGTCGGAAACATAACTAAGCGGGCGCTCCATAAATTCGGATTCCTGCGAGCTCGAATATTTTCCATATTCGACCACCCAGGCTTTGGGATTACCTGGAATGGCAAAAGTGGTCAACTCTTTTGTAACCTGGCGGTGTCCGTTTTTTTCACTGCGGAATAGTTGGATGCGAAAGGCAATACCATCATCAAAAGCACGAAATGAGAGTTCCATCTGGCGCATCAGCCCCGATTTTTCTTTGACCATCAGCTGCAATTCATTGCAATGATTCACCACCTCAGCATGTTTTGATCTCACAACCGGTTTCCATGTTTCGTTGATGATTCGCTCTTGATGATCAATTACAGCAAATCCCTTGTTCATGGCCGCCTCTGTTTTGAATTCAAAGCCAAGTACCGACTCTAAAAGGACCGGTTTTCCATTAAAAATGACTGAATAACTGAGCTCTTCTCCGTTTTTTAGGACTACAACGATTTTTTTGTCCGGAGAACTCAACTGATATTCCTGAGCCTGGCAGAAGAAGGCAATAAGTAAAAATGAGAGAGTCAGTTTTAATTTATTGAATATCATGAGGATATAAATTAATTTGAGAATATTTTATTTATTGGTCAGCTATTGGCACCCATTGATTAAAAGGGTATACTTTGATTGTTTTCCTATAGGTACAAATCTCTTTTCCCATCAACAATTTCGGAATATTCGCTGCGGAATTTTTGCAACAGATGAGGTTTCGATTTAAAATAGTCCATTGATTCGATTTCCTGAATTTCTTTAAGAATCAGAGGTTCGCCGATTTCCCGGGTTGCGGCCGAAGCATAATCACTCAGGTATTCACGGAAAGTGAGGACAGCATTGAGTTTACAAAATTTACCTTCCACACAATGGCTCAGCATTCCCATAATTGTTTCGCCGGTGCGGCCACATCGGTAACCAGCCGTGCAGAAGGAGGAAATGAATCCCATTTTTGCAACTTCCTGAATGACGTCATCCAGGTCACGGGGATCGCCAATGGTAAACTGTTTTTTATCAAGGTCGTTTTCTGTTTTCTGATCGCTGTAAGCACCTATTCCAATTCGGGTAGAAGCATCTGTCTGGGTACATCCAAGTTGAAGCACAGCTTTTTTGATTTCAGGTTTTTCACGCGCAGTAACAATCATACCTGCAGTGGGAACCGACAATCGCAGTACTGCGACCAGCTTTTTGAAATCAGAATCAGAGACATGGTAGGGAGAATGAGCGCTTAGCGGGGATCCGGATGCCGGGGTCATGCGCGGAAATGAGATAGTGTGAGGCCCGATTCCAAACTGCCTCTCCAGATCAAGGGTGTGATACAACAGTCCCATCACTTCGAAACGCCAATCGTATAAACCAAAAAGCGCACCAATCGCCACATCATCGAGACCTGCTTCAATGGCGCGGTGAAGGGCATAAAGCCGCCACCGGTAGTCTCCTTTAAGCGTATTGGCCGGATGCACTGACCGGTATGTCTCTTTGTGATAGGTTTCCTGAAAAACCTGATAGGTTCCAATGCCTGCCTCTTTGAGCAGTTTTAATTTGGCGATCTGCATTGGCGCCGCATTAATATTGACACGTCGGATCGATGATGGTTTACCGGAAACCGGAGCCGGCTCTTGAACACTGTAGACTCCTCTTACCGCAGCCGTCATGTAGTCAATGTCAGACCGTTCATGTTCTCCAAAGACCAGGATAAGTCTTTTATGACCTTCATTTAATACCGATCGTGTTTCACGTCTGATCTCTTCAATAGTTAGAATGCGCCTTATTTCCAGATTATTGGCCTCGCGAAAACCACAATAAGCACAATTATTCACACAGAGATTCGAGCAATATAGCGGTGCAAAAAAAACAATCCGGTTGTCATAAACCTTTTTCTTCACCTCGAGTGCTGCCTGAAAAATTTCTTCCCATATTTCAGGTGAAGTGACGTTCAGAAGTGCCGCAGTTTCATCAGGTGAAAGGGTTTTGATGGAAAGTGATTTCTGAAGAATATCCCGAACACGTTTCGCATCAGGATGATTATTTATTTTGAGCCGGTGAAAAATATCTTCATCATTGATAAAGTCCTTGTCATTAATGAGATACCTGTCGATTTCTTCTCTGACAATGACTTTGCGGACCCACTTTTCTGTTAGTTCTTTTTCCATCTCTTTTGAAGCTTTGCACTACAAATATAGCCAAATCACAAGAAATTTGTTCGATAGAAACCATAATTACAAAATAAGCGATGCGGGATGAAACCGGATCATTCTTTTTGTATATTCATCGCTGTTTTCAAACAGGCCGTTTCAATTTTTACCGGTGATTTCTACCTGCTAAATTATTTTTTTGACCTGTCTGATTATTTAGCATTAAAATTAAATTTTATGGAAAAGGGGAAGCTGCTGCTTGAGACTGAACTTTTTGTGAAATCAGTTCTGGGAAGTGATTCATCGGGTCACGACTGGTGGCATATTTACCGGGTGCGAAAATTGGCATTGATGATCGCGGGCCTGGAAGGAGCCGACCTGTTTCTTGTTGAACTGGCGGCTTTGCTTCATGACATCGATGACTGGAAGCTCGTTGGCAATAATACGGAATCCCGGAATGCGGAAAACTGGTTAGCAGAGTGCGGCGTTGAGTATTTGCAAATAAAAAAGATAGGTGCAATTATTGAAGGCGTGAGTTTTAAGGGAGCTGGAGTAAACACTTCGACCGATGATCTGGAATGTAAAGTATTACAGGATGCCGACCGGCTGGATGCTATCGGTGCGATAGGGATTGCGCGGACATTCGCTTATGGCGGCAGTCGTGGCCGAGGTATTTATGATCCCGGAATCTCCCCGGTAATGCATAATGATTTCGAGAATTACAAGAAAAGTGACGCTCCCACAATCAATCATTTTTATGAGAAATTGTTATTGCTGAGGGATCAGATGCAGACTCAAACCGGAAGGAGGCTGGCAGAGCAGCGGCATAAATTTATGCTTCAATATCTTGAGCAGTTTTATGCAGAATGGAATGAGATGTAATTTAAAAAAAAATACCGCTGAAATATTCTGTTTTGAGAAATTATTCTGTAACTTTGATGAGCGACCTGGTTTTAGTATTCTTTTAAACCTGAGCCGGCTTCCTGCTGTTATGGCATAAATAAAGGATCCCTATTAAATTACTGTATTTTTATTTCAAAACGTCAGATAACCGATCTGTTTTTACCAGAATTGTGTTTGATATGTAGTTTGTTTTGAAATCTTGCACATAAGCAAACATCGTGCAGATAGGTTCCATCTGACTTTTAAAAATCTAACTCCAAATGAGAATCAGGTTTTTTATGTTTTTATTGCTGGCGGGATTAATCTTTGCCGGTTGCTCTGACAAGCATCCGAAAATCGGTTTGCTTGTGCATAGTTTTGAATCTCAGCGCTGGCAAAATGACCAGAAATATTTTGTTGATGCTGTGCAAAAAATGGGCGGAGTGCCGTTAGTGAAAATTGCTGATAATAATGCCCAAAAACAATTGGATCAAGCCAAAGAGCTCATCGATGAAGGTGTCAGAGTTCTGGTAGTAATTCCTGTTGATCAGTCAACTTCGGCTCAGATAGTCAGGCTGGCTCACCAAAATAAAATTAAGGTGATTGCTTATGACCGGTTAATCAATAATTGCAAATTGGATTATTATGTCTCAACGGATAATGTAAGAGTCGGCGAAATTCAGGCGGAATATATCTCAAGGATTAAACCAAAGGGAAATTATGCCTTGCTCGGCGGTCCTCCAACCGATAACAACAGCCGTATGATTTACATCGGGCAGATGAATATATTGCAGCCTTTTGTCGAGCGCCATGAGATCAACATCGCTTTCAGACAATTTGCAAATTACTGGACTTCCAATGAAGGATACAGGCTTGCAGTTACCGCGCTTGACAGCACCAAGAATACCTATGACGCTTTCATCTGTGGCAATGATGCTATCGCGATGGGGGTGATTAAGGCATTGAAAGAGCGTGGAATGGAAGGCAAGGTTGCCTTAGCCGGACAGGATGCAGATCTGGCTAATGTTCAGCAGATTATGAAGGGAAACCAATCAGTAACTGTTCTTAAAAGAATAAAAACAATGGCTTCAACAGCTGCTGATGTTGCAATGCATTTGGCCAAAGGCGAAACAGTTGATCCTTTTATTTCGACTGTCAGCAATGGAGACCGGCTTGTGCCTTCTTACCTGGTTGACGCAGTCGCTGTTAATGAGGGGAATATTGAAATGACAGTAGTCGCAGAAGGAAATTAAAATTCAAATTGCCTTCTGCCTTTCTGTTTGTGAAAATAATTCATTTAACATCACCCTTTGGGAAGATGCTCTGCTGCGTAAGTAAGTTCCTTATACCACTCCTGACCATATTTTCGGATAAGTGGTTCTTTAAGGTATTTCCATAATGGCATCTCATTTGATTTGCCACATATCCGGCCCGGTTTACAGATGTCTAACTGCTGGTAATTGACGGCATCAAATCGTTTGTATTCATTGATCCGGATTGGGAAAAGATGACACGAGACGGGTTTACGGAAAGTGGTGTGCTTTTCGAAATATGCCCGTTCAACAGCACATTTGGTAATCCCTGCTTCATCCTTAAAAGTGAAAACACATTCGTTGTTTCCAACAATTGGAGTGACCAGATCGTTGTCGCTGTCGATAACCGAAAATCCCTGTTTTTTAATCTCCTCAATATTTTCCTGCGAGAGGTATTCCTCAAAATGAGGATACATTTCTTCGATCAGATCTGCTTCCTCCACCGTAATTGGAGCCCCGCTGTCACCGGCAACACAACAAGCCCCCTTGCATTTTTCCAGATCGCAGCAAAACTCTTTTTCAATGATGTCCAGACTGAGAACCGCTTTTCCTATTTGTAACATCTTATTTCTCAATCAGCACTTTTCCTGTCATATCAGCAGGGATTGCAAGTCCCATAATTGTAAGCAGGGTAGGAGCGACATCAGCCAAAATACCACTGTTGACCTTGGCATCGGTATGGTCTGTTACCCAGATAAATGGAACCGGATTCAACGAGTGAGCCGTGTTTTCGCTGCCATCGGGATTGATAGCAAAATCAGCATTCCCATGATCGGCAATGATTACCAGATCGTATCCATTGGTACGAGCTGCTGTAACTACCTCATTAACACATTGATCAATTGACTTTATCGCACTTTGAATTGCACTGTAAACCCCAGTATGTCCAACCATATCGCCATTTGCAAAGTTAAGACAGATAAAATCTGCACTTCTCGCATTTATTTCTGCCACAATAGCATCTTTTACAAGGAAAGCCGACATTTCGGGCTGAAGATCGTAGGTCGCAACTTTTGGTGAGGGAATCATGATCCTTCGCTCACCCTCAAACTCAGTTTCCCGGCCTCCGGAGAAAAAGAAAGTGACATGAGCATATTTTTCTGTTTCTGCAATTCTAATCTGTTTCAGACCTGCTTTGGATACCGTTTCACCCATTGTATTCTGAACATTGTCCTTGTTGAAAATGACATTGATCCCTTTAAAGGAGGATTTGTAATTGGTCATAGTGTACCATTGAAGCGGAATCGTCTTCATCCCGTGATCCGGATGATTTTGCTGCGTAAAAACAATGGTCAGCTCACGTAAACGGTCTGTGCGGTAGTTAAAACAAATTACTACATCATCCTCCTGAATTGTTGTCAGAGGTTGATCCTGATCATCGGTGAATACCACCGGATTGATAAATTCATCCGTTATTCCTTCTTCGTACGACTCTTGAATGGCCGCCAGAACATCTTTTCGTTTCTTGCCTTCTCCCTTGGTCAAAAGGTCGTAAGCTAATTTTACCCGACTCCAGTTGGTGTCGCGATCCATCCCGTAATAACGACCTATAAGGGAAGCAAATTTAGCATTGGTATTTTCCAGAGCACTGAGATCTTCCTTTACAAAGTCGTATGCCGATCGCGGATCAGTGTCGCGTCCGTCCGTCAGTCCATGAATGAAAATTTTCTCCAGTCCGAGTTCCGTCGCAATCTGAGCCAATGCAACCATATGCAGACTTAGTGCATGAACACCTCCGGGACCAATCAGCCCAATCAAATGGACCTGTTTGTTATTATCTTTTGCATATTGATAAGCTTTCAGAATTTGTGGATTACTCCAGAGTGTTTTCTCTCTGATCGCTTTATTGATTTTTACAAGATCCTGGTAAAGTACACGTCCTGCGCCAATATTAAGATGACCTACTTCCGAATTTCCCATTTGCCCATCAGGCAAACCCACATTTTCGCCGCTGGTGAGCAATTGACTGTGGGGATATTTTTCATATAATGAGTCAATGAAAGGAGTTGGTGTTGAGTAGATTACGTCAGAAGCGGTCTTGTCTCCAATCCCCCATCCGTCGAGAATCATTAGCATTGTTTTTTGAATAGTTGCCATATTTTATTTTTATTGAATTAACGATTTAAACTAACCGCAAAAATAGGGTTTTGTTTAAATAAAAAAGGTGAAACCTTTCGAAAGATTTCACCTCTGACTTTGAAAAACACAAAGATCATTTTGCGGCAGGCGCAGCAGCTGCAGCCGGAGCAGGAAGTACCGTTCCTTTAAATTGCAATACTACCGGATTTGGATCAGCATTTGTTGTGACGGTTACTGTTTTCGTAAATATTCCTTGTGCAGCAGCATTATAAGTAGCAGCTACTATTGAGCTTTTGCCAGGAAGAATAGGTTCCTGAGAATATTTAAGATTGGTACAACCACACGAAGCTCTTGCAGAACTGATAATTAAAGGCGCTTTACCTGTATTTGTCAATGTGAATTCTACTGTTTTTGGAACGTTAAAGGCAATTTCACCAAAGTCATTTACCATTTTATCCCATTTTGCAACCGGTCCATTCGGATTGACAGGGACTGCTGCAGGTGCCGGAGGATTGGTTTGGGCATTGGAATTGAAGGCAACTAACAAAGGCAGAACTAATAAAAGAATTAATTTTTTCATCTTTTTACTATTTTAATTATTTGACATTGCAAATATCAATATTTTTTGTGTAATCCAGTCATATAAAAGATAAACCAATTAAAATAAATGATTTTATTTTCAGATAAAGAGCTTTAGATAAAGAAAATAGTTGGCTTATTCACCCCCTTTTGATACTTTTAGGCCTTCAAAAAAAAATATTTTTGCCTTCAGTTATTTAATACTATAAAGTACGGACAATGAAGATTTTAATTAGAATTGGATTTATTTTGATCGTGTTGATCACGATTTCATTTTCAAATGAAAAGAAGAGATCCGCGGATGTGACCGTGAATGAGTTGAAAAACCATGTCAGCTATCTTGCATCCGACAAATTGGAAGGCCGGTTTACCGGAAGTAATGGTGACAGTCTTGCAGCAGAATACATTCGCGGCGAATTAAAAAAAAGCGGATTGAAACCAATGGTTGATAAAGGTTTTCAACATTATCGGGTAACCGATAAAATAATTACAGGGCCATCTAATAGCTTGGTCATAAATAAAATGGCTTTAAAGGTCGATGTTGATTTTAGCCCGTTCGCATTTTCGCAAAATGCGTTGCTCAGCGGTGAAGTGGTCTTTGCCGGATATGGCTTTGATATCCGGGATGATAGCCTGATATGGAATGATTATGCCGGAACCGATGTCAAAGGCAAGATTGTGATGTTGCTAAGGGCTGATCCGGAAATTGAAAAAATTAAAAGTCCATTCGTTAAATATAGTCGTGACCGTGATAAAGTTCTTGAAGCAAAAGATATGGGCGCTTCAGCAGTATTGCTGGTTTCGGGCAAGACTTTTGATGCAGAGGATAAGTTTGAGCCTTTGGCAAAAGGCGAGCAGTCTGTCGGAATTCCGGCCTTCCGTCTTTCCAGAAAAATGGCGAATATAATTCTTGAAAATAAGAAACTAACCATTGAGGATCTCGAGAAAAAGTTAAACGAGCTACGCAAACCAGGCAGTTTTAATACAAGAGTAGTTGTCAGCGGGCAATCTGATGTTGTTCAGACAACAGTTCCAACACGTAATGTTGTGATGATCATTCCCGGCAGTGATAAAACGCTGAAAAACGAATATGTAGTTATCGGTGCGCATTACGATCATCTGGGTTGGGGTGGACCTGGTTCCGGAAGCCGCTTGCCCGACACATTAGGCATTCATCATGGCGCTGACGATAACGCTTCAGGTGTAGCAATGGTAATTGAATTGGCTCAAAAATTATCCGCTTCACGCAAAAATATCAAAAGGAGCATTGTTGTGGTTGCTTTTTCAGGCGAAGAACTTGGCTTGCTGGGTTCCAAACAATTTGTTGATCACCCGGCAATTGATCTGAAAAAAATAAATGCCATGTTTAATCTTGATATGGTTGGCCGGTTAAATGAAAATTCTCAGGTTCAGATTGGCGGAGTTGGTACAGCCGTCCCGCTGAGAAAAATGATTTATGCCGATTGTGATACTACCGTTCTGAAATTAACCCTTTCTGACGAAGGTTACGGCCCGTCTGATCATGCTTCGTTTTATGGCAAAAATGTGCCGGTGCTCTTTGTCTCGTCCGGCGCTCACCTCGACTATCACACTCCTGCAGATACCTGGGATAAAATCAACTATCCGGGAATGGTGAAAATTTCGGACTTATCCTACCGGCTTATTTGTGATCTGGCAAACAGTGATGCCAAACTTATTTTCAAAGAAGCTGGTCCTAAGGAAGCATCCGGTCGCGGAACCCGCAGAAAAGGAATTTCACTCGGTATTATGCCCGACTTTGCGGGAAATGTTAAAAACGGTCTGCGGGCCGATTTTGTCACTCCCGGAAAACCTGCCGCTTTGGGCGGGATGAAAAAAGATGACATTATTATTTCCATTAATGGTAAATCAGTCAGTAATATACAGGATTATATGTTCAGACTTAATCAGCTCAAACAAGGCGAAACCATCAGTGTTGAGGTGCTGCGCGATACCCAAAAAGTGGTGCTGATTATTAAATTGTGATTAGTGTTTGATTAGACCCTCAAGGTTTTTAAAACCTTGAGGGTCTATATTACGTTAAATAATTATCAAAAAAAATCAAATGGATAACGAAATACGATTTACTGCGCTCAGCCTTGTATTACCTCCTGCACCTGAACCCAAAGGAGTTTATACGCCAATGCTTCAGGTTGGCAATCTTGTTTATGTCTCTGGACATTTGCCGGTTAACACTGACGGAACGCTTCAGCGGGGAAAAATTGGTAAAGATATCGATATGGAATCGGGTAAACTGGCTGCACGTCAGGTAGGCCTGACAATTTTAGCTACCCTGATCGCTAATTTCGGATCACTGAACCGGATAAAACGAGTGATCAAAGTTCTGGGAATGGTAAATGCTGTCACCGATTTCGAGAAGCAGCCCTACGTCATCAATGGATGCAGCGAGTTGTTTGTGGAGGTTTTTGGACGTGAAAATGGCATCGGAGTTCGCAGCGCTTTTGGTGTGGGAAGTCTTCCCGAAAATGTCCCGGTTGAGATCGAGGCAATCTTCGAAATCAACGAGGAGTAGCATATTTCAATCTGAAATTATTGATCTGCGAATAATTTCGGTTCGCATTGATGTCTGACAGGAACAATGGCATCCTGCGTTAATCGCGGATAAAATGGGGCATAGCCTCAGGCAATTCAAATGAAATTTCAATTAATCCACTAAATACTCCTTGTTCGTAAAGGGGTGATTGGTGGATTATTTTTTTTATCCCGGCTTTTTCGATCGTGTAAGTGTTTGTTGTTGGGGTTTTTAACATTTCAGCCACCTTTGAGCGTGAAGGTTCCGGATGATAATTCAGAAGATTGGTCCCTATCAGCCCGGCTCCTCCATATTTTTTGAATAGCTCTTTGGAAGTTTCATTCATATAAGTGATAATACCATCCAGATTGCAGATGGTCACTGCACCGCCAAATTCATCAGACCAAATTTTTGTCATCATTTATATTAAGCACGATTCTTAAGGTGCAGAGCACCGCAACGTAATATTCACTCTTCACTTTCTTAACTCTTCACTCTTCACTCTTCACTCTTCACTCTTCACTCTTCACTCTTCACTCT
>JBAXOA010000016.1:0-57640 GCA_037133495.1 Mariniphaga sp. | reverse complement strand
CAGAAATTTTCCTTTGGCAGTAAAAACTTTCACCTGATGACTGGTGCCCCGGTCGCTGATGTAGAGGTTTCCCTGATTATCCAGTGTCACAGCAGCCGGAGCAGACAACGCTGTTACGACCGTTTGGGGTGCAGGTATTTTAGTAGGATCTGTTATTTTGCTAAAACGCACCAGATTTTTACCTGACAATGCCAGTAAACAGCCGTTAGCATCAAAAGCAAGACCACGCGGAGCTTCGAGGGGGGTAGTTCCGATGACCACTCCTTTATGGGCATCGACAAATATCAATTGATTCTTGAGTGGAAGACTCACGACGCATAAACCATCCAAAACGGCAAGTCCCGAAATTTCGGCAGCTCTGGCTGAGTCATCAATTTTAGGACCGATCGGACCAATAATGTGAACAATTACCGGTTTGTCCTTGCCATTTGTCAAGGCTGTAATCCGTAATTCCAGGATGCCCGACTGTTTCCCAGTTTCCCATACCGAAGCGACATAGACGTTCTACCCTGAATACGGGTTGGTTCCGGCATCCCGCGCAATGTAGGGGGCGGCAGTCCAGTTACCGCCAATCCATTTTTTGCCTCCAAGCTTTTTGCCGTCCAGATCGACCCACGCCAATCCATCCGGACCTTCTGTGACATAACATCCCAGAAATACCGAAGGCACTCCCGATGGGGACTGATTGGCAGGGACAAATACAGCGGCCATTGGGGGTGTATGATTGGCGAGCCAGCCTCCGGTATGATCGGCAGTGCTCCAGGGGGGATTTCCTGTGGTGTAAGGAGAAAATTCGAACTTCGGTTTAATTTCGCCACGGACCAAACCTCTGATTCTGTATTTGCCGGGATTTACAAATCGTGCCGGAATATGGTAAACGCCGTGGTCGGCCGCGTCAATGTCTCTTCCCAGATCATCGAGGCCATCCCACCATGCCGTATCCGCGCCAGCAGGAAACCACGTCTCTGAAATCAGGTTTCTGACCCGAATTCCCTCCTGGTTTTCGACAACCAACGTCACATAGCCAGCCTCTTTCAGTGTGAATGGAACCGCTATCGGAGGTTTGGATAAATTTATGGTTTCTGTACTGGCAGTTTGCGAAATAGCTGAATAGGCAGCTAATACCATAACCATTTTCAGAATTAATATTCTTTTTACGTTCATATCTAATTAAATTATTGTTTCTGGCTAACTTTATTAAAAATAGATGATTCCCTGATTTTTTTTGTGTAAAGCTAGAGGTGTTATTAAGAAAGGCCATGTACAACAATTACACTTATATGTATAATTATTACAAAAGCCGGTAAGTGTATAGAGGCGCAGATCCTGTTTGTTAACTAACTCAGATTTATCTGAGATTTTTTTTTAGGATCGTATATCCATCTAGTTTGATCATTTCTCTTATGAAATGGATGGCGATGGTGCAATAAAACAGTATGCAAATAGTAGTATGTCAGCTATATAGACTTAATTTATTTTCAATGATTAGTTCGCTGTCAGAATTGAATTGGATAGATTTATTGATACTGTAAAGCCATGGAATTGGTTAAATTATGTTAATTGTCTGCTTTATGGAGAATTTTTATTTTAGCTGTTAAGCTGTTTTGAATTGAATTATTAAATTTGCCACGGTATTAAAAAGAATGGTTTTATTTATTTTTTCGTAAATCTGACTACTGAATTTTCTTTTATAGATTCATTTTTACTAACGATACTGGCATCGTTTCTTTATAATTAATTTAACGTTTATTTAAACACTAGTAATTTAGAGTATGAAATCACAAAATGGTTTATTAAAATTTCAGAACGCGTTTTCTGCATTGGTTATTCCTGTTTCGCTGGTTTTGGCGATACTCGTATTTTATTTTATAATGGGAGCCTCCGGTAATTTCCAAGGGAATAATTCGGCTAATGCTCCTGTTCCCGGCAACTTTCTTGGTGTCATTTATAAAGGGGGATTTGTTGTACCTGTTATTATGACATTGCTTTTAGTTGTATTGGCGTTCTCTCTTGAACGTTTTTTTACAATTAGTAAAGCGGGTGGCAAAGGATCGGCTGTTAAGTTTGTGGAGGCTATAAAAGGCTATCTTGCTAAAAATGATATCAGTGGTGCTATTGGTGAATGCGATCGTTTCGAAGGTTCTATCGGAAGCGTATCAAAAGCAGCACTTCAGAAATATTTAATGCTTGAAAAAGATGTAATTATGTCGAAAGAACAGAAAGTTCTTGATATTCAAAAAAATATAGAGGAGGCGACATCACTTGAGCTTCCAAGTCTTGAACAAAATTTACCGGCATTGGCAACTATTTCATCTGTTGCTACTATGATGGGACTCTTAGGAACAGTACTTGGAATGATTCGTTCGTTTGCTGCAATGGCAAATGCGGGTGCACCTGATTCGGTAGCGTTATCAACAGGTATTTCGGAAGCGCTTATCAATACTGCCTTCGGCATTGGAACCGGTGCACTTGCTGTTGTGATGTATAATTACTTTACCACCAAGATCGACAAACTCACCTATTCAATTGACGAGGCCGGGTATAGTATTGTTCAGACATTTGCTGCAAAGCACTGATGTCTGTTATTTCTAATACATTAGAATTATGCCAAAAGTAAAAATTAAAAGGAAGAGTACGGCAATTGATATGACAGCAATGTGCGATGTCGCGTTTTTGTTGCTGACTTTTTTTATGCTTACCTCAAACTTTGTTCAAAAGGAGCCGGTTATTGTTGATACTCCGTCTTCTATATCCGAAATCAAGATTCCTGATCGAAATATCATGATGATCCTTGTTGATCCGAAAGGGAAAGTGTTTTTTGGTATCGACGGACAAGAGAGCAGAATTGAATTGCTTACAAAGATGGGCGCTGTCTATAACACAACTTTTAGCACGGCTGAATTAAAAGAATTTAGTTTGATTAACCGTTTTGGAGTTCCAATCAGCCTAATGAAATCTTACTTGTCGATGAATGCGGATGAGCGGGATTTACCTCAGAATGCTTTGGGTATCCCTTGCGATTCGCTGGATAACCAGTTTAGAAATTGGGTTAGTCTTGCGCGCAGTATCAATAAAGATTATCGGATCGCCATCAAAGCAGATCAGGCAACTACTTATCCGGTTATCAAAAAACTGATGGGTACTTTGCAGGATTTGAACGAGAACAGGTATAATCTGATTACCAGTCTTGAAAGTGTCTCTGATTTTGAAAAACTGTAAATAAAAAAATACATGTCTGAAGTAGCTCAGAATAATAATAAGGGGAATAAAAAGGGCAGAGTTAAGAAGATGTCAACGAGGGTGGATTTTACTCCTATGGTTGACCTTGGCTTTTTGCTGATCACATTTTTCATGTTGGCCACAACGCTTAACAAGCCTCAGACCATGGAGATTGCCATGCCTTCAAAAGAAAAATTGGCAGAAGCGGATCAACAAAAAATTAAAGCTTCGCGGGCTGTTACAATTCTCCTTGGTAAGGACAATAAAGTTTTTTACTATGAAGGGACACGTGAAAACGACATTGATCCGGTTCTTAATCAAACCGATTTTTCTCCAAAAGGGATCCGTCAGTTTTTGATTTCAAAGAATTATGAAATCATGGTCAGCATTCGTGATCTGAAGCTCAAAAAAGAGGCGAGAACACTTTCTGATAAAGAGTTTGAAACTAAAAAGAATGAGATTATCGGGGATAAAAAAGCTCCTATAGTTCTTATTAAATGTACGGATGACAGTTCGTACCGGAATCTTATCGATGCCCTGGATGAGATGGCAATCTGTAATATCGGGCGCTATGCAATTGTCGATATCACACCATTTGATCTGGATCTGATAGCGAAAAAGAATTTGTAAAATTCTTGAACCAGCTAATGATAACAAAAGATGAACAGCTCCTCACCGAGACTTTTCTGACCTTTATTGAAAATTATTTACGGATGAAAATTGTATCCTGATGGCAGCAAATAATGATATTTTTTCGAATGAATGGTGCGATTTGGTTTTTGATCCCAAAAACCGCGAATACGGCGCTTATGAGCTAAGGAAAAATTCCTCAAAAAGACACTTTAAGGCATTACTTATTGCAAGCCTCGCATTCGTCTTTCTGGTTTCAGCCCCTTCTTTACTCAGGAGAATTTTACCGAAGAGCACAGACAAGGAATTGACTGTCAGGGTGCTTTCTGATATAAAGCTTGATAAGCCCAAAGAACCGAATATTTTAAGAGAAGTTCCTCCAGCCCCGCCATTGCGAAATACAATAAAATTCACACCACCTGTGATCAAACCTGATGAACAGGTACCTGAGGAAGAACAACCTAAAATGCAAAAGGAAGTAGTTGATGCAAAGGCTGCTATCAGTAATGTGGCCTTTGATAAAGGTACCGATGATGTGGCTGCTCCTGTTGCGACTGAACAAAATCATATTACAGAGGAACCCGATCAGCCTTTTGTTATAGTCGAAGTGATGCCTCAATTTCCCGGTGGAGAAAAAGAGATGACAAAATTTATCAAAAATAATATGAGGTATCCGTCTCTTGCCGCTGAAAATGGAATTTCCGGAACGGTTATTGTAAATTTCGTTATTGACAGAGATGGTCGTATTACAAGGATAAAAGTTGTAAGAGGAGTTGGTGGTGGCTGTGATGAAGAGGCTGTGAGAGTATTAAGTCTTATGCCGCTATGGAGCCCGGGTAAACAGGGAGGCAAGGCGGTATTGGTTAGTTTTACTCTTCCTTTCAAATATATGATGCAATAGTAATTCGCGAATTTACATGACGGCTTTTAAGGCTAAATGAGATGAAGAGAATTGAACTGATTTTGTTTTTATCCTTACTGCTCGGGGGCTGCAGATTCTTTAAAACTGATCCTTACCGAAATACCCCAACAACCGGTAAAACATCGATCTGCGTTGATGAAACTTTTCGTCCGATTATAGAGGCTGAATTAGATGTTTTCAAAGTGATATATGGCTATACAGACTTAAATGCTGTATATACACCTGAAAATGAAGCATTTAAAAAATTAATGAGCGGCGAGGTCGAATTAATAGTTGCATCCAGACGATTATCCGATGCTGAAACTGCCGATTTAAACAGAAAAAAAATTTTTCCACGTCAAATAAAAATTGCTACCGATGCCATTGGGCTCATTGTAGCGCCTTCAAGCAAAGATACTTTGATCACCTTGAATCAGATAAGTGATATCCTTAAGGGCAAAGTGGAGCGATGGGATCAAATCAATCCTGGCACGAAGTCGGGGAAAATAAAAGTTGTTTTCGATAATGAAAAAAGTAGTATTGTAAATTTTTTAGCTAATTCACTCTGTAAAGGGGAAATTGACACCAAAAATCTTTTTGCATTGGAATACAACCGCGATGTCATTGATTACACCAGTACCCATCCGGGAGTGTTAGGCTTCATAGGGGCCAGCTGGATTAGTAACAGTGACGATTCTCTGCATCTCTCTTTTCATAAAAAGATAAAAGTTGTGTCGGTCAGTAATAATTCACGTCCCGATCAGGATAATAGTTATAAACCATATCAGGCCTATTTAGTAAATCGCATTTATCCTTTGACAAGAGATATTTATATTATCAATGCCGAGCCCCGGAATGGATTGGTGACCGGGTTCTCAGCCTTCGTGGCAAGCGATAAAGGACAGAGAATTATCTTGAAATCCGGAGTCCTTCCTGCCATTGCACCAACAAGGCTGATAAATGTTCGCAAAGATTTTTAATTAAATAATTTAAATTAGCAAATAATTAATATACAGTGCTATAATGATAAAATCCGGTTTGTTTTCGCTCATTGTATTTCTTTTTTCCGTGATAGTCTGTTCCGGACAGCAGAAGATTAATCAAGGTGTATTCTACCTTAATGATCTTCAGTACCAAAAGGCTCGTAATTTTTTTATTGACCAACTGAAGACTTCTCCTGCAGATGTCAGAAGTTCCTGTTCGTTAGGCGATACTTACCTTGCTTTACAAATCCGTGACAGTGCTAAATTATGCTACCAAAAAGCTCAAAGCCTTGATCCAAAATCTCCATTCCCTTTAATTGGTCTTGGCAGAATCGCTTTTGTGGAAGATGACGTACCTGCTGAGCTCGATTATTTTGAGAGAGCCAGAAAAATGGACAGAAAAAATCCTGAAGTATATTGCGAAATTGCAAAAGGGTGTATCAGTCTCACAAAAAAAGATACTACTACAGCAAGCAAATTTTTGAGTTTGGGACTAGAACTTAACACAAATTATGCCCCCCTTCATATCGTATTCGGTGATTATGAATTATTGTGTCACAGACATGGTTCCGCAACAAATGCCTACCAACGAGCCTATTATTATGATCCTAATTCTGCACTTGCCTATCGGAAACTAGGCGTAATTCATACTTATGCCCGCGCTTACCGGGATGCATTAAATGCCTTGGTTAAGAGCGTTGAGCTAAACAACGATCAAATTTTGGTGTATAAAAATCTGGGTGACTTGTATTATTTGATCGGGAAATACCCGGAGGCAGAAAAGAATTATCAGATATACATGAGTAGAGCTGAGATAACTTATGAAGATCGTGAACGATATGCGATTATCCTTTTCTTTAATAAAAGATATCCTGAAGCGGCAAAACTTTTGGAGGACACCTTAAATCACAAACTGGATGTGTCTGTTTTATTCAGAATCAGAGGTTATATTGCATACGAAACCGGTGAATATTCAAAAGGTGTGGAGTATATGTCGAAATTTTTTAAACTTCATGATCCCGAGAAGAATATAGTGTCAGATTATATTTATTACAGCAGGTTATTGCAGAAAGCCGGTAAAGATACTTTGGCCATCAGGAACTATAATAAAGCATTGGCTTTAGATTCCACAAAGACTGATATTTATGATGAGCTCGCTAAGCTCTATACCTCGAATAAGATGCATCTTGATGCGGTGGCAAATTATAAAAAAATGATTGCTATTGGTGCCGACAAAGTGAGTACTTACTTTATGATCGGGAAGGAGTATTCTTACGCCGGTGAAATTTACAGGCAAAAATACGATTCTCTTTATGCCCTGCAGCGAAGTAATAATATACCATTTACTGACAGCACAAGTGTAAATAATTTAAAGCGGCTCTATTTTCAAATGGCGGACAGTGCATTTTTGATTGTCACGGCACTAAATCTGAAATATGCCGGCGGATTTATTTGGAGAGGGCGTTTAAACGCTCTGCTTGATCCGGAGGCTGAAAAGACTGATGCCAAAGAAGCCTATGAAAAAGCACTTGGAATTCTCGAACCAGGTGATGTTAACAAGAATCGCAGATCGATGATTGAATGTTACAGATATCTTGGATCCTATTACTTTCTGAGCAGTGAGCGGCTCTTTAAAGCCGATATAAAGCAATCTGAAGCTTTAAAAGCTACATCTATCGACTACTTTCGGAAAATATTAAAACTAGATCCTAATGATACTCAGGCTTTAGATGTTTTCAAAAAACTGAAGATTGCACCATGATTTGCACAGGTAACATTAATAAAAAGGCCTGGTTTTCAAACGAAAACCAGGCCTTTTTATTAATATGCGTTCATTTTATGTGGTGCCACCTGGAATTGAACCAGGGACACACGGATTTTCAGTCCGTTGCTCTACCGACTGAGCTATGGCACCATTATTCTAACGCGTGGCAAAACTAATCAAAATTTGTTTCCCTCCAAGCACCGACTGAAAAAAAGTCAAAGAAATTTCAATACTTTTGTAACTTGTTCAAAACGAATTAATGGAATATTTTTCTTCTCTATTACCTAATGGCATACGGCTGGTTCATTACTATGTCGATTCACCTGTCGCTCACTGCGGAGTTATCATCAATACCGGATCGCGCGATGAAGCGGATACGGAGCAAGGAATTGCACACTTTATTGAGCATACTATCTTTAAAGGAACCCTGAAAAGGAAGTCATTTCATATTCTAAGCCGGCTCGACGATGTCGGTGGCGAAATGAATGCCTACACCACTAAGGAGGAAACGGCGATTCATGCCTCTTTCCTTGCCGAATATTATGAACGGACAATTGAACTGTTTAGCGATATACTGATTAACAGCACTTTCCCGGATCAGGAACTGAAAAAGGAGAAGGATGTAATTATAGATGAAATCAACTCTTACAACGATTCGCCATCTGAGTTAATATTTGATGAATTTGAAGAACTGATTTTCGAGGGTCATCCTATCGGACGTACTATTTTGGGAACACCTGAAAATGTTAAGTCATTTACCCGCGAAGATATTCAACTGTTTATAGCGAAAAATTACAATACCGATCAGATGGTAATTTGTTCGGTGGGAAATATTACAGATAAACGGTTTTTTCATCTCGCGGAACGTTTTTTCAGCCATCTTCCTGCAAACCCACGCGCTTTTTCACGCCAGACATTCTCAGGATATACTGCCAGGTTTAAATCAATTGAGAAAGAAACCTTTCAGGCTCATTGTTTAATAGGCGGTTTGGCATACAATGCACTTCATGCTGATCGGATTGGCCTGGTTTTGCTGAATAGTGTTTTAGGCGGACAATCGGGTAATTCAAGACTCAATTTAGCTTTGCGTGAAAGAAACGGAATCGCTTATAATCTTGAATCCTCCTATACAGCCTATTCCGATACCGGCACAATTACCATCTATTTCGGCACCGACAAGGACAATCTCGACAAGGCGATTTCATTGATTAAGCGTGAGATAAATATTCTTCAGAATAAATCATTGGGTAATATTCAAATTAGTAAGGCAAAAAAGCAATTGGTAGGGCAGTTGGCCATGGCACAGGAAAACCATGAAGATTTGATGCTGACACTTGGCAAAAGCTTTCTGATCTATAATAAAATGGATGGACTGGATCTTATTTATAAAAAAATAAACGCGGTAACTCCATCTCAAATAATGAACATTGCCAATCAAATTCTGGATTTTGAAAAACTGTCCGTGCTAATTTATAAATAAAAAATGCTAAAGATTGATCAGGCATTGGAACAATACCTTTTAGCTCATATCGAAGAAGAGCTTCCGCTGATGACGCGGCTGTACCGTGAGACGCAACTCAGAATGGTAAACGGCAGAATGTGTACCGGACATTTGCAGGGGTCACTGCTGACATTGCTATGTAAACTTGTTCGTCCACACCGAATTCTCGAAATTGGAACCTATACTGGCTATTCCGCCTTATGCCTTGCAAGTGGACTATCTGATAACGGGATGCTGCATACCGTCGAGATTAATGATGAACTGGAACAATTGGCAGCTTCGTTTTTTAAAGAATCGGGGATGAGCGACCGGATTGTACACCATATCGGTGATGCAGAAGATGTTATTCCTCTTCTGGACGAGAAATTCGACCTCGTATTTCTTGACGCGGATAAGCGAAAGTATCTCGCTCATTACAATCTTGTGTTTCCAAAAGTAGCATTAGGAGGTGTTATTATTGCGGATAATACTCTTTGGGCTGGTAAAGTTGTCCAGAAAATTGTCACTACCGACGACCAAACAACAAGCATAATGAAGTTTAATGATTTCGTCAGGGTTGATTCCCGGGTCGAAACATTTATGATTCCAGTCAGAGACGGGATGACCGTTCTGCGTAAAATATCGGAATAGGAGGAGGAAGAGTTAAAAATTCATTCATTCTTTCATCTTTTCATTCCCTGTTTCCTTCATCTTTTTCGTATCTTTAGGTATGTTATATTGATGCGCCAATGAAAGAGGAATTTCTCCATTTTATCTGGAAACATAAATTGTATCAGGATGATTCCCTTTATACAAATGACGGTGAATTATTAAAAATTATCCACCCCGGCCGGCATAATACACATGCCGGTCCCGATTTCTTTGATGCCCGGATACAAATTGGCAGCACCCGCTGGGCCGGAAATATCGAGATTCACGTTAAAGCATCAGATTGGGATAAACACGGTCACCAAAACGATCCTGCCTACAGGAATACCATACTCCATGTGGTCGCACTATCCGACATTCAGGTCAGCAATGATATTGGATCGAAACTTCCGGCTTTGGTGATCAGGTGGCCTCAATGGCTTGAAAACAATTATGAAATGCTTCTAAAGAGTCACGATTGGATAGGCTGTGCATCCTGTTTGTATCAGGTAGATCCTTTTAAAATTAAATTCTTCCTTAACGGGGTAGTTATTGAACGTTTAAAGCAAAAAATCGAAGCGATCAGCACTGTTTTGAATGCTACAAAAGAAGATTGGGGCGAGACCTTTTACTGCATGCTTGCCCGAAGCTTTGGTCTCAGAGAAAATTCGCTTCCTTTCGAAATGGTTGCCCGTTCATTGCCTCAGGCGATATTGGCTCGCCATCATGATTCCCTTTTTCAGATTGAAGCACTGCTTTTTGGCCAGGCGGGATTGCTCGGGGAGGAACTTTTTGGTGACGATTACTATCTGGAACTTCGCAAAGAGTACCGTTATCTTGCCCTGAAGTATGGATTAAAACCGATTGCAGGGCATTTGTGGAAATTCATGAGGATGCGCCCCGGAAATTTCCCAACTATCAGACTGGCACAGTTTGCAGCGCTGATCTACCATTCGCAGGGACTTTTTACAGCTGTAATTGAGGCAACTGATCTTGGTGAACTAAAGCGGCTGTTTACACTTTCAGCTTCTGCCTATTGGGATAATCATTATCGCTTCAATATCCCGTCAATCAATCAGAAAAAGGTTTTTGGCGATCAGATATTCAGCCTGATTGTTATAAATGTTGTAGTTCCTTTTTATTTTATGTTTGGAGAAAGCCAAAATAAACTAATTTTGAAAGACAGAGCATTGGAAATTCTTGAACAAATGCCGTCTGAACAAAATAGTTTAATCAACCGATGGGCAGCTGCAGGAATTACTGCTGCAAATGCGCTAGAGTCGCAGGCCTTACTTCAGCTTCAGCATAACTATTGTGAGCGGAAGCGGTGTCTCGAGTGCACCATTGGACATAAAATAATCTTGCATGAACCAGTTTGAAAAGCAGACATCCAAAACCTTCAGAATAGCTATAATATTGGTCTCTTCTGTATTTATTTGCGGATTGATTGGTTTTCATTTTATCGAAGGATACGGTTTTATTGATTCGTTGTACATGACAGTTCTTTCTGTTTCAACAGTTGGTTTTGAAGTTGTCAGGCCACTGTCACCGCAGGGGAAGCTGTTCGTTTCGTGTTTGATTATTTTTAGTCTTGGAAGCTTTACTTTTGTAGGATCAAGTATTGTCCGGTTTTTTCTGGATGGTGAATTTATAAAAAAATTAAAAACAAACAGGGTGAGCAAAAGGATTGAAAAATTAACCGATCACGTAATCATCTGCGGTTATGGCCGCAATGGCGAGCAGGCTGCTCTTGAATTAACCGATCACAATCAGCCATTTGTGATCATTGAACGGAGAGACAATGTGATTTCAAGAATCCAGGAGGATCCTAACCTTCTTTTTATTCAGGGTGATGCCACAAATGAAGAGGTGCTGCGAACTGCCGGAATCGACCATGCCAGAGCTTTGATAGCGACTACTCCAAACGATGCGGACAATATGTTTGTGGTTCTTACTGCCCGGAGCATGAATCCCGATCTGACCATTATCAGTCGTGCTTCAGAAATTGGTTCGGATACCAAATTAAGGCGGGCAGGCGCTACCAACGTAATCATGCCTGAACGGATGGGTGGACAGCGAATGGCTCGTTTGGTAACTCAACCCGACGTGGTCGAATTTATGGAATATATTCTTCTGCAACGAAACCGCGATATCAGTATCCACGAGGTTCAATGCCGGAATATGGCAAAAGCTAACCAAGGCAAAACGATCGGAGCTTTAAATTTGGGAAGTATTACCGGAACTACTATTATCGGATTAAAAAACAGTGAGGGTAAATATATTTTCAATCCCGGAAGTGATTACATCTTGTCGCTGAAGGATCAACTCTTTGTCTTGGGATCTCCGGAACAGGTTCTCAATCTTAATAGCTACCTTGAAAATAACAAATAGCCTGCAAAAATTATGGGTGTCCAACAAAGACTGATATTTGACAATTTGCGATAAAACAGGAAATGGAAAATTTTGACCGGAAGAAGCATTGGGAGGAAATCTATAAAACGAAGCAAGTGAACGAAGTGAGCTGGTTCCAGCCGACACCGGAAACCTCGCTGAGCTTTTTTAAACAGTTTAGCATTCCCACAGATGCAAAAATCATTGACATTGGCGGGGGTGACAGTTTTTTGGTAGACAATTTGCTTGACCTGGGTTACCAGAATATTTCTGTTTTAGACATTTCAGAAGCTGCACTTAACCGTGCAAAACAACGACTTGGCGATCAGGCCTCAAAAGTGAAATGGATTGTGGCAGATGCTGCGACATTTCATCCAAATGAGAAATATGACTTTTGGCACGACAGGGCTGCCTTTCACTTCCTGACAAATGAAAACGAAATTTCAAACTATCTAGACACCGTTCAACAAAGTATTAAACCGACTGGGATATTGGTAATCGGTACTTTTTCAGAGCATGGACCTAAAAAATGCAGCGGAATAGAAATTAGGCAATATTCTGAAAATACTATGACCGACAGGTTGAAAATATTTTTTGAGAAGATCAGGTGTATAACGGTAGATCACAGAACACCTTTTGACACAATCCAGAACTTTGTTTTTTGCAGCTTCAGAAAAATAGAAACAACCTAGATACTAATATAATATAGAAAACTGTATAAGTATGATATAATTTTGTACCTTTGTGCCGGTTTTTGAATTAATGTTGATCCGTTGTTATCGAACCCGAATACTGCGGCGCAATAATTGTATCATTTTAATATTTTAAAGTAATGTATTTAAGTACAGAAAAAAAACAGGAGATTTTTGAAAAGTATGGAGTAACTGCCACCAACACAGGTTCTGCAGAGGGACAAATCGCACTTTTCTCCTTTCGGATCAGCCATCTTACTGAACATCTGAAGGTAAACAAAAAAGATTACAGCACGCAACGCGCACTGATTGGACTCGTTGGAAAACGTCGCTCACTGCTCGATTACCTGAAAAGGAAACACATCGACCGTTACCGCGCAATTATTAAGGATCTTAATCTTCGTAAATAACGAACAACCTAAAAAGGCAATTTTCGAATTGCCTTTTTTTAACTTTTTTAAAGCCCCACCCATCATTTTTAATATTCACACAATTATTTTTTAAATTATGTACAAAGCTGTTAGTAAGACAATTGATCTGGGCGATGGCCGTACGATTAACATCGAGACTGGTAAGCTGGCAAAGCAAGCTGACGGATCGGTGGTCGTAAAAATGGGTGATACCATGTTGCTTGCTACTGTAGTTTCTGCCATAGAAGCTGCGGAGAATGTTGATTTCATGCCGCTTTCCGTCGATTACCGCGAAAAATATTCTGCGGCCGGAAGGTTTCCGGGGGGATTTCTTAAAAGAGAAAGCCGGCCATCAGACGATGAGATTTTAACTGCCCGTTTGGTTGACCGCGTCTTACGTCCTTTGTTTCCGGATAATTATCATGCCGAGACTGTCGTAATGATTGCTCTGATATCTTCCGGAAAAAATGAAATGCCTGATTGCCTCGCAGGTTTGGCGGCATCAGCTGCTCTTGCGGTTTCGGATGTTCCTTTCAATGGTCCGATTTCTGAGGTTCGAGTAGGTCGCATAGACGGAAAATTTATCATTAACCCATCCGCCGAGCAACTTTCTACTGCCGATATCGATATTATGGTTGGTGCATCGTATGACAATATTATGATGGTTGAAGGTGAGATGGACGAGGTTTCTGAAGAAGAAATGCTTGAAGCTATCAAATTTGCCCACGACAATATCAAGATACATTGTAAAATCCAGTCTGAACTGGCTTCTGAACTGGGTATTGTAAAACGCGAATATTGTCATGAACATAATGACGAAGAGCTTCGTGAGTCGATCTGGAAAGCAACTTACCAGAAAGCTTACGATACTGCCCGTTCATTAATCAATGACAAGCATCTCAGGGTTAGTTCATTCGCGAAAATAAAAGAAGATTTTGTTGCAGCATACAGCGAAGGGAAAGAGGCCGGATCAGTTAATAAAAATCTGATATCCAGGTATTACCATGATGTTGAAAAAGAAGCGATGCGTCGTATGATCCTTGATGACGGTATCCGTCTTGATGGCCGTTCCACCACGCAGATACGCCCGATATGGGGTGAAGTATCTTACCTTCCCGGATCACATGGTTCAGCAATCTTTACCAGAGGTGAAACACAGTCGCTGACAAGTGTTACCCTGGGAACCAAAATGGATGAGAAAATAATTGATAATGTGACATTTAAAGGACGTGAGCGCTTTTTGTTGCATTATAATTTCCCATCATTTAGTACTGGTGAAGCTAAAGTTCCTCGTGGACTTTCGCGTCGCGAAATTGGACACGGAAATTTGGCTCATCGCGGATTAAAACGAATGATTCCGGAAGGATTTCCATATATTGTGCGTATTGTTTCTGATATTCTTGAATCCAATGGTTCGTCTTCGATGGCAACTGTTTGTGCAGGAACTATGGCTATGCTTGATGCAGGCATCCAGCTGAAACGGCCTGTTTCGGGAATTGCAATGGGACTTATTACCGATAAGGATTCTGCTAAATTTGCTGTACTCTCCGATATTCTTGGCGACGAGGATCATTTGGGCGATATGGACTTCAAGGTAACCGGGACAACAAAAGGGATTACTGCCACCCAAATGGACATTAAAGTTGATGGTCTGTCGTATGAAGTTATGGCAAAGGCGCTGCAGCAAGCCAAAGAGGGAAGGGCACATATTCTTGGTAAATTACTCGAAGTGATCAGCGAACCGCGTGAAGATTACAAACCTAATGTTCCAAGAATTGTCACAATGATGATTCCAAAAGATATGATCGGACCGGTAATCGGCCCTGGAGGTAAAATCATTCAGCAGATACAAGCTGATACCAAAGCTACCATCTCGATCGAAGAAATTGACGATATGGGAAAAATTGAGATCAGTGCTCCGGACAAGGATGCTATCGAAGCTGCTATTGCCCGGATTCGTTCGATTGTTGCACTACCCGAAGTTGGAGAAATCTATAAGGGAAAGGTTAAGTCTATCGTTCAGTTTGGTGCATTCATAGAAATTATGCCCGGCAAAGAAGGTCTTTTGCATGTTTCTGAAATCGATTGGAAAAGAATTGAAAACCCTGAGAGCGTTTTGTCAGTTGGTGATATCATCGAAGTAAAACTTCTTGAGGTTGATCAACGTTCCGGTAAGTTAAAACTTTCGCGCAAAGCTTTGCTTCCAAAACCGGAAGGACACAGCGAAGGTGACAGAGGCGATCGTGGTCCGCGTCCTGAACGTCGTGACGAAGGCCGAGAGCCGGGTCATAGTCATTCACTGAAGAAACCCAATCAGTAAAAATAGTTTTTAAAAGTGCCCGGATTTTCCGGGCACTTTTTTGTTCCCGCTATTTTTTTGTATATTCGGACCTGCTGAAAGAATGGTATATGAGTATTGATTATCTTGTTATTGAAGGAAATATTGGCGCCGGGAAAACGACCTTGGCAACTATGCTGAGTGTTGAACTCAACAGCAAACTAATACTGGAAGGATTTTCTGATAATCCGTTTTTGCCCAAATTTTACAGCGATCCTGCTAAATATTCATTTCCTCTCGAACTTTCGTTCCTTGCCGAACGATATTCACAACTTAAAACCGATCTTGCAAGCCGTGATCTTTTTCATGAATTAACCATTACCGATTATTATTTCATGAAATCGCTCATCTTTGCTCAGAATACACTGGCCCCGGATGAGTATAACCTCTACCGGAAATTTTTTGATATTATTTATGAGCGTTTGCCAAAGCCCGATCTTTATGTTTATCTGCATTTGCCTGAGAACTTATTGATCGGGAATATCCGTAACAGGGGACGCGACTACGAACAATCAATAGAAACGAGCTATCTCAAGACGATCAGGGAGGGATATTTTAATTTTTTTTCGCAGCAAACCGAATTTCCTGTGCTTATTATTGATACGTCTAAGATTGATTTTGTTAAAAACAAAGCAGATTATCAGTTGATTAAAAATATGATCTTCGAAAAAAAGTATATTAACGGCATTAACCGGGTATTTTTTAATGAGGAAATTACATAAATCGTTTTTCTGTGACCTTAAAAGATAGTATTTTTGCATTATAAGCTATAAAAACTAACAATTATTTCATCAATTAATTCTTCAATCGATTTTCGCAATGAAAAATTTTAAATTCAATTATTTGGTTTTATTCATTTTAGGTACTGCTTTTTTAGTGGGCTGTGCTTCCTTGAAAAAAATGAAAAAAGATGCTGGAAAAATCAGCTATACCGTCGCACCCGAAATCCTTGAAGTTCATAACGGCAAGGTTGATTTAGCGTTGCAAGGTCGGATTCCTGAGAAGTATTTCTTGAAAAAAGCAACTATAGTCGCGACATTGGAGCTAAAAACGGCAGAAGGCGAGAAATTTTATGAGCCTTTCATTCTTCAGGGAGAATCGGTTAAGGCTAATAATAAAGTGATTAATTACGCCAGTGGTGGCAGTATCGCTTATAAAGGTTCGATTCCATTTGAATATCAAATGCGTAAATCAGAACTGATGCTTAAAATTCGTGCAACGAAAGGAAGTAAATCACTCGACTTTACTCCTGTTAAATTAGCAGATGGTGTAATTGCTACCAGTACTTTGGTTGATAATAGTCCGTATTCTATCATTGGAGTTCAGAAAAACAAAAATACAACCGGGGTTTACGATGCAACCATCGACAAGTTCCAAAGAGTTGTTCCGGATAAGTATGTTGCAGATCTTATCTATTTGATTAATAGTTCCGAAGTGCGTGGGAAAGAATTGACTAAAGACGAGGTTAAGCAGCTTAGTAAGTATGTGGCTGATGCATATAAGGCTGATCGCAAGGAACTTAAAGGTGTTGAGGTGTCTGCTTATGCTTCGCCGGATGGTAAATTGGATCTTAATACGAAACTGTCAGAGAAACGTCAAGGTACAGCTGCAAAGGTTATGGAGGCTGATTTAAGTAAAAATAAAGTTAAAACAGAGCTTAAAACTAAATATACTCCCGAAGATTGGGACGGCTTCAAGGAATTGATGGAGAAATCAACGATTCAGGATAAAGAACTAATTCTTCGCGTGCTTTCAATGTATGCTGATCCGGAAGTTCGTGAACGCGAAATAAAAAATCTTTCTTCTGCATTTTCAGCTGTTGCAAATGATATTTTACCTAAACTTCGCAGGTCAAAAATCACTGCTTCAGTTGACTTAATTGGTCGTACCGATGAAGAAATCAGTGCTCTGGCAATTAATAATCCATCGAAATTAAATCAGGCAGAGTTACTTTATGCTGCTACTTTGACTACAAATCCTCAGGTTCAAAAAACCATTTACACCAATTTCACCACGGTTTATCCCGGCGATTGGAGAGGTTTCAATAATCTCGGTAGTATTGTCTTTGCTCTTGGTGATAATGACGGAGCTGCCGGAAATTTTGAAAAAGCTGATAAACTTGATCCTAAGAATGCAATTATTCAGAATAACCTGGGTTGCATTGAACTGAAAAAGAAAAATCTTGCTAAAGCTGAAGAACTTTTTGGTGCAGCAACCGGAGCAGGCAAAGAGGTGAACGAAAACCTGGGAATCGTGAAAATTATGCAGGGTCAGTATGAAACTGCAACCAAATATTTTAATGACGAATCTCAAAGTGTGGCCAACAGAGCTTTAGCTCAACTGTTAAACAACGATAATAATGGTGCATTGCGTACCTTGACTAATGCAACTCTGGAGTCCGGTCGTATTGCTTATCTAAAAGCAATAGTGGCTGCCCGTACAGCTAAGACAAGTACAATGTACGAGAATCTCGGGAAAGCGGTCAAACAAGATGCGGCTTATCGCGAATTAGCCAAAACAGATCTTGAGTTTGCCAAATATTTCAATGATCAAAATTTTAAGTTGATTTTGAATTAATCAATTAACTCATTAAATTTTAAGAGGGTGTCCGAAAAGGCATCCTCTTTTTTTATGGAGTACCAGAAAGGAGTATTTTTTTGTATATTTGAATAAGTTTATAATAGAAAATAGAATCTGTTATTTTTGTAATTAGCTAACCGGCAGATGATACTGTATCCACCTAAAACATCACACCATGACCGAAAATAACGACCGTATAAATCTTCTCCTGGAAAAACTCAATACATTATTGGAATTGCAGGACAGTTTTTCAAAGTCGATCAATGAATTAGGTAAGGAGATCAACAGCCTGAAAAACACACAAGCTAAAGAGCAATTTGAAGATCAGAAAACTAATGAACCGCTCCGCCCGGAAAAAGTGCTGGGAGCTGAATTTATTCAACCCGCAGTCACCATTATACATCCTGCAGATCGACAAGAGCCAGCGAATGAAACAATAAAAAGTTCAATTGCCGGACAAGTCAGCTCTCCGGAAATTAAGTCAGATCTTGAAAAATTTATAGGCGAAAATCTGATTAATAAGATAGGAATCGCAATTACCGTAATCGGGGTTGCCATTGGGGCGAAATACTCCATTGATCATAATTTGATCAGTCCGCTGACCCGAATTCTCTTAGGTTATCTTATGGCCTTTGGACTGCTTGGTACAGGAATCAAACTAAAGGCAAACTACGAAAACTATAGTGCTGTGCTGGTTAGCGGGGCTATGGCAATTTTTTATTTTATCACCTATCTGGCTTTTAGTCTTTATCACCTGATTCCTCAGAGTTTCACTTTTGCACTTATGGTCGTTTTCACAGTATTCACTGTTGTGGCTGCTATTAACTACAATAAGCAGGTTATTGCTCATCTTGGTTTGGTAGGTGCTTATGCTGTTCCTTTTATGCTAAGCGACGAATCAGGAACAGTAACAGTTCTATTCAGTTATATGGCAATTATCAATGCCGGAATTCTTTTTATTTCTATTCAAAAGTATTGGAAACCACTTTATTATTCCTCATTTTTAATTTCATGGCTTATCTATTTTTCGTGGTTCTCTGAGAAATTCCAATCATCTGAACATTTTGGAGTTGCCCTGATCTTCGTGACCATTTTCTTCACTACTTTTTATGCCATTTTTCTTGCCTATAAACTTCTTAAAAAGGAAGAATTTGAACTTGAAGATATTATTTTGCTGATTGCCAACTCATTTATTTTTTATGGTATTGGCTATGCAATCCTTAAATCTAATACCATAGGTGAAGAATTGCTGGGGCTATTTACCTTTGGAAATGCGTTGATTCACTTGGGCGCAAGTATCATCATTTACAGACAAAAGCTTGCTGACAGAAACTTATTTTACCTGGTGGCAGGATTGGTTCTGGTTTTTATTACGATCACTATTCCGGTTCAACTTGATGGAAACTGGGTGACTTTGCTATGGGCGGGTGAGGCTGCATTACTATTCTGGATTGGCAGGACAAAAAATGTGCAGTTTTATGAACTGCTTTCCTACGTGCTAATCGTCCTGACATTCATTAGTATAGTTCAGGATTGGCAGACAGGCTACGAAACTTATATTCAGGGAAATCCCAAAACAAGAATAACTCCTTTGCTGAACATTAATTTTCTCTCTTCCATATTGGTAATTGGTGCGCTTGGATTTATTAACAACCTCAACAGGAATCCAAACTATCGTCTGCCGCCAATCTCTAAAAGCGAATTGTGGCGCGTTATCTCTTTTTTGATTCCTGCTGTTTTATTAGTCGTGTTTTACTATTCCTTCCGGGTCGAAATTTCAACCTATTGGAACCAGTACTACATCGATTCGGCGATAACTGTAAAACGCCCAAATTCTGTCTCTTCCGATAGTTTTCAAAATACAGATCTGTTGGGTTTCCAATCTTTGTGGATCATTAATTACTCCCTCTTGTTTTTTGCCCTTCTCTCATTCGCAAATATCAAAAAGTTCCGGGATAAGGATTTAGGATTACTTAGTCTTGGGCTAAATTTAATCGTAATCCTTGTTTTTCTCATTCAGGGATTATATTTATTCGGTGAACTCAGAGATAGTTTTTTAAGTCATAAACTGTCAGGATATTATCCGAAAACTAACTTTTACATAGGGATAAGATATGTCTCATATGCTCTTGTCGCAATAGTGTTTGCCACTATCTGGCATTCTATTCGTCAGGATTTTCTTAAGCCATTTTCGCTGGAATTGAAAAAGGCGTTTGATCTGCTGTTTTATTCCTCTCTGCTTTGGATTGCAAGCAGCGAAATGATCTCATGGATGGACATTCTGATGTTTTCACAATCCAATAAACTGGGATTGAGTATTCTGTGGGGAGCATATGCTTTGCTCCTGATCGCTTTGGGTATCTGGAAAAATAAAAAACATTTGAGGGTAGGGGCAATTGTATTGTTTGCAGTTACGCTGGTTAAACTCTTCTTCTACGATATTGCAGACCTTGACACGATTGCTAAAACAATTGTTTTTGTCTCCTTGGGGGTAATTCTGCTTATCATTTCATTCCTGTATAACAAGTACAAGCACCTTATAACTGTAGATTAGGCAAAAATAGTTTACTTCTCAATCGTAATTCTGGCATCAACTGCAACAATTCTATTGCCACATCCCATTAATGGATTAATATCCATTTCTTTAATTTCTGTTGCAAACCGTAGCATGGAGGACAATCGCACGATGATTTCGGCAAATTTTTGCCTGTCTACACCGGGTTTTCCTCTGAATCCTTTGATGATTGGATAGGCTTTCAGGTTTCTGATCATCGACAGAGCTTCGTCAAAAGTGAGCGGGGCAAGGCCGGAGGTGACATCTTTCAACACTTCGACAAAGATTCCTCCGATACCGCAAAGGATGACATGTCCAAATTTGGGTTCATATTTTGCCCCTAAAAACAGTTCTGTTCCCTCGGCTTGTTCTGCAATTAAAATGGCGCGTGTTTCTGGAATACGCATCATTCGGTCGAATTCGATTACAACAGTTTCATCGGACCGGATATTGAGCGACACTCCGCCGACATCGGTTTTATGGATTGGTCCTACCACTTTCATAACGACAGGAAATCCCATTTCATGTGCTGCTTCAAGTGCCTGTTCCCTGGTAACTGTAACTCTTTCTTTTACATAAGGAATTGATGCCGCATTTAATAAGGCATGAATTTTATCAGGAGGCAGCTGACCCGATTCGCAGCTTTCAATGATTCGTCTTATTTGTGGAACATCCACTCCTTCGAGCATAATTCCATCGTCTGATGGAGCCGGAGTCCGGTAAACCCTTGTTAAGGCTCTGCCGAGCAGAACTTCGTCAGGGAAATTGACATTTCCATGCGATAAGAAATAAGCTAAATCCTTTTTTACATTCATAACGGAGGGTAAAATCGGAAATAGGGGTTTTTTACAGCTTTTCATTTTTCGGTCAAGAACCTCATAAACATCTTTGACCGATGTTAACCCGGGACTTCCGAAAATTACTGCCATCCCATCTATCTCAGGGAAATCATTTTCACAGGCATCGATGATCACTCCCAGCTGTTCGGCCGTACCTGTGGCCAGAAAATCGATTGGATTTTCAATTGATGAGCCTGCGAATAGTTTACTTCTTAGTCGCTCCTTTGCGGTTGAATCAGCGATTTGGGGAATCGTTAAGCCTCCTGCTTCAAGGGCATCAGTAAGCATAACCGCCGGTCCTCCAGCGTGAGTGATGATCGCCATATTTTTACCTTCCAGCTTTTTAGTCATGAAAATCCCGGCAACGGTAGTTAATTCTTCTCTTCCGTAACACCTTACGATTCCTGCTTTTCTAAAAAGAGCTTCTACTGCTGAATCTGAACTGGCCATAGCACCAGTATGTGACGATGCTGCACGGCTGCCTGCAGAAGAACTTCCGGCTTTGATGGCTGCCAGTAGAAATCCTTTATTTACCAATGATCTTGCATGAAGCAAAAATTTATCAGGATTACTGATCGCTTCAATATACAGGAGCTTAACGCGTAATGAACTTTCTTCCTCCGAATGAAGGTCCCAATATTCCAAAACTTCTTCAATTCCAATCTGGGCCGAATTTCCGACCGAGATAACCCTTGAAAAATGCAAACCTTTCGGGATAGCCGATTCAATAATAAATACAGCCGTCGCTCCTGAACCGGATACAAAATCGCATCCTCCCGCATCGAGATGCGGAACCGGCGTAGTGAAAACTCCTGCATAATTTTGAGTAAGTACTCCAATGCAATTCGGCCCGACAAGGCATCCTCCTGTTTTGTTTACAACTGCCACAATGCGTTTTTCAAGTTCGGCGCCTTCGGTTCCGGTTTCACTAAATCCGCCTGAAATGATTATAAAAGCGCGTATATTATGGACTGTGGCCAGAATTTCGACTATTTCAGGGCAGCTTTTAGCAGGAATAGCCAGAATAGCCAGATCAATTTCCGGTAGATCGCTTAAAGTGTTGAATGTCTCAACGCCTTGAATATTGTTGTCATTTGGATTAAAAGCATATAATCTGCCCTTGTATTCATGCTCAAGGAGGTTTTTAAGTATTTTTCCACCTGGTTTAGTGATATTATTGGAGGCTCCAACTACTAAAATGCTCTTCGGAGCTAACAATTGTCTGTTCAACATGACATTAATGTGGTTGATGTAATTGAAGCCAAACGTACGGGAAAATTACACAATTGCAAATGAGATGAATCAGTGTTATCCACTTTATATTTCTAATTTTGACAGATGCAAAATGGTGAACAGAAAATATTTGTCTGGTGCGATTTTTTGGAAGGTATGGAGGATGCCATATCACATGGAATGATTATTGCTTCCATACTTCAAAAAGAACTCTGCCTGTTTCATTTCATAGGTAGTAAGATGCATAATAGTAATGAGTTAGTAGAGAATCGTTTGCGTGGTATGGTTGCAAAAATAGTCCATTTAGCACCAGCTATCGAAATTAGTTATTTATTCAGAAATCAAAATATTGTTGAAACCCTGGCAGAACTGGCTGAACAATTTGAATGTTTAGTCCTTGTTGCGCACAAGAGATCAGTCCCTGAGCTTTTGCCTGTATTACAATACGCCGCGTTTCCATTTCTTTTTATTTCGGCCCAAAATAATATTGATAAAATTTACAAGCAAATAATTGTACCGGTAGGATATATGAAGAAGAGTAAGGATCTTGCTTTATGGGCCAGTTATCTTGGCCGGTATAACAGCGCTATGATTGATGTATTTGTTGCTGCCGAAAGCTCGGTTGCCGACCAAAAGACAGTAAAAAGCAATGTTTTTTCCATTAGACGCCTTTACAGTAAATTTAGTTTCCCTTTTCAAATAGTCGATAGCCAGACTCCAACGTGGAAAATTCAAAAGGCAGCGCTTGATCATGCATTGAAAATGAAATTAGGAATGGTAATTATTGCTGCAAGTTTTAAAACGACATTCCTTGACTCTTTACTTGGATTGACTGAAAGAAAGGTCATCGGTAAGTCGGAAGAGCTATCGGTAATGTGCGTTAATTCCCATCGCGACTTTTACACCTTTTGCAGTTAGAGGTTTATACTTAAAATAATTATTTGTGAAGTATACCCTGTGGCTTAATTATCAAATTTATATTGAATATAAATAAAGGTTTTTTAGGCCAAATCTTCAAAAAAATTGCGTTAAAGGGAAGTGCGGATGGTTTAAAATGATACATTTGCCGCTTCATTTCCTAAGCGTAAAGGTTCGTTATTTCACGGCCTTTTCAATTTGATTAAATTTATTAATATGGAAAGTAGCGCACTTTTAGTCTTTTTCTTGGCCGCAGTCTCCCTTGTGGGACTAGCGATGCTTTTTTCCAGTTATATTCCTCCGACATCAGTCAATGACGTTAAATTTGAGCCCTATGAATGTGGGATAGAGACCATTGGTGATGCATGGCTTCAGTATACGGTTGGATATTACCTGTTTGCAATTTTATTTCTCATTTTTGACGTGGAGACGATTTTTCTTTTTCCGTGGGCAGTTGTAATGAGGAGTGCTGGATTAACCGGATTTGTTGAAATCCTGATCTTCTTTGCAATTTTAGGACTTGGTTTGTTGTATGGATGGAAAAAACATGCTTTAAGATGGGAATAAAAAATAACAAGGAATTCGCGAAAAACGATTATCCCATAATCGCCGAATACGAGGGCGGGGGTATTATCCTTGCTCAGCTCGATGCGCTGGTCAATTGGGCAAGGGCCAATTCATTGTGGCCGTTAACCTTTGGGACAAGGTGTTGTGCGATTGAATTTATGGCTGCCGGGGCATCACGTCATGACTTTGCCCGGTTTGGGGCCGAAGTTGCACGTCCTTCGCCGCGACAGGCTGATTTGATTGTGATCTCAGGAACAATTAATTATAAAATGGCTCCTGTACTTAAACGGTTATACGATCAGATGCCGGAACCTAAATATGTGATTGCAATGGGTGCCTGCGCTGTTTCGGGAGGACCATTTTTCTATAACTCCTATGCGATTGTTAAAGGAGCCGACCATGTGATTCCGGTTGATGTTTATGTGCCCGGTTGTCCTCCGCGCCCTGAAGCTTTCCTTTATGGATTGATGCAGCTGCAAAAGAAGATAAAGAGCACAAAAAATTTCGGGAAGGTTAAATACCTTGAGGCTAAGCCAATCATTTCTGATAAATCTTCCCTTTAAATATTTAGTTCTCATGACTAACGAAGAATTACAATCATATCTCACCGTGACATTTGCCGGGGCTGAGATTAAACCCGGAGTTCAATTTGTGGAGATGACAGTTACTGCTGCCGCTCTTCATGAAACTGCCATACAGTTAAAACAATTGGATGAGCTTTCATTCGACTATCTTTTCTGCCTTACCGGTGTTGATTACGCTGAGAATATGGGAATCGTCTGCCACCTTGAGTCTACAAAACACAGACACGTGATGGTTTTAAAAGTAAGAACAGCTGACCGGATTAATCCTGCTGTTGATACAGTAAGTGACGTTTGGATTACTGCAAAATATCACGAACGCGAGGCTTACGATCTGCTTGGAATTCATTTTAACAATCATACTGATTTACGTCGCCTTTTTCTGGATGATAGCTGGGGCTTTCCCCTTCGAAAAGATTATGTGGACGAAATAAGAATAGTAGAACGATAGAATTATGTCCGAAATAAGAGAAGTCATTATAAATAACGACAGACTTGCGACAGATGAATATCTGGTCAATATGGGTCCGCAGCACCCTTCCACTCATGGGGTGTTACGATTGCTTGTCAGACTTGAGGGTGAGAAAGTTCTGAATGTTCAACCTCATACAGGTTATATCCATAGCGGAATTGAGAAAATGTGCGAGGCAATAACCTACCCTCAAATCATTCACCTTACCGACCGGATGGATTACCTTTCGGCTCACATGAACAACGAAGCTGTTGCGCTGTGTGTTGAAAATGCGCTTCAGATTGAAGTGCCCGACCGGGTCAAGTACATCCGTACCATTATGGATGAATTATCCCGTCTGGCTTCGCATCAATTATGGTGGTGTGTTTTTGGAATGGATTTGGGCGCCTTAACCACTTTCTTCTATGGTCTGCGTGACCGTGAGCATATTCTCGACATCTTTGAAGAGACCTGTGGCGCCAGAATGACGGTGAGCTACAATACTCCAGGAGGATTGATGTTCGATATCCACCCGAATTTTCAAAAGAGAGTAAAAGATTATATTAAATATTTCAGGGCTAAACTTCCTGAGTACGATAAATTGCTTTCGGGCAATGTGATTTTAAGGGAACGTACCGAAGGGATTGGTCATCTGTCATTAACAGATGCAATTGATTTCGGTGTAACGGGTCCGTCAGGAAGAGCTTCCGGCTTTTCATGCGACATCCGCAAACACTATCCTTACAGTGCATATCCATTCGTGAAATTTAATGAGATTCTCGATGATCGCTGCGATACACTGGCACGTTATGAGGTGCGTATCAAAGAGATGTACGAGTCTTTATCAATTATTGAACAATTGATTGATAATATTCCTGAAGGCGATTACGCCCTTAAGATGAAGGGTGTGCTCAAACTTCCTGAAGGTGAATTTTATCAAAGGGTAGAATCGGCCAGAGGTGAATTTGGAGCCTATATTGTTAGCGATGGAAAGAAGAATCCTTATCGGGTTAAATTCCGGTCACCCGGTTTTTCGAATATGTTCGCCCTTAACAAGATGGCCAAAGGTCATAAGATTGCCGACCTCGTCGCAATTATGTCGACACTTGACCTTATCATTCCTGATATCGACCGTTAATAAACATTGAAGATCAAAACTGACGCTTAAGATATTTTCAATATGGCTTTTAATATTTACGACTTTACAACGTTGACCCATAGTATTCATGTGGGATTGGCAGAAAGTTTTTCGCCTGCAGTTGCGACCACCATTGAGTGGGTAATCGTTGGGGTGTCTTACCTTTTATTTGTCGCGCTTTTTGGATTGTTTCTGGTTTATGCCGAACGAAAGGTATGTGCGGCATTCCAACAACGACTTGGTCCGATGAGAGTAGGTCCCTGGGGCCTACTTCAAACAATAGCTGACTTTATTAAGCTGTTAATGAAAGAGCTGATCATGCCACGCAAGGCTGATTGGTTCCTTTATAACATTGCACCATTTATAGTGATTATTGCCTCGTTTATGGCAATTGCGGTGCTTCCCTTTGCTCCGGGTTTGCAGTCATTCGATTTTGATATCGGTGTATTTTACCTTACTGCCGTTTCTTCGGTAGGCGTTATCGGAATCCTGATTGCAGGGTGGTCCAGTAATAATAAATATTCGCTTATCGGGGCAATGCGCAGTGGCGCTCAGATCTTGAGCTATGAGCTATCTGTTTCCTTGTCACTGCTGACCATGGTCGTTTTTGCCGGATCGACGCAGTTCTCCACAATTGTGGAAGGACAACGGGATGCCTGGTTTATCTTTTCGGGACACATCCCGGCAATGATTGCCTTCGTGATATTTCTCATAGCAGGAACAGCAGAAACAAACCGAGGTCCTTTTGACCTTGCTGAGGCCGAATCGGAATTGGTTGCCGGATTCCATACTGAATATTCGGGAATTAAATTTGCAATGTTCTTTCTCGCCGAGTACATTAATCTTTTCATTGTTTCGGCGGTAGCAGCAACAGTTTTCCTTGGCGGATGGATGCCATTGCATTTCGGGAATTTTGAATCCTTTAATCACGTGATGGATTTTATCCCTCCTGTAGCTTGGTTTTTTGGAAAGGTGCTGTTCATCATTTTTATAATTATGTGGTTCAAATGGACATTCCCCCGGTTACGTGTTGACCAGATACTGACCCTGGAGTGGAAATATCTCCTTCCTATCAACCTGGTAAATATATTGCTGATGGCGCTGGTAGTGTTGACAAAATTTCATTTTTAACTGATTTATAAGTAGATATGAAGTCTTTTATCGAATATATTGTTTCAATCCTTAAAGGGTTATGGACGCTCCTGGTTGGGATGAAAGTTACTGCAAAGTACTTTTTTACCCCATGGAATCATGTTACACAACAGTACCCCGAAAACCGCGAAAAACTGGTAATGTTTGAACGCTTTCGTGGTGAGGTGATCATGCCCCACACGGAGAATAATGAGCATCTGTGCACGGGCTGCGGAATATGTGAAATCAACTGCCCTAACGGCTCGATTGAAATCATTTCAAAATCAATATTAACTCCGGAGGGAAAAAAGAAGCGGATCATCGATCAGCATATTTATCACCTGGGGATGTGCACCCTCTGTAACCTTTGCGTGAAGGCTTGTCCTACCGGCGCAATCGTAATGGGTCAAAATTTCGAACATGCTGTCTGGGATCGTGCCTTACTTACAAAGGTTCTCAATCTGCCGGGTTCGAAGATTGCTGATGGAGTAAAAGAATAAATAAAGAATTAGAGTTATGCTTAATCAAGTGATGTTTTATCTGTTTGGTGCAATGATCGTGATTTTTTCATTGCTGACAGTTACGAGCAGGAAGATCCTCAGGGCCGCCGTATTTCTGCTGTTTGTATTGATTTCAACAGCCGGGCTGTATTTTGCGCTCAATTATAACTTCCTTGCTGCCGTTCAGTTAACAGTATATGCCGGAGGTATTGTTGTATTAATCATCTTCTCGATCCTCCTTACCAGTCATGTGAGCGAACGGGCAGTGATGGCTCCTCTCAGACAGAGTTTGTTATCGGCATTGGCGACATTGGCAGGCGCCACCTTAACCTTGATGACCATTCTGAGGTTTAGCTTTGTCCCTAATGCGGGTGTTGATCCACAGTTTAATATCACCGATGTAGGTAATGCGCTGGTCTCTTATAAACGGGATGGTTATGCGCTTCCTTTTGAAGTGATCTCGATCCTTCTGCTTGCTGCAATGATCGGGGCGATCGTCGTGGCGAAGAAGGAAAAAGTGCTTAAAAAATAATTTTCTGATAATCAATTAAATAAAAGTTCAGATAATTCAACTTTCATATGATCCAGAACATTCCGCTCAGTTATTATTTAGTAATCAGTACGTTGATGTTTTTTATAGGCATCTATGGTTTTCTAACCCGCCGAAATCTGATTACCATGCTTATGTCTATTGAGTTAATTCTTAATTCAGTAAATATCAATTTTGTTGCATTTAACAGATACCTCTATCCACAACAACTTCAGGGGCATTTTTTTATGCTGATCGTCATTGCCGTAGCTGCCGCTGAAGCAGCCGTAGCGATAGCCATCATTATCAATATCTACCGTAATTTCAAATCTATCGACGTTGAAAATGTCGATGAAATGAAATATTGAAAATTTAATAACCGAAAAGAGAAACATAAGTTATGGCCGATTATACGTATACTTTACTCATCCCGCTGATCCCTCTGTTTGTTTTTTTGCTGCTCGGACTTACGGGGCATAAGATGAAACCGGTTGTGTCGGGACTCATTGGATCTTCCGGACTTGGAATTTCTGCGATCCTGGCATATGCGACTGCTATCAAATATTTCTGGACGGGGCACACAGCAGGGACAGCTTACACTTCATTAAAAGCGTTCGAGGTGCAATGGCTTCACCTTACCGACAAGCTGACGATTCATCTGGGGGTTTTAATTGATCCGATTTCGGTGATGATGCTGGTTGTTATTACGACTGTATCGCTGATGGTACATATTTACAGTATTGGATATATGAAAGGGGATCCTGGTTTTTACCGGTTCTTTTCATTTCTCTCTTTATTTAGTTTCTCGATGCTGGGATTGGTGCTGGCAACCAATATCTTTCAGATGTATATTTTCTGGGAGCTTGTTGGCGTTTCGTCCTTCCTTTTGATTGGTTATTATTATGAAAAGCCAAGCGCTGTTGCCGCTTCGAAAAAAGCTTTTATTGTTACACGTTTTGCTGACCTTGGTTTCCTGATTGGAATCCTGATGCTTTCATTTAATACCGGAACCTTTGATTTTCAGACCCTGACTGATCCCCATGGTCCTGCAATTGCTCAGGCCGGAGGAGCTGCATTTATGGGACTGTCTGTATTAACCTGGTCACTGATTTTTATATTTGTAGGTGGTGCCGGAAAATCGGCAATGTTCCCTTTCCATATTTGGTTACCCGATGCGATGGAAGGCCCTACACCGGTTTCCGCTTTGATTCATGCTGCAACGATGGTGGTAGCAGGTGTTTATCTGGTTGCCCGTCTTTTCCCGGTTTTTGCACTGGGCGCACCTGACGCGCTGCATGTGGTCGCATGGATCGGAGGTTTTTCATCGCTTTTTGCTGCTGTGATTGCCTGTACTCAGACCGATATTAAGAGGGTGCTTGCCTTTTCAACCATGTCGCAGATTGGATATATGATGCTCGCTCTTGGAGTATCAGGTTATGGTGGCGAAGAGGGTTTAGGATTTATGGCCTCTAACTTTCACCTTTTCACCCATGCGATGTTTAAGGCATTGTTATTCCTGGGAGCCGGCGCTGTGATTCATGCGGTTCACAGTAATGAAATCAAGGATATGGGAAATCTTCGCAAGTTTCTTCCAGTAACACATATTACCTTTTTAATAGCATGTCTGACAATTGCCGGTATTCCGCCATTTTCAGGATTCTTTAGCAAAGATGAGATTCTGGTAGCTGCTTTTCATAGCAACAAGATTTTATTTGCAATCGAATATACCGTGGCAGGGTTAACTGCTTTTTATATGTTCCGTCTTTACTATGGTATTTTCTGGGGAAAGAATACCCATTATCACCATACTCCGCATGAAGCGCCAAAAGTGATGACCATTCCTTTGATGATTCTTGCATTTGGTTCTGTTTTCGCCGGATTTCTTCCTTTCCATAATCTGGTTACATCAGATGGCATTGGTTTTGAGTCACATATTGACTGGATGATTGCCATCCCATCAGTTCTTGTTGGGGTACTGGGAATTGCAATTGCAACAATCATGTACAAAAGAGAAACGGCTATCCCTGATAAAATCGCAGGGTCGTTCAAATATCTTTACAGATGGGCTCACAGGAAATTCTATATGGATGAAGTTTACCTGTTTGTGACACGAAAAATTATCTTCCGCTATATTTCTGCTCCTATTGCATGGTTCGACCGTCATATTGTTGATGGCACAATGAATGGAATTGCAGGAATGACCGTTTACGCTGCCTATGCGGTTAAAGGACTTCAGTCCGGAAAACTTCAGCAATATGCGTTCGTATTTATCAGCGGTACTGTAATTTTAGTGCTTATTTTTGTTTATCTCGTTTAAGAAACTGAATATAAGATGAATATACTTAATTTATTTATAGTCGTCCCAATGCTTACAGTTGTAGGCATCACGCTGACCAAAGATTTAAAGCATGCACGACTTGTCTCAGCAGTAGGGATGGGCATTCAAATGATTTTATCTTTTCTTCTGGTTTATCTTTACCTGAAGGAGAGGGCTGCCGGTAACACTGCTGCAATGCTCTTTACTTATGATGCCCTTTGGTTTCCAACATTAAATATCCATTACGCACTTGGGGTAGATGGAATTTCGGTTGCAATGATAGCGCTGACCGGGATTGTGGTCTTTGCAGGAATATTCGCATCCTGGAAAATGGAGTTTCTCCCACGTGAATTTTTTATTTCACTCATTATTTTGGCCTCCGGGGTTTTCGGGTTTTTTATCTCGATCGACCTTTTCACGATGTTTCTTTTTTATGAACTGGCGGTTATTCCAATGTACCTGTTGATTGGAATATGGGGCAGCGGACCAAAGGAATATTCGGCAATGAAGCTTACATTGATGCTGATGGCGGGTTCCGCTTTGTTGCTGGTGGGATTATTGGGAATTTATTTCTTCTCTTCGCCTGATGGTCATTTGACGTTTAATCTCATGGAGATTTCTAAAATAAAGATCCCTATTGAGATGCAACGGTTCCTCTTCCCGTTTACTTTTGTTGGATTCGGGATTCTTGGCGCTCTTTTTCCTTTTCATACCTGGTCTCCGGATGGTCATGCCTCCGCACCAACAGCAGTTTCGATGCTTCATGCCGGAGTTTTAATGAAACTTGGCGGTTATGGCGCTTTTCGTGTGGCCATCTTCCTTATGCCGGAAGCTGCTCACGAACAGGCCTGGATATTTTTGATTCTTACTTCAATCAGCGTGGTCTACGGGGCATTTTCTGCAGTCGTACAAAACGATCTTAAATATATTAATGCTTACTCTTCGGTTAGTCATTGCGGTCTTGTACTGTTTGCAGTCCTGATGATGAATCAGACAGCTATGAATGGGGCTATCGTTCAGATGATCTCTCACGGATTGATGACTGCACTTTTCTTCGCCTTAATCGGGATGATCTATGGCAGAACTCATACCCGGATTATTCAGGAAATGGGCGGGCTGATGAAAGTTATGCCTTTCCTGGGTGTGGTTTATGTGATTGCCGGTCTTGCTTCACTCGGTCTTCCCGGATTCAGCGGGTTTGTTGCTGAGATGATTATTTTCGTCGGAGCATTCCAGCATGTCGACCTTTTTCACCGTGTCATCACCATAATGGCCGCTTCCTCAATTGTAATTACAGCAGTTTATATTCTTCGTGTTGTTGGCCTCCTATTGATGGGCCCAATAAAAAATGACCATTTTCTCCATTTGGACGATGCTAAATGGTACGAACGAATCTCAACAATCTCCTTGGTATTGGCGATTACTGCAATAGGACTGGCACCCTTTTGGCTTACAAATATGATTAATTATAGTCTTGCACCAATTGTAGCAAAGCTTTCCTCTATTCAAATAACCGGTTTATTTTAATTGAATTACCTAGTTTAATAAGTTGTCATTTATGAACTTTAGCGATATTCTGACCATGCGACACGAACTGATGCTCACCTTGCTGGCATTGGTAGTCCTGATCATCGACCTGAACCTTCGCAACAGGGATAAACATTATATCATTCCGATAACACTTACACTGTTTTTGGTCCATACACTTGTTGGTTTCCTGCCTGCAGATAAAAGTGTTCTTTTTGGCGGAATGTATCAAACTGATGCACTTCGGGTAATGATGAAAAATATTCTGAACATCGGTGTAATCATCATCCTTTTACAATCTGTTACCTGGTTGAAAAAGGAGGATAACAGAGAGAAAATCAGCGAATATTTTATTTTGCTGTTCTCTACACTGATTGGGATGAATTTTATGATTTCATCGGGGGATTTTTTAATGTTTTATCTTGGTTTAGAATTGGCAACTATTCCATTAGCGGCTTTGGCTGCCTATACTCATCATCAAAACAAATCTGCAGAGGCTGGTATCAAATTGATACTTAGTTCAGCTCTGTCATCAGGAATCCTTCTTTTCGGTATTTCATTGATTTATGGATCAACGGGTTCAATTTATTTCGATAATATCGCTCAGGTTTATACCAATGCCCCGTTGCAGGTGCTGGCTTTTATTTTCTTTTTTACCGGAATGGCATTCAAACTTTCGCTTGTTCCTTTCCACCTTTGGACTGCTGATGTTTACGAAGGAGCTCCGATAAATGTAACATCTTACTTGTCTGTTATATCAAAAGGTGCTGCCGCTTTTATTCTGATCATTTTAATGTTCACCGTTTTTCACGCTATAGCACCAATTTATAACAATCTGGTCTATCTGATTGCTGTATTGACCATGACTATTGGTAATTTATTTGCCATGCGTCAAAAGAATATGAAGAGGTTTCTTGCTTTCTCTTCGATCGCTCAGGCAGGATTTATTCTGCTTGGAATTTTAGGTGGCAATACCATGGGGATGACCTCGGTGATTTATTTTGTTCTCGTATATATTTTCTCAAATCTTGGTGCTTTCGGTGTGGTCTCAGCCATATCAACTGTTACAGGAAAAGAGTCGATGGATGATTACGACGGACTGTATTCCACTAATCCAAGGCTGAGTCTGTTAATGATGCTGGCACTTTTTTCACTGGCGGGTATTCCCCCGGTAGCCGGATTCTTTGGTAAGTTCTTCCTGTTTGCATCAGCGGCTTCCGGAGGCTATTATTGGCTGGTTTTTATCGCTGTCCTCAATGCCACCGTCTCACTTTATTATTATCTGCTCGTTGTTAAAGCGATGTTTATAAATAAAAATGAAACACCGCTGGCTTACTTTAAAAGCGACTTAGCTACACGCACAGGCTTAATTCTTAGTGGACTTGGGATATTTGTTCTTGGGTTTTGGAGCCAGATCTATGAATTGATCAATAGTTTAAGTTTTGGAATTATTCATTAATCCGCTTTTGGAGAGGCCTGAATAATGCCGGAACTTAATGAATTAAGTAAATAAAAAGACCAGAAAGAGTAAATAAGGAATATTATGACACTGAAAGCTAAACATATCGTTGAAGAAATAAACGGCGTACGTTGTACTGTCGTCGAAAAAGGTGCTAGTGCAGCCCGGGTGGATTTCCTGAAAAATTTGCTTGAAATAAATAAGCTGGAAGTTTTGGTTTCAGAAGAAGTTCAGGTTGAAGGAGCGCCGGCACTTTTCACGATTGGTGTTACGGATCTCGTTTTTAATCCGACAATCGCTGTTTACGAAATGGTGCTGAAGACTGCTGAAGGCAAGCGTGTTTCTCCGGCTTACTGGAATCAATATACCACTGATTGTGTTGATGAATACTGGGACTTTGTGAAGTAATTCCCTGACAGCCTACAGCCTAATAGCCTAAAGCCTAATAGCCTAATAGCCTAACAACCTAACAGCCTAACAGCCTAAATCGTAATCTCTACAATATTTCCATCAGGATCGGCGATCGCACTTTCGTAAAATCCATCTCCGGTAAATCGTGCTTCTCCAATAACTGCATATCCTGCCTCCTTAAGTATTTTGGTATGCGAATCAACCTTTTCTTTTGATCCTGCAGAAAAGGCGAAATGAGCTAATCCTGTTCTGCTGTTAAGTTCCAAATCACTCATAACGGTCAGATTTGGCCTGTTCATTAATTCCAGACTGCAGCCACCATTCTCAAATGTCAGAAAATAGGACGAAAATTGTTTGACAAGGTTAATGTACTTTTCATTCGATTTGGCATCAAAATATTCGCAATAGAAGTCGCGCAAACGTTCCAGGTCATTTGTCCAGATTGCCAGATGGGTAATTTTCATTTGATGAGTGATTTTATTGCATTGAATATGAATTCATGCCGATTTTCTCCCTGATTTTTTCCATCAAAAGGAAAACCTGGTTCTCATCATCAAGACTAAATCCGGGGCTGTTTTTCTCTGAAATATTTTTAATGAAGTCGTTAATCTGCTCCTTAAAGGGCTCATGACCTGCATTTGGAGCGTTTCCATTAGTTTTTTTATCCGGGAAATAGGATATTTTATTTTGAATAAAATCAAAATTCGTGACTTCCCCCCCTGAATGAAGAGATAATATATGCGCCTTTTGTACTCCAATGAATTTCAATGTAAGCGCGGCAACCGAGCCATTTTTGAAATTAATGTGAATATTTAATACATCAGGTTCGCTTGAGGGCATTGTCCCGGTAAACACGTTTAACTTGCGAACGGGTGATCCGGCTGCCCTGAGGATCATTAGCAGATTATTTAAAAGCATTTCGTTCAGTTGATCATGCTTGCCGGGTGCCGATTGTGATGCTTCGATAAAGCGTATGCGATTAGATTGGCTTCTGATTTTTTCCTGAAAAGGATGAAAGAGAAAGTCATTTTGAATCTGAATAAAAGTCCCCCCTTCATCAGCCAGATGCACCAGCTGCCTGCGCTCGTGAGTCGTTAGTTGCAGTTTGTCCGGCAGAGACAAATGGCATCCGTTTCTGATTGCAAATGAAAGGTACTCGAACGTACACAGATTCGGATCGGCAATGATCAAAAGATCATTGATCAGAGGGATGATCTCAATGGTCGAAAAGATGAACGAATGATTGAGCGAGTGATTCTTCTTATTTTTACCCGAGTGAAAAATTCCACTCCACTCAATCCCTTTAATGGAAAGAAGTGAATTTGCAGAAGGCATTTCTGCTTCGTCCGGAAGTATGATGGCTGCGCTTAACATTCTGAAACAAATATACTTTTATGCTCAGGTATATTTCCGTTGTCTTCAAGGATTTTATCAACCATCGATTGTTCACAAAGCCTGAAATTGTGCTAAATTTGCCCATTAGATTACAGTATTCGGACTAAAACTAACTTGTAGCTGTAAGTTCAAGGAATACTGATGGTTGCTATTTTTTTTAAGGAGATTATAATGCATATCAACAAAGAGATATTTAATATGCAACCGGTAATATTTATTGTCGGAATTATATTTCATTCAAGAATTGAATTACTACTGAAAATTGAACATTGTTAATTGACAATTACTCAAATGGCTCATATAGCTGATTCTTTCATGCATCAGGGAATGCGGCGTAAATTAGTGGAGGCCATCAGGCAAAAGGGAATCGCAGATGAGGCTGTGCTTGATGCAATTAATGCTGTTCCGCGCCACTTGTTTATGGATAATAGTTTTGTCCAGTTTGCCTATATTGATAAAGCTTTCCCTATTGCAGCCGGACAAACGATTTCACAGCCTTATACCGTTGCTTTTCAGACAGAGGCCTTACAGCTGAAGAAGTTTGATAAGGTGCTGGAGGTTGGCACCGGATCGGGTTATCAGGCAGCAGTTCTGTGCAGGCTGTGTGCCAGCGTGTACACTATCGAACGGCAAAAATCATTGTATGATTTTGCCCGGAATTTACTCCCTAACTTAGGATTTCGACCTCATTTTTTCTATGGAGATGGATATCAAGGTCTTCCGACTTACGGCCCTTTCGATAAGATCATCGTAACAGCCGGAGCCTCATTTGTTCCGGAACCTCTCAAACAGCAACTGAAAATCGGCGGAATTATGGTTATCCCGGTGGGAAAATCGGATCATCAGATTATGAAGGTTATCACGCGAATAAGTGAGAATGAATATTCCGAGGATGATAGGGGTGGATTTGTTTTTGTGCCATTATTAAGCGGTCTTGCAGACTAAAGAAAGTATTTCATGCTTCATAAAAAGAGAGAACACCCGAAGGAGAAAATAATGCTGCATCCGCGGAACAAGCACCGAGGGCGTTACGAATTCAGACAGTTGTCCGAAAGCACTCCTGAACTGGCTCCATTTGTGAAGTTGAACAGTTATGATGATGAATCAATCGATTTTTCTGATCCCCAAGCGGTCCGAATACTAAATAAAGCATTGTTGAAACATCTCTATGGCATTGATCACTGGAATATTCCTTCCGGTTATCTCTGCCCTCCGGTTCCCGGAAGAGCCGATTATATTCATTATATTGCAGATCTGTTGACAGATAGCAGAAACGGAAATATTCCGACAGGCAGTTCAGTAAAATGCCTGGATATTGGCACAGGATCAAGTTGCGTGTATCCGCTAATCGGAACCAGCGAGTACGGCTGGTCGTTCGTGGGTACTGATATAGATCCGGTTTCTCTTGAATCAGCTAATAAAATTGTAGCATTGAATCCCATTCTGGATGGAAAGATTGAATTAAGACTGCAAAAGCATTCCGGAGATATTTTTAATGGGATTATTCGGCCGGATGAACATTTCGACCTGACTATCTGCAATCCGCCTTTTCATTCATCAGCTAAGGATGCCCAATCCGGCTCGCTTCGTAAACTAAAGAACTTAAACTCCAGGAAGATCACAAATCCGGTATTGAATTTTGGTGGACAGGGTAATGAATTGTGGTGCGAAGGAGGTGAATTACGATTCGTTCAGAATATGATTATACAAAGCAAGCAATTCGCTGCTTCTTGTCTGTGGTTCACTACTTTGCTTTCGAAAGAATCCAATCTTAAAAAGGTGGAAGAGATGCTCAAAAAGGCAGAAGCAGTCGGGATAAAGATAATTCCGATGGGTCAGGGAAATAAGATCAGCCGTATTGTGGCATGGACGTTCTTCACAGACGCTCAGTAAAAATTATGTAGCCATACTTGAAGAACCGGATCGTAATTCATTTCTTATTCCGGAAACGGGGTACTCAAGGAAGAATAAAAAAATAAATGTTCTTTAAGCAGTCTGCTTGCTTACGTTTCGGTAGGTATAGGAATAGAAAATATGCCTTTTCGCAAACCTGGCAAGAGTAGCTGATCCAATAAACTTGTTGTAGATATTTTTGGGTATTCCGAAGTATTCGTAAACACTCCCATCCTGAAAAGTGATTTTTAAAGTTTGCCCTTTGTAGGAATAATCATCAATCCCGCAGGTGTTGGTTATATTCGTGTAATTCTCCAGATTAAACGCTTTCGTCTCAGGGGATATGCTCACCAAAAAATGATAGGCTTCAATAATGTTTTTGCTTTTATCTTCCGCTTCTGCTTTCGCTTCATCGTCGCCAATGAACTTATCAGGATGCCACTCCTTCATCAAATTTCTGTAAGTCGTTTTTAATCCGCCTAAATCAGTATCCGGAGTGATGTCTAATAGCCTTCTGTATTCAATGATGCGCTTCATAATTTTCTCTAATCTAATTTTATTTTCAAGGTGCAAAGGTAATCAAAAGTTTAACCTAACTAATTTGATCTTACTAATACATTTTCTACCTTCGTCGTGCCGCATTTTGCCGGGTTAATGGATATTCAATTACATCCTGTGCCAAAGGCAATGGGCTTTATTGCAACTATATAGCGTAATAATACTATATTTCATGAACATTAAAAAGTTCACATTTAATCCGGTCCAGGTAAATGCCATTGTCCTGTGGGACGAAACACTGGAATGTGTGATCATCGATCCGGCTTGTTTTTATCCTCATGAAGAGCAGGAGTTAAAATTGTTTATCGAATCGAATCATTTAAAACCGGTCAGATTGCTAAATACTCATGGTCATTTTGATCATCTGATGGGCAATAGGTTTGCCGGCAAGACCTGGGACCTCAAGAGCGAGATTCATTTCGAGGATAACTATCTGGTCGGACTGGCTTCGAGCCAATCACAAATGTTTGGGATGCAAATGACCAAACCTCCATTGCCGGGTCGTTTCTTCGGGGATAGTGATCTCATTACATTCGGAAATTCAACGCTTAAAGTTATCTTCGTTCCCGGACATTCTCCGGGGGGTGTCGCGTTTTATTCAAAACCCGATAAACTGCTCATTTGCGGAGATATACTTTTCAAAGACTCTGTTGGACGTACCGATCTTCCGCGCGGCAATCACGAACAGTTAATATCCGGTATTCTGGATAAACTGATGGTGCTCGATCCCGATGTAAAGGTTTACTGCGGACACGGTCCTGAGACAACCATTGGGGAAGAAAAGATAAATAATATGTTTTTGAACTAAGAAAGGCAGAAGATAATTTGATAATTTGTAATTGATAATTCCTTCCGCCAGCTGGCGGACCTAATTGATAATTTCTATTAGATAATTCGTAATTGATAATTCCTAATTAATATAATTCCTATGGCGATAGATAAATTTGTGAGCCGGCATATTGGCCCACGTAACAACGATATTCAGGAAATGCTAAAAGTGATTGGTGTGCCATCACTTGATATCCTTATTGATCAGACGATGCCATCGAATATTCGGTTGGATAAACCTTTAAATCTTCCTAATGGCCTCACCGAACGGGAATATTACCGGAAGATTATGAAGCTGGCAAAGAAAAATAAAGTCTTCAATACCTATATCGGGATGGGTTGGTACGATACCATTACCCCGGCAGTAATTTTGCGGAATATTCTGGAGAATCCTGTTTGGTATACGTCATACACTCCCTATCAGGCCGAGATATCTCAGGGCAGACTGGAGGCATTGTTAAATTACCAGACCATGGTTTGCGAGATGACTGCAATGCCACTGGCCAATGCATCATTGCTGGATGAGGCGACCGCTGCTGCAGAGGCGATGCACATGATGTACGCCCTTCGTTCAAGGGCTCAGGAAAAGGCAGGAGCCAATGTCTGCTTTGTAGATGAGCTTATCTGGCCACAGACTCTCGATGTTCTGATTACCAGGGCTGAGCCGCTTGGCATAGAATTGAAGATGGGGAATTTCAGAGAGGTAGCCGCGGAGGAAAATTGGTTTGGTGCTATTTTGCAATATCCAAATTCGGATGGGGAAATTGAAGATTATTCTGTTTTTACAAAATCTGTTCAGGAGAAGGGGTGCAAAGTTGCTGTGGCTACAGATTTACTGGCTTTGGCATTGCTCACCCCTCCGGGCGAATGGGGTGCGGACATTGTCTTCGGATCGTCACAGCGCTTTGGTGTCTCGATGGGATACGGCGGCCCGATTGCGGCTTTCTTTGCAACCCGCGATGAATTTAAACGCGACCTTCCCGGCAGGATCATCGGTGTTTCGAAAGATGTAAACGGTAAAAATGCCCTTCGTATGGCGCTTCAGACACGCGAACAGCATATTAAGCGCGTGAAGGCAACCTCTAATATTTGCACAGCACAGGCACTTTTGGCTACTATGGCCGGAATGTTTGCCATTTATCACGGGTCAGAAGGGATCAAAGCAATCGCCGAAAGGGTTCATAGCATAGCAACGCTGCTATCCGACAAGATCAAAGATCTGGGTTATGATCAGGTAAATAAAAATTTCTTTGATACCATCAGGATTGATTTGCCACGACATGTTAAGCGAGAGGATATCGAATGGCTGTCTTTGGACCTGGAGATGAATTTCTGTTATTTTCCCAACGGGCAAGTGGGATTGAGTATCGATGAGACAACTAATATAGAGGATGTTAACTGGATTGTTGAGGTGTTTGCCAAAGCAGCCAATAAACCTGTTCCGGTCATCATTTCAATACCGGAATATAGTCCTGTCGATTCATGTTATTTGCGTAAATCGGAATTTCTGAAGCAAAATGTTTTTAGTAAATACCGTTCTGAAACAGAGATGGCACGATATATCAAACGACTCGAAAAGAAGGATATTTCATTGGTTCATTCGATGATCTCCCTTGGATCGTGTACGATGAAACTGAATGCAGCGACGGAGATGTTACCACTTAGCTGGATAGAATTCAATGGAATACATCCGTATGTTCCAAAGAATCAGGCAATGGGGTATCATGAACTGATGGAAGAGCTGCGTCGCGATCTGGCCGAAATTACCGGATTTGCCGATATCTCGCTGCAACCCAATTCAGGTGCTGCAGGTGAATATGCCGGTCTGCTTGTGATTCGCGAATACCACAAAAGCAGGGGAGAAGGTCACCGGAATGTAGCCTTAATTCCATCGTCTGCTCACGGAACAAACCCTGCAAGCGCTGTAATGGCCGGGATGAAAGTTGTGGTCGTTCCTTGCGATGAGCGTGGAAATATTGATGTGACGACACTGAAAATTAAAGCGGAAGAGTACAAAAATGAACTTTCATGCTTCATGGTAACCTACCCGTCGACACATGGTGTTTTTGAATCTTCGATAACAGAAATGTGCGAAATAATTCATCAATATGGCGGACAGGTTTATATGGATGGTGCCAATATGAATGCCCAGGTTGGACTTACCAACCCAAGCCGGATAGGTGCTGATGTTTGTCATTTGAATCTTCATAAAACTTTTGCTATCCCTCATGGAGGTGGTGGTCCCGGGGTCGGACCTGTCTGCGTTGCAAAACATCTTGTCGAATTTTTACCTGCTCACTCTGTTATGAACAACGGCCATGTGGGGATTCATGCAGTTTCCGGTGCACCGTGGGGCAGCGCTTCTGTTCTGACTATTACCTACGGATATATTAAAATGTTGGGTGCGGATGGACTTACCGAAGCCACAAAAATAGCTATTCTGAATGCCAATTATATCGCTGCCCGGTTAAAAGACAACTATGGAATACTCTATACCGGTGAGAACGGACGGGTCGGTCATGAAATGATTCTGGAATGCCGGCACCTTAAAGCCGCTTCGGGCATTTCGGAAACCGATATCTCAAAACGTTTGATGGATTATGGCTTTCATGCACCAACTCTTTCTTTTCCTGTTCACGGAACATTGATGGTTGAACCTACCGAAAGCGAATCGAAAGAGGAACTCGATCGGTTTATTGAAACAATGAATGCCATATATGATGAGATCAAAGAGGTGGAAACAGGTATTGCCGATGCTGCAGATAATGTTTTGATGAATGCTCCGCACACCGCTGAAATGCTCACCGCAAATGATTGGAATCACACTTATTCCCGCGAAAAGGCGGCTTTCCCTCTCGATTGGCTTCGCGAAAATAAATTCTGGGTGCCGGTAGGCCGGGTTGACAATGCCTGGGGCGACCGTAACCTTTTCTGTACCTGTGAGCCATTGGAAAGCTACCAATGATGAATTAGGAATGATGAATTAGGTCCGCCAGCTGGCGGAAGGAATTAGGAATTAAACCAATGGATTTCAAATCCTTGGCTGGGCCAAAAGCTTAAATCTGATTATATGGTACTGTTTCCAAACGCAAAGATTAATCTTGGACTGAATATCCTCTGCAGAAGAGCTGATGGATATCATGAGCTCGAAACGGTTTTTTATCCGATCGGGTTAAAGGATGGTCTGGAATTTATTGAGAATAAGCATAATCGGATCGATTTTTCGAGTTCAGGTTTGCCATTGAATATTGGGTTTGAAGAAAATATCGTAGTCAAAGCCTGCCGCTTGCTTGCTGCCGGTCAAACGCTTCCCGGATTGGATATTCACTTGCATAAAGTAATTCCGTTTGGGGCCGGACTCGGTGGCGGTTCATCGGATGCCGCATTTCTGTTGAAAGGACTGAATGATTATTTTGAATTGGGTTTGACTGTCACTCAGTTAAAGGTTTATGCGACCAGACTGGGGGCTGACTGTTCTTTCTTCCTGGAAAATAAGCCTGCCTTTGCAAGTGGAATAGGAGAGAAGCTCCAAAATATTGATCTTTCTTTAACCGGCTATTTTATGGTACTTGTTAAACCTCCGTTTGGCGTGGGGACGAAAGAAGCATATGCAGGTATTACACCCGGCTCTCCCACGTTTTCATTGCGTGATGCAATTCAGCAGCCTCCCGAAAGCTGGCAGGACTGTCTGGTTAATGATTTTGAAACTTCTGTATTTCGGTTATTTCCACAGATTGCCGAAATCAAATCCAAATTGATTAAGGGAGGAGCCGTATATTCCTCCATGTCGGGAAGCGGCTCATCCGTATTCGGATTATTTAAAACTGAGCCTCAAACTCATGTCTTCGACTTTCCGGCCGATTATTTTATTTGGACAGAATGGATTTAAAGCGACAAATAATTTTCTTTTAAACGTTTTCTGTGAATTGATCTTTTATTTTATCTAAAAGCTTGTATATTAGCAATAAAGGTCATTTAAAATTGAAAATTATTAATTACCTAGTGGCTTTCGTCGTAGTTTTTGATTTTTTTAATGATTTGTTGCTCAGCGTCATCATACATCTCTCTGATATATTCATCATTAAAATTCATCGTTCGCTCTTCAAAGCTCATATCGTTCACGCGGTCGAAAAGCCGCTCTTTGGCTACTTTCAGGTCTTTGCCATAAATGTGAAACGAATCGGCCTGCCAGTTTAGGCGACCCAGCTTTACAGTTTTTCCCGTCTTTTGGGCAATACCGGCAGCAATTACCTCTTTATTGAATTGAACATAACCGAACATGTTCATGAAGTTAGCTCCCCAGGCATCGTTGCTCCGGAAACGGATATTGCAATTGAGCCAGTAAATACCTTCTTCATCTTCGAGAATACGGTACCATAGCGACTGAAGGCATGGCGGGTCATAACATTCAAGATCGATATTTGGCATCCAGGTAATCATTTGTGCCTGGCGGGTAAATGGCTGTTTCGACAACTTATCTATTACCGATTGAACCTGATCAACTTTAAACGGTCCGGCTTCCTGTGAAGTCCCGTCGACCAGATCTTTCCATACTCCATAATTCTGTAACCTGCCATGATAGGTATATTCCCATCGCTGATCACTTTCATCATTCATGTTTTTGGTCCAGTGATCTTTGATTCCTTTTAGCTCCATAACATATTCCTTCAGGTCTTCAATTCCTCCGGGGAATGCCATGTGAATCATCGGGTCGGTTTCCGGCTCCAAAACAGTAATGTTAATTGTGCAATCCATACTTTCAGGATCTTCTGGTTTGTCGTACTGTGTCTTAAAGCGCGTACCTTTTTCGTAAAGAGCTGTGATGGCCGCTTCGTAAGCTTCAGCCAGGGTTTTTTCAGTAATTGAAATAACGGGAATATTTTTCATAATTGTTGAATAAATGGGAGCATTATTGAAAACGTAATATCTATTAATGTCAATACTTTGTTTATTTTTCAAAGTTAATCTTAAATGTAATAACCTGCCATTCCGGAAGTTTAGAAGGTTTATTAATAACGAGTCCATTGGCCTCCTGTTTCCAGATTAGCTTCTCATCGCTGCCCAGCATTTTCACTGATGCCACAGCCAGATCGTTAAGTTTTGAGTTTTTGCCTAAAGAAAGAATCCGGACCGATGAGGTGGGTTTTCCCAAACAAAAAGCATAAATGGAATTGTCTTTTTTCGTAAACCGAATGTCTCCGGCACTGTATTTCACTTTATCTTCATTGAAATTTCCGGCTTTAACGATTTTTGAATTAGTTGGTTTCTCGCCATAGATTTTCCATGGACGGGTTCCATAAATTGCTTCGCCGTTTGAGGCAATCCATTTGCCTATTCCATCTAAAATGGTCAGCATATCGGGTTCCAGATCACCTTCAGGTGTCTGCACAACATTGATCAGCAGATTGCCGTTTTTACTTACGATATCAACAAGCATCTGGATTACTTCGGTCGGACTTTTGTACTTCTGACCTGTTCGGTAATACCAATCGCCAATTGAGGTGTCGGTCTGCCATGGAAATGGATTAATAGTATCCTTTACACCTCTTTCAAGGTCTTCGACCCACAACCCATTCGAAGTTTGCTTGCAGGTATAAACTGCTTCAAGCTTTCCTCCGTTCTTTTTTATATCCTGGTTGTAAAAATGTGAAACCATCTCTCTGCCAACGTTGTCGAAAGGAAATCTGCTATCCGAATAAAGCAAATCAGGGTGATAATTGTCAATCAATTCTGTGATCGATTTCAACCATTCCTGATGATTTCCAGCATCAGTGGTTAGCCAGTCTTTATCGTCCGCCGTGGTTTTTTTATGATATAGATCTTCATATTTTGAGTCTGATCCATCGTAAGGCACACCTGTCATCGGACCTTTTTTATCGGCCCTGTGGCTTGCCTGAAACCAGGTGTAGCTGGCTCCTAAGTGTTCAGAGACACCAAAACGTAATCCTTCCTTTTGGGCTGCTTTCTGCCAAATCCCTAAAACGTCTTTCATCGGACCCATTTTCGTCGCATTCCATTTGTGAATTTTCGAGTTCCAAAGGAAGAAATTATCATGATGCGTACCCATACTCACAAAGTATTTTGCTCCGGTTTTTTTGTAAAGGGCCATTAATTTCTCAGGATCCCACCGTTCAGCTTTCCACAATGGAATAATATCCTTATATCCGAATTTTGATGGGTGTCCATAATGTGCAACATGATATTTGTATGCGTCGCCCCCCTCTTCGTACATTCTTCTGGCATACCAGTCGCCTTGACGAGGTACTGCCTGAGGTCCCCAATGAGCCCAGATTCCGAACTTTGCATCCCGGAACCATTCGGGATATTTGTACTGTTTGAAAGACTCATCCGTAGGTTTGAATGTTTGTGAAAACAGGTGACCAAATGGAACAGATGCCAGCACAATTACCATAATCACCAATTTGAAAAGTTGTGTGAGGATTTTCATTGTCAGTTAATTTTTATTGTCAGTTATTTTTCATTTTCCTTTAATATTTTACTTTGATCTTTATTGCTCCGGGAATCTCCTCCTCTGAAGCAACAATCACATATCCGCCACCACTTCCAGAGGTAATGGCACCCGGATATTTCGATAGCCAATTCAGATCCATCTCTTCTGAAATCGAATCGGGGACAGTGTAAGGGAGCATTTTTTTCCATGAAAGGAAGGTCTGTGTCATTCCTGATCCTAGTTTATTTACGTCACGTTCCATGATTCCAGCCCAGCAAAGGTCAGCGGCTGCTGCAAGTTCCTGAACATTTTGAGACGACAGGTTTTTCACCAGTAAAGGGTTGTAGCCTTCGGGTCTTGGAGTTAGCGGGATCAGGTGCAGCACACGCGAGAGCCAATCACAGGTTTCGGCATCCGTTATAGATTCAATTTTAGAAGGCCAGTATTTACCATCGAAATGCAGCCGGTTGGCTCCCGGCATCAGAATGCCAAGCTGATCCTGTGCTCCTGAAATATATTCGGATCCCGGAGGATTTTCGGCACCAAAAATTAAGCGGGCAAGGCGTTCAGGGTTACCATCCGGGAATTTATCTCCCCATAATTCGCTGGCAATTTTGCGTGAGCTGGTAGCCATCCCCGATCTGTCGTTGAAGTCGTGATCAGGCCATATCTGCGCTACAATACATGATCCATGGTGAACCTGCGAAACCCACGGCTGATCCAGCCATCCACCGGCCAGACACAAACGGTAGGGTAGTTTTAAATCTTTTTTCGACTGGGAACTAGATCTGGCAGGTAGTCCGGATTCCGGAATTCGCTCCAAAACTATTAATTCTACATTATTTTCATCGCAAATTTGCTTTTTTCCTTCTGTGAACCCATCTGTATTTACAACAAAATAGTCAGGCCGAATACGTTTCATATCTTCTACAAAGTCAAGTATCCCATCGCCTGAAGCAACAAATGCTTCGGCCACATATTTTACTGCACCCACCATGTAAACCCTTTCTTCCTGAGTAAAATAAGGCTTCTTTCCTTTAAGGCGAAATAAATTATCATCTGTCCCAATGCTCACATAAAGTTTGCCGTATTGGGCTGCTGTTTTAAAAAAAGCAATATGTCCGGCGTGAAGAAGGTCGTAACATCCGCTGACCAATACCTTTTTATCCTTCATGGAATTATTTAATGCCACCACTTGTCATTTGAGTCTTTATCCAGTCGTAGGTTTCTTTCATCCCTGTTGCCAGGGGTAAAGTTGGTTCCCAGCCAAGTAATTCAAGAATCAGCGTATTATCACTATTTCGTCCGCGAACTCCCTTTGGAGCATCCGGATCATAGGTTCGTTTCAGTTTTATATTGCCGATCTTTTCGACAATATCAACCAGCTGGTTGATAGATACCATTTCGCTGCTTCCCAAATTGATAGGATCAATAATATCGCTGTACATTATTTTAAGGATACCTTCTACGCACTCGGTGATGTACATAAAGCTCCGGGTTTGCTCTCCATCACCCCAGATGTTGATCTCATCTTTTCCATATAATTCAGCTTCGAGAACTTTACGGCACATTGCGGCCGGTGCTTTTTCGCGGCCACCATCCCACGTTCCGTGTGGTCCGAAAACATTGTGGAAACGGGCCACGCGGGTGTTTATTCCATAATCTTCACGAAAATGCCGGCACATTCTCTCTGAGAACAATTTTTCCCATCCGTACCCATCTTCTGCCTGGGCAGGATAGGCATCTGATTCTTTCAGACCCGGATTTTGGGTATCCTGCTGCTTGTCGCCATTATATACACATGCTGATGAAGCATAGAAAAACCGGTCGATGCCCAAATCTTTGGCGGCCATCAGCAAATGGGTGTTGATCAGTACACTCAGCATACATTCAGCCTTGTGATTTTCAATGAAACCCATTCCCCCCATGTCGGCTGCAAGATTAAATACTTCGTTAAAACCATTTAGCGCCGTGTAACAATTTTCTTTGCTGTTGAGATCAAGCACAAGATTATCGATGTCGTTATGAACCTGATACCATTGATTCATGGGTTTTTTATCAACCGCTCTAACATGATGACCCATATCTTTTAATTTTCTGGATAAATGTCCTCCGATAAATCCGCCGGCTCCGGCTACAATAATTCGTTTCATTTTTTATTTTTTTAAATTGCAGATTTCTTTTAATCCATACAAATATTGCCAATAATATCCTCTCTTACAAATATTTATAGCCACTAATATTCCGCAATGGGTTTCGCAAAGCTTTGCGATAGGAAAAAAATGTTTTATAACATGTACAAACTCATCTCATTTTATTTCCACATTATCAAAATCAACAAGGTTAAAACTGCTTCCCAGCCCAATCATCCCATGCGTGTATTTTGAATCAGTTACCTCAGCCACAATATTTCCGTTAATCTTCGCTTTAATTTTATCTCCTTTTGTCTCAAGCAAAATGGTATGCCAGCTATGGGGATTTAAAACCGTCAATCCTGCAGCCAGTTTTTTTGCTCCTGCTGTTAATTCCCATTTGCCCGAAGATTGCAATTTTAAAAGGTATGCTTCCGGTATTTTGTGCGACCGGTACATTTCGGTTGCCCGGGCCAAAATCGTTGCATAGCTGTATGCTTCCGGAAAAAATATCCCGCAGCTTACCGAATAATCAGTCCACAATGTGTCTCCCACGACGGTTTGGTTGAAAATTGGTCCTTCTTCCCATTCAATAGCTTTCTTTGTAATCACCTGTCTCAGACAATTACCTTGCTGATCATTTCTTTTAACGACTTCAAAAGCACCGCCTTGATCGGAAAAATATCTTGGGGTTGCCAATAGTTTTTCATCTTCAAAACCCGCCTTAAACGGGAATGGAAACGATTTATTTTCTGCAGGTGTGGCGATGGCTTTTTGCTGTCCGGTAGTTGTGGTGAAGGTGTACAATGCTTTGGGCTGAAGGGTCACGGTAAACTTGTTGTTTTTTATAAGAACAGGTGTTTGTTGTTCAAAAGTACTGCCTTTGACTATTGTTCGCCAGACGAATATTTTTTTTGCCTTTGAAGTATTGTTTATTTCGAAAGTGGTTGTCTGGGGTTGCGTTGCATCCATCGTTTCTGCAATAATGCTGAAATTGGGTTTGGCAGATAGAGCAACCAAAGTCACAAAACTTCCTTTGCCATTGAGATATCCGCATCCTGAATCGATGTATTTCCAGCCCGGATCGGCAAACTGCGTGGTATGAGCCACAACCCAGACAGCGGGTTCGACTTCATAAAACCCCGACCATGGTGTGTTAGCTGTCATCAGTCCTGAATTGGGGAGCGAAAGGTTATTAAAATAGGAGGTAATCAGGCTCCAGGTGATATTCTTAGTCATTCGTCCTTCGATATAGTCGCGGTTGTACATTTTTGCCAGGTATTCAAATCCTGCCCAATCGCCTTTCCATGGTCCGCCTTCATTGTTCCAGATGGGAATACCGAAGGATTTGGCGTTCTCACTGCTGTTATAGGCTCTGTCCCTTTCAGTATAGTGGTCGCCTATGATATCAATTGATTTACGAAGTTCTTCGTCTTGTTTCATATCGTCGGCAATTTGCCATTGCTGATGGCAGCACAAATCGGCAGCAACCAGTTTTACAGCCTTCAATCCGTTTTCATTCAGTGCCTTTCGCAGATTTTTGATAAAATCGATGTTGTACATTCTCTCGTTCCAGATTCCTGCAAAGTCGATATTCAGATTATGGTATTTCTTTGCTCCCTTAATAAACGAAATCATATAGTTTATGTTGTCTTGCGAATAGTACTTTCCTTCGCCGATCCAGCCCGGAGCGCCCCACTCCAGGCAATCGAGATAGATTTCAGGATTGCGTTTTTTAGCCTCATTCATTAACCACCATTCGTAACCACGCTGAAAATATTCAGCTTTGGGATTTTCAAATTCTTCGCGGGTACGGGCATGGCTGGGTTCGGTTCCGCAGGTTGAGTTTACATCACCGCCAATCTCGACTTTGAGGTGTTGAAGACTGGCTCCGTATTTGGGTTTGAAGAGGAAGTCGAGGACCTGGCTTCGAAAAGGTTCAGGATAATCCATCAGCAAACGGGTTGATGCTCCAGCACTGAGTGCACCGATTCCTTCGTAGGTACGACCTTTGGCGGCAAAGTTAATTTTTACTTCTTGTTGGCCATAAAGGGTATGAAAGGAGCTTAATAAGACGAATAGAATAAAATTTATACGGATTGCAGCCATGTTCTATCGTTAAAATTAGTCATTTGGAAATCAATAGTTTATAGGTTAAAAAAATGGATATTTTAGGAGGCACTTTGGCATTATCCAATAATTTGTAGTTGATGGTATAGCTCCCTTCCGGTAATTTTCCGATGATGATGGTATCGTTACGCATGAAGCAAGGCATCATCATCATACTATTGAACTGCTTTTCAATTTCAATGGATTTCCCGATGATCTTCATTCCCGTCAAAGTATGATAAGAGCAGTCATCATAAACAATCAGTTTTATTTCGTCTGAGCTGAACGGGTTTGCAGGAATGATCTTCATATTATGCGCTGCCGGATCAGTGATGATGGCCTGATCTAACTGCTCATCACAAGCAGTAGTCAATAAAATAAAAACGGCAGAAACTATAATGATATTTTTCATCTGATCTTGATTGATTAACAAATATAGGCATATTTACCCATCATTTTGAGTGTTGAAAGCTTGGTTTTTTGATTAATTGGGCTATCTGCTTCAAATTATTTTTCTTGCCGAAAGGCGAATAAAAAATAGCCCGCATAAAAAGCAGATTGAACCAGTCCTGTCTCAAGTCGGTTCAATTCGAGACTGTTTTAGTCAATCCGTTGAAAATAAAGCAAATGTGTGCAAGCTTCCTTGAGACTGTATGGACGTATTTATTTACGCTGCGCAACGCAATGTCTGAGGATATAAAGAATATTTACCATAAAAAAAGCCGCTGAATAAGCGGCTTTTTTTATGGTAAATATTCTGATTAATAGAATTTTGCACGTTTATCAACGATCTTCGCATGTTCGCGTAAAGCTTCGAATGCAAGCATATTTGCACGATAGCTAATAGATGCTGAAAGTCTTTGTTTATTGGCAGCCACATCCTGATCTGTACCTGGTGTAACTGTAGCAACTTTCACTACATAAACACCATTTATTCCGGCCACCGGTTTTGAGACCTGGTTTGCATTCAGCGCTGAAGAAGCACCCGCAACTGCAGGTTCAAATCCAAGACCGGGAATTGTATTTGTATCGAATGCAATATTTTGAGCCTCGCCGATACTAACACCAAGTTGTGAAGCCAATTGACTAAGTTCATTTTTTCCTGACATCTTGCTAATCAATTGTTGCGCTTTTCTTTCTTTCTTAACTTCAAGTTCAATACGTGTTTTTACAGTGTTAAAGGATGCAACACCTTTCTCTTGTTCTCCGGTTAAAGTGGCAATTACAAACTGATTTCCCAATTCAAATATTGGTGTTCCTTCAGAACTTAAAATTATTGAGCCCGTTTTTGCCTTATAGGCAGCGCGAATCAATACCCGGGAGTTTTCCAAACCGGTAATATCTTTGTCGTTTTCGCGAATATTTGCAAGCCTTTTATTTAATCCCTGAGTGGCAATGGCATCACTGAATTTTTTTAAATCCTGATTTTGGCTCGCAAACTTCGATGCTAATGTGTAAGTAGCCTGATAGGTTTGACTGCTAGGTTCGATCAATCGGTTGATAATTGCCAGCTGGACATTATGTGTTGTATTTCCGCGTTTGGTGACCTGAATAAGGTGAACTCCAAATTGTGTTTTTACAATTTGAATATCATTTAACTTGCCGAAAAATGCCGCATCTTCAAAAGGTTTAACCATTGTGCCACGTCGCATCCAACCCACAGTTCCTCCATTATTTGCCGTTCCGGTATCCTCAGAATTAGCACGGGCAACATCCTCAAATTTCTGTCCTTTAACTACTATAAGGTTTTTCAGGCTGTCGATCTTTCTGTTGGCAGTGGCTAATTCCGCCTGTGAGCTTACTTTGATTAAGATATGACGCGCTTCAACAGAATCGGGAAGCTCTTCGAATTTTTGAATTTTGGCCAATTTCCAGCTCTTGCCATCTTTGTATGGGCCATAAATATCTCCGACTTTACCTCCAAAAGCAAATCCGCCTATTTCAGGAGACAAGTCATCTTTTTTGAAATAAGAAGGATCAAATGGAACATCAGAATTAATATTCACAAATGCGGCAGGATCTTCAACAGTCGAAAATTCGGCTTTGATATCGTTTGCCCATTTAATCAGTTTGTCTTCATCTGATTTTGATGCAACAACAGGAAATGAAATGTACTCAATGCTCCTGTTATTTTCCTGTTTGTATTTTTCGGTGTTTTTATCGTAATAGGCTTTAAGTTCAGCGTCCGAAACTTTTACAGCGCTGTCTGAGACTGATGTATAAGACTTTGCAACGAACTGAATATTTGCCTGATGGTTACGACTTTTAAGGTCATTTTTGGATTCTTCACCGGTAACATAAATCCCTTTTGCCAAAAGGTTATTGTATTTTGAAAACGAACGTTCCTCAATAATTTGATTTTCAATGAACAACCAATAGTTTCTTTCCTTGCCGGCGCTGTTGGTTTGCTGGTATTTTAAAAACTGTATAAGTGCGCCTCGATTAATAGTTCCTGTTTTTGGATCACGGAAAATGCTTTGAATGATGGCATGCGGATTTTTTCCCTGAACCATGTCAAAAAGTTCCGCAGAGCTAACTCCGATACCTAGGTTTTCGTAGATGTCTTTCATAGTCAGACTCCTTACGACACTCTGCCAGGTCTGCTCCTTAATCTGCTCAGTAGTTTGCAAGTCAAGAGATGTTTTGCCTGAATTCATTTTGTAAATCTCTTCCAGCTCAGTTACTTTAGCTTGAAATTCAGGAAAGGTTACCCCTTTTCCATCAATTTCAGCTAATTCCATTTGCTTGCCACGCATGATCGAACTCGAAGATTTGAACAAGTCGCCGAGAATAAAGGCTGCGAGTGCCATACCAATGAATATTGCAATCGCAATTCCGGCACGGTTCCTGATTTTCTGTAATGTTGCCATCGATATTTGGTTACTTTATTATTACTTTTTTATTGTTTACGAGGGTACGAAGATAGTATAATTCGGCTTTTAATTCACGGCGCAACTATGAAATTTAAATTGTTCGTGCCATTTTTGGCTTATTAAGGAGTAATTTCAATAGTTTAAAGAAGAAAAGGCATTTTCTGGACGCAAAAAAAGACGACAGCTGCTTATCTTAATGTTCTTCAACATAAATATGTCCTTTTGTTTTTTTAAAGGTCCATTTCGTCATTTGTGAATCGGACTCGAACCCTCCCGTGCCTGTTATGTCCTGATCTCCTTGTTTTATGCTTACAAATTTATCAGAAAAGATCCTGTCCTCCTTAATAAGGTATGTCAGCTCTTCTGTACGTAATGTGTCTCCTTTATTGTTAACCATTACAACGTTGCCAGAAGCGAACCAGGTTTGCTCATGTTCGAGGTTTTTTCCATAATTGGCCGATAATTCGGAGATAATCTTGTGATTTTCGTCAAATTGGTGAAGCTGAAACCCTTCAGGAAATTCTTTATAAGGCGCTTTTTCCTGATCAAAGATTAAAAGTTTGGGGGTTTTCAGAAAATATCTGATGATACCGGAATCCGTGTAGGAAGTCTCAAAATTAGTTGCTTCAATTGAAGGCGTTTTTTTATTGCTGATAAAATCAGGCGGGATATCAGAAGCTACTTTTGAGCTGCAGGAAATAACAAACATTACAACAATCAAAACAAGTGCGATCAGCCGCATTTTATTGATTTTCCGATTATTACTTCGGCAAAAAACGAAGACAGATGATTGTATTTTCATTGATTCAGCCTCCTTCTAATGTGTTGCTGCTTGTTCAAATTCGAAATTTAAGTCGAAAGTAAATTAATGTTTTTTACCGAAATCAATAACATTGCGGGTATTCCCTTCTATATTCAATTTTTCTTTACGATCAGGGAAAGTAAATAAAATATATTTGGTTTTAGAGTTTATCGTAAGCTCATATACACCGTCAAAACTTGTAAAATAAGACGATCTTGGCACAGGATGAGCTGAAACTTTTACTCCGGCTACCGGTTTCCCCTTTAAATCATATACTGTACCTGTAATAATCCTTGACTGAGACATACCTTCAGCGATTCCGAAAAAAAAGATCAGAATTACAAGTGCTGAAGATTTGAAGGTCGTCTTCATATCCTAACTGAATTGGTATTTAGTCGAATTTTCTTTTAATAAACCATCTGTCATGCAAAAGAAGATGAAAAGTGAATTTTCCATACGACTCGCTGATGAGATTGTTACTGGTAGTTCCCAAACGGCCAAGTTCTGCTGATATGTTCAGAGAAGAAACTGAGCGGCTAAAAGGCATCCCCATTCCAAAGGTGACTCCATAGCCTTTAATCTGCTCTCCGTTAATTGTTAAATAGGAATTTTCATAAAAGCATCCGGCTCTATATCTGACTCTTGACCAATAGCTTCTGATTGAATATTCATTAGGTGTAAATTCAAGGCCCGATGAATAGCGTGTACTATTTGTGAGGTTGGGAGAGGTGCTTCCTAAAAATATGGTCTGACCCCACTTCTGATGATATATGTCCCCTCCCAGCATAAGCTTATTCTTATAGGTATAGGAGAATCCGCCTCCCAGAGTTAAAGGAAGTGTTAGTCCTTTGGTCAGACTTTCTTGGTGACGAATTGTGTCAACGATGGGAGCGCTGCTTGTGGAATTTCTGAATAGAACCCGTTCTTCATGTATCACAAATTTCGAAGACATATTTTGTTTTGGTTCGAAAACCGCTCCTAATACCCACTGGTTTTTATTTTTTGTTTTCCAGGAGTATTGCACACCTGCCGTCAGCCCAAAATTATGTACAGTTAATTTGTTCTCTAAAAGATAATCATACGAAGCCGCATCATTGGGAAAGTTTAAATAGTAAGTATCAGAAAGAGAGCCAAAAAGATACCAGGCATTTACTCCGACAGAGAGATTTTTTCCTATTTTAAAAGCATTTCCGATAAAGGCTTTCGACAAGGATCCTGTACCATTGATTGAAGTAGAAGAATAAAGAGAGGTCGTTTCTTCAGTTACAGCAATATTATAGCCTTTATCTGAATATGGTAAAATACCGAATGCCGCTGCCCAGTATTTTTTCACAGGAATCGAAAATATAAGATGATTAAAGTTTACATCATTGCTTCCGTTCTGTTTACTGCCTGTTTTGTAAATTGTGTTTTTGGATGTTCCTCCAAAATCCATCAGGAAGGTCATTGAATCAATGGCCGTGTATGAAGCCGGGTTGCCGGTATTTATATCCATACCATAACGGGTTCCAATCCCGATTCCTCCCATCGCGGAACTGCGCCCCAACGAGTATCCGCTAAGAGTTCCAATACCATAACGGGAATATGGAGAACTTGTGCTGGAGCTGTTTTGATCCTGAGCTTTCAACACGGAAGACAGCAGAATAAGCGCTGTCACAATTACGAATGTACCACTAATTTTTTTCAGCATTATATTCAAGAATTCGGTTTAACCCTATGAGGGTAATTTCAAATTTTACAAAGATGGTGTTTTTTAACTTTTTATCAAAAAAGAATGAATCACCACCGGTTAAAATAACCTGGCACTCCGGCCAGTCTTTACGTATAAGGTCGATCATTCCATCAATTTCGAAGATCATACCGTTTTGAACTCCGGCACGTATGGCCTCTTCAGTTGTCTTCCCTGTTTCCCTCCATTGATCGGCTTTCGCGATTTCCGGAAGTTTCGAGGTAAATTCATGCAGCGCCTTGAACCTCATTTCTAATCCGGGAGAGATATTTCCCCCTAAAAACTGTTTTTTTTCATCGATTAAATCAAAAGTTATTGCGGAACCCGCATCAATCACCAACAGTCTTTTGCCGGGAAAGAGTGAAATGCTCCCCACCGCTGCCGCAATTCTGTCGAGCCCCAAGGTTGCTTGTGATTCGTAAAGATTTGTAATCGGAACAGCTGTCTGATGATTAAATTCGACAAAAACAGGATATTCTTTGTTTAATTTTTTTAATAAATCTTCATCAACTTCGGCTACAGAGGATAGGATTGCGCGATTTAAACCGGGATAGATCCGTTGTAAATCGTCTAATCTCTCAGAATTAAATATTTCCATGCAGCTCGTTTGAACGAGCTCATCAGCATTGAATATTCCAACTTTAGTCTGACTGTTTCCTATGTCGATTACCAGGTTCAATTTTTTATGATGCTATGTTCATACTAATATCAAATGCAATAACCGAATGGGTTAGCGCCCCAATCGAAATAAAATCAACCCCGGTTGACGCAACTTCCTTCAGACGTTCGATTGTCATATTTCCCGAAGCCTCTACTTTGGCACGACCATCAATGAACTTTACGCTTTCTGCCATGTTTGCAGTTGTCATGTTGTCAAGCATAATAATGTCTGCTCCGGCAGCCAAAGCCTCCTTAGCCTCTTCGAAAGATGTTACTTCAACCTCAATCTTTATATTATTGGGTACACTTTTTTTAATTTGTGCCACTGCTGCGGATATTCCTCCTGCAATTTTAATATGGTTGTCTTTAATAAGAACCATATCGTAAAGCCCAATCCTATGGTTAGTGCCCCCACCCATTCTAACTGCATATTTATCCAAAAGACGCAAACCTGGTACAGTTTTCCTGGTATCGAGTATTTGGGTTTTATAACCTGATAATTCCTTAACGCAACGATTTGTCATTGTCGCAATCCCACTCATGCGCTGCAGGAAATTTAAAGCCAGTCGTTCGCCTGTTAACAACGCCCTGTAAGAACCTTTAATTTCCAAAATGAGATCGCCTTTATTAATAAAATCACCATCAGAAACGAAAGCTTTAAATTCAATTTCTGCATTCAGTGTTCGAAAAATATATTCTGCAACTGCCAGACCTGCAATCATACCTGATGATTTTGCCACCATAGTGGCTTTTGTCTGCAAATCAATGGGAATCAATGAATTTGTGGTGATGTCACCATCCCCAATATCTTCTGCAAATGCAAAATCGATGACTGATTTTATAGTGTCAAAGTTTAAACTGCTTTTATCCATTATATTATGACAGCTTCGTTTTCGATTCGTTTACCTTTTTCCTGAATGATATGATGTAATTGATCCTCAACTTCGACAGGGAAATCGGTTCTTACATGCCCGCCTCTGCTCTCTTTTCGCTCAAGGGCCGAAAGCGTAATAATACGGCAGATATCAGTGAGATTATTAATTTTATGATAATTATAATCTGCGTCCGTTTCCTTGTAATGAAGTGCAATCGACTCGATTTTGGAAAGCGCCCACTCCAGCCCTTCGGCACTGCGGACAATTCCCACTTTATCACTCATTATGATGGCAAGCTCATTTTTTATTTTAAGAAATTCGTGATCAGTTTCCGGATGCAATACAATTGACTCCGGCTCGATTGTTAAAGGTAAGCATTTATTTATATGTCTCGCTTTATCAATCACTCTCTTTCCATAGACGAGACATTCGAGCAGAGAGTTGCTTGCTAGCCTGTTTGCTCCCATCACGCCGGTGGCCGCTACTTCTCCGCATGCGAAAAGACCCGTTATATTGGTTTGCCCCCAGGTGTCAGTTCTGATTCCTCCGACCATATAATGAGCAGCAGGTGCAATTGGAATCAAGTCATTCAGCAGATCTATTCCCAATGGCTTAATATGCGCATTAATCGAATGAAAGCGATCAATCAGTGTTTCGTTAGCAAGATGTCTGAGACTAAGAAATACCGGCGATCCTGTCTCTTGTATACGTTTGAAAATTGCAGAAGCTACTACATCTCTTGGAGCTAATTCTGCAAGTGTGTGTATTTCAGGCATAAACCTGATTCCGTTGACATCGAGCAAGTGAGCACCTTCGCCTCTTACCGCTTCGCTGATCAGGTAAGCTTCCTCTCCAGGAATTGACAAGGCGGTTGGATGAAACTGGATGAATTCCATATCGGCAAGTCGCGCACCTGCTTGCCATGCCAATGCAATACCATCGCCCGTTGCTGTATAGGGATTTGTCGAGCGAAGATAGAGGCGCGATAGACCTCCCGTAGCAAGTATAGTCGCTTTCCCGCAAAAAACAATATTCTCTCCGGTTGTATATTGTATCGTCTGAACACCTTTGCAAGTGCCTTCTTCTATAATAATTTTTACTGCTGCACAGTATTCAAACGGCGTTATTTCCGAATGGGCTAAC